>WQSQ01000027.1 GCA_009787775.1 Treponema sp.
TATCCTAGTTAAGCTATTAACATTAGCGATTCTATGCGGGTTTTTCGTCCTTGGCTGCGGAGACCCTACACCGCCGCCGCCTGCCACGTTATCAGAGACATACACGTGGTATGACAGTTCCAGTAATATTTACAGCCTTTTTATCGAAGGGCCTGAAAGCAGGTCGATATCAAGCGGTAGTTATACACTGACAATCACGGATACAGACGGTAACAGTAAGACAAGTACAGGGACATTTACAGGTTCTGTAGATCAGATAGAATTAACGCCTAATGGTCAACCTGAGAATAAAATATCAATATCAATTGATTCAACCGCCAGCACCATTACCATTGATTCACCAATAGTAATTATCGATGATGGTGGCAATTCTCTATCCATCAACGCAGTTAATAGTGTAACTGTTTCTTTTACACCTACGCAGAAAGGAACTCCCCCTCCTGTTCTTACTGCTTTTGTTCCGCAAATGAATGAGGATGGTTTATTTTTCAGCAAATGGAATCCGGCATACATATTTTCTGAAAATGATTATATAGGGTTCGGGATTAAGTTTAATTCTCCTGTAAATAACATAACAAAAACTGTCTTTAAATTTAAAAACAGTGCCGGAGAAGTTATTGATACACGTGAGTTCACATCTGATTTAAATGCAGGTAATAATTTAACCAGGTTTTACGGTTCTTGGAACACCGGTGAAATTCCTATAGGTAGTTATACAGTTGAATGTTCTATTGTTGACAGTAAAGGACTTGTAAGCAATACATTAACTACAGCTATTAATGTAACCAGAACAGGAACCATACAAAAATCTATAAAGCTCAACGGTATCACATTGAATGGCATGGCGGGAATATGGATAGTTAAAACATTGCCTCCGGAAAATTACTGGCCGCGAAATACCGCAATCATGTATGGAGATATCACTGCTTCTGAACTTTCAGTCGACCTTATTATTCCAAGGGACAATACATGGGCAGGTAATTTAAATAGTAGTGAACCAAGACCTGATTGGACCGGAACCGGTGATTTTTATGTTTTATTGGTTCCTATAATAGACAATTCTTATCATTTAAATCTTGGCTATATTTACACAAACGGCAGCCCGAAGCCTGCAGAAGTTAGCTTTTCTGACGGCGCGCCTGAAGTAAATTTAAGTTTTTCAGGTTTTAAACCTATTCTGGCAGGATCATTTGATTACGCAGACGAAAACAGAACAGGAAGATATGTATTCGGAATACAAGGTACGTACAAATACTATCAAGGGAATCCGCAGACTTTAAGGGAAGAAGGCACCTATAAAAAATCAGGAGGAACTGTAACCTTAAGCATGATCAAAAAATCGATAGCAATTGGCAGTACTACTGATACATGGCCGCCTAAACCGGATCAATATCGGACTTTTGACGAAACTTTTGACTTTTTTATTTTGAATCTCGAAAATATAATAGCTGGTTTAAGATCCAGTCCGAATTCAAAGGATCAGGAAAATGCAGATAAATTAGAATCTTCTACAAATGAAGAGCTTAAAGTATATTTGAAATCAGAGATGTTTGCAGATGAAGCATACTCAATCACGATAGCTTCTGATGGAAGCATTGCTGGAATGACAAAGAATTAAGATGCTTCTGATGGGGTAATGGCGGTGTCCGAAAAGTATGAAATACTTGTTCGGACACCTTCTTTATTGTAGTTTTTTCGTACTATTTCACAGAAATAGGAGAAAAAACGAGGGCTGTTCAAGAAGTAACCAACTTCTTGGACAGCCCCATTACCCTTATTCCAGTACGGAATAGACCCTTGACGCAACTTTACACCATGCCTTGGCGCAATCTCACACCAATGCTTGACGCGACTTCACACCAAGCCTTGACGCGATCTCACACCAATGCTTGACGCAACCTCACACCAAGCCTTGACGCGACCTCACACCAAGCCTATTCCAGTCCGTAATAGATCCCTATAATTTTATGGCTTACAGATTAACCTCAAAACCCTCAATAATATGAGAAAGCTGAGCTTGTTCCAAAACCCGGTTGGTTTCGGAACAAGCTCAAATACATGAGAAATACGTAATTTCCAAATAAATCATGACATTTAGGGAAAACTTTCCAAAATAGTTATGATATTTTTGGAATTGTTTGTTATACTATAAAAATGAATGATTACATCACAAGATTTTTGGAAAAATCCATAAAGCAAAAATTGACCGACAAAAAAGCAATAATACTCTTTGGAGCCAGACAGGTCGGTAAATCGACGCTTTTAAAACATATGCTAAAAGATAATAATGATGTACTTTGGCTGTTCGGCGATCAGCCGCAGACTCAGGGATATTTTAATGACATGTCAGTATCCAACATTAAATCAATGATCGGCAAAAAAAAAATAATTGTAATAGATGAAGCGCAGGCGATAAACGACATTGGCATAAAACTTAAAATGTTTACGGATTATATTGACGATATCAAAATAATCGCTACCGGCTCTTCATCATTTGCTCTTGCAAATAAAGTAAATGAACCGTTAACAGGCAGAAAATGGGAGTATCATCTGCTGCCCTTGTCCTTCAAAGAAATGGCTGACTCAACAAGTGTTTTAAAAGAAAATGAACAATTGGAAACAAGATTAATTTACGGATATTATCCTGAAACTGCTCTTAATCCCGGCGATGAAAAAGAAAGGCTTTTGGAACTTGTTAACAGTTACTTATACAAAGATGTGTTAGTCTGGGAAAAATTACATAAAGCTGAAAAAATTATTAAACTTTTACAGGCACTGGCTTTTCAGGTAGGCTCTCAGGTATCTTATTCTGAAATCGGCTCTTTTGCCGGTTTAGACAGCAAAACAGTTGAAAAATACATAGATTTACTTGAGAAGGCCTTTGTAATATACAGACTGACATCATTTAACAGAAACCAGCGCAATGAATTAAAAAACAGTAAAAAAATATATTTTTACGACAACGGCGTCCGCAATGCATTAATCTCCGCATTTAATCCATTGGAATTAAGAGATGACATCGGCATTCTTTGGGAAAACTTTATTATGGCTGAGTTATTAAAAAAGGATATGTACGAAAGGAAATTTGCGCACAGATGGTTTTGGCGGAATAAACAAAAACAGGAAATTGATTTAATTCATGAGGCGGACGGCATTTATACAGCTTATGAATTTAAATGGAACTACAGGAAAAATGTATCCTGCCCTTCTGCGTTCGCTTCATCATATCCTGAAATAAAATTTAATCTGATAAACAGGGAAAACTTTCTTAATTTTATATAGCTGAGTTTTTCCAAAACACTTAGGAGTAATACATGGTTTTGAGTTTACCTTTGAGCTTGCCTGGAATGTCATGAAGGATTACCTTGAAGAGCAGAGAATAACCGGTATAATAGGCAGCAAGAACGCGATCAGGCACGCATTTAACAAGGGAATTATTGAGGACGGCGAAGCGTGGATGAAAATGCAAAAGGATCGTAATCTGGCATCGCATTTATACGACGAAGAAGAGATTGAAAATATATTAATCGAAATTAAAAATACATATTACTGTCAAATGAATAAATTGGCGGATAAAATGAATAATATGGAATAATTAATGGAATACGGATTATCAGATAACACAATCTCCGCTCTTTTCTCTGTTTTTAAAAAATACAACGGTATAAATCAGGTTATTCTTTACGGCAGCAGGGCTAAGGGATGTTTTAAAACGGGCTCAGATATTGATATCACCATAAAAACAGATAACAGTTTTACCCGCGATGATCTCCTTAATATAGCCGGTGATTTTGACGATTCGGATATTCCCTATTTTGTCGATGTTTCAATTTACGAAAACTTATCCAATCCTGATTTAAAAGCTCATATCGACAGAGCCGGAAAGATTTTATATTCAGCGTAAAGGTGTAACTCAAAAACTTTTTTAAACTCTATAACACATCCGGGAAATGTAAGAATTTGAAACAATGCCAATATATCGTTTTTATTAAGCGTAATGATTTTAGCGCCGGAAAGAGATATCATGTTCTTGGTAGAAACATTGGCTTTTATTAATATCACTCATGATAGATTTCTCTTGTATTTTAATAATAAACAGTTGTATAATGCGAAAAGGAGTATCAAATGAAAAAGACAAAGAGACTTTTCGGGACAATCGCTTTTATTACGGCAACTGTATTCGTTTTCTCAACCTGCGGCGGCGGCCCTACCGGCCCTTCAAAGTCAACTTACAATTGGGTTGACAATAACAATATTTATGCGCTGACTATTACCGATGACACCGCAAAAGCAAATGTCACAGCAGGCAGCTATTCATTGAAAATAACAATTATACTCACCGGATTGGTAAATATCATTAATGGCATTGCCGAAGACGGCGGCGGCGGAAATATCATACTATCTAATGACTATAATTCTGATATCTCAATAAATATTACCGGTAATACCGTAACAACAACCGCCGGTGATATTTACGATGATACAGGAGAAATAGCAGCTTCGATGACCGGCGGCAGCCATGACTTGATCAGCGGCGGCAGCGGTGCAGATGTAAATGTTACCGGAAGATGGCTGATGAAAACAAGCCTTGATAATTTTGCAAAGGATTGGGCAGCAGAAATGGGTATGAGTACACAAGAAGCCAAACAAATGCTTTTGTCGAAAGGTGTACCTGATCCGGTAAAACTCGGAGAAGTCGAATTTACCAGTGACAATAAGTGTTCAACATACAAAGCAGATAAAGAAGGAACTGTAAGCGCTATCCCAGATTCTGAAGGCATTTATACTGTGTCAGGAAATACTGTAATAGCAGTTGATGAAGATGGTACAATGATTCTCACATATAGCGGAAATAAGCTTACAGGAACTGTTCCCGGAGACGATATTCCTGTTGAATTAACAAGAAAATAATATTCTTACTGTAACCCCTCTCACAGGGGGTTACGGTTTTTTCGGCAGCTCAATGTATAATATCTCATCAAAATAATCCGAAGCGGAAACTGAGTCCAGCGGAAAAACGTTCATATTAATTGTATCTATATATAAAACAGCTAATTCCACTTCCGGAGCGATTGATTTTAAAACAACGTACAGCAATTCTGAACAATAAATTTTACTGTCGTCATAAAGGTTAAAGCCCCAGTCAAACGGGCGGTCAAGGTACTCCAGAGCTTTGTCGGAGATTAATGTTCCGTCAATGAATTTTGCCCTGAATATTCCAATATTCATCGCAGCCTTTAAAAACTGCTCTAAAGAGTTTTCCTCCACGCCTTTATCTTTGTTTAAAATGGATCCGACAGAGTTAATTACCGTGATGTTCCCGTCCCGTATCCTTACAATACCCAGGTGTGAAAATCTATTATCGGTTAATGATATCCCACTGAACGGAGAAGATAATGCTCCGTCACCGTGACGCAGAATAATATCGCCGTCTTTCAGATACGGAACTACGGCAGAACTGTTAATTACGGTATTAGGGCTTTTCCGCGGAATTGTAAAAAATAAAATTACTGCTGTTGCTGCAATAATTAACATGGAAATAACAATTATAATTATCAGCAGCTTTCTTTTATGAACCGGCGGAAAATGTTTTTTCATGCTGTCCTTAAGTTTTCCTTTTATTATAGAATGATTATAGATTTTTTAACAGCTTCTTTTATTAAAGGACATATAACTGCTTTATCATTTAAATATTTAAGATAACTATGATGGAAATCAATTATTAATAAAAAATACAAAACCGTACTAGAATCATTTTATTGTTTTATGTTATAATTTAATTATGGAATCAATAATCCTTGCTTCCGGATCATTACAGCGGCAGAAATTCTTTAAATTGCTGGGGCTGCCTTTTAATGCGGCATCCGCTGATATTGACGAAAGCTTATGTACTCAAACAGATCCCAAGCTGCTTACGCGCGAGCTTGCGAAATTAAAAACGGAAAAGTTAATCAAAAAGATGAAGCAAAAACCGCTGTGGATATTCGGCGCGGACACAGTAATCGCCATTAACGAAAAAATAATCGGGAAGGCTAAGAGCCGCGAGGACGCAGGCGCGATTTTAAGAGAGCTTTCGGGGAAGCAGCATAATGTAATAACATCAATGGCTCTTTATAATGTGCGCAAGGAAAAAACAGATATCCGCACATGTTTAAGCACTGTTACATTCGCCAATCTCTCGGATGCTGAAATCGAATGGTACCTTGACACAAATGAATGGCAGGGTGCGGCGGGGGCTTACCGTATACAAGGCCTTGCCAGCTGTTTTATCCCCAAAATAGAAGGATGTCCTAATAATGTGGTAGGCTTGCCGTTAAATGAATTTTATGCTATGTTGAAAGACAACGGCTACCCGTTCGGTGTTTCCTGATAAATTAAAACGGCATTAACCGAATCACTAATCTGCTTTTAAATTGTTAATTTAAGCGGTCGTACAGGGCGGCTGAATTTCCGTAGGGTATTTAATTTACTCTATCGAGACATAATGATGGGCGGTTTACCCAAACTCATGGTAAACCCGTGTTAGGAGGAAACTTTGGCTGTAGTAACAATGAAGAATCTTCTGGAATCAGGAGTACATTTCGGCCACCAGGTGAAGCGCTGGGATCCGCGCATGAAGAAGTATATCTTCGCGGAAAGGAACGGCATTCACATCATCGATCTGCAAAAGACAATCCAGTCAATCAAGGACGCATACGAAGCGGTACGTAAGACCGTTGCAGCCGGAAAAACAGTGCTCTTTGTAGGGACAAAGAAACAGGCGCAGCAGGCAGTACAGAAAGAAGCGGAACGCTGCGGAATGTTCTACATTAATAACCGCTGGCTTGGCGGCATGCTTACCAATTTTGTAACAATTAAGAAATCCCTTCTGCGCCTGAAGAAACTTGAGAAAATGGAAGTTGACGGCACTTTCGAGAATCTCACAAAAAAAGAGATTTCAGGGCTCGGTAAAGAGCGTATAAAGCTTCAGAAAAACCTTGGCGGCATCAAGGAAATGAAGGAACTGCCGGGTATCCTTTTTATCATCGACACAAGAAAAGAGGCAATCGCTGTTGCCGAAGCGCAAAGACAGGGTATCCCGATAATTGCTGTTGTAGACACTAATTGCAATCCGGAAGGCATTAACTACCCCATTCCAGGCAATGACGACGCAATAAGGGCCATTACCCTCTTTACGCAGATTATCGCAAACGCTGTTATAGAAGCGGATAACGAAGTGGGGCTTAAGATTATTGAAACATTGGGCGATGAAGACGAGGATATTGAAGGTCTTTTGAATGACGCAAGTATAAAGGAAGAAGACAGGGAAATTGATATCGAAAAATATACAACCGAAGAAGCATGTAAGGCCGCAAAGACAAATGAAGAAGCGTCTGAAGATGATGACCGTGATGCGCAAATTCAGGTTGATGTTGATAAAGTATACAAGGACGAATGATACTTTTACAAAACTTGGTTAGTTATGAATATGGCTTTGGAGAAACCAGTAAAACTGGTTTCTCCCTTTAAATTAAGGAAGCTAACGTAAAACTGAAGTTTTACGTTAGCTGGAGTCTGCGAAACAACCGGCTTCGCGGACAGACACTAGCTAATTGATAAGGAGAAGAAAATGGCTGATATCAGCGCAGCTGAAGTAAAGAAACTCCGGGAAAAGACCGGGGCAGGCATGATGGAATGTAAGAATGCGCTTGTTTCTACGGAAGGCGATTTTGCGAAAGCGGAAAAACTGCTTAAGGAAAAAGGGCTTGCCGCGCTTGAACAAAGAGCGGGACGCGCTACCAATCAAGGAAAGATTTTTGTAAAGATAAAAGAAGACGGCTCTTCGGCAGTATTGGTCGAACTTAACGCCGAAACGGACTTTGTGGCAAGAAATCCCGATTTTATTGTGTTAGGTGAAACCATTGCAAAAAAGGCGCTGGAACAGGGTTTAAACGCGCCCAATGAAGAGCTTAATAACATGGTACAGGACCTTGCCACAAAAATTCGCGAGAACATGGGGCTCAAACGGCTTTACCAGATAAAAGCGTCTTCAAACGAATACCTTGTACAGTATATACACGGAGACGGCAATATCGGCGTTGTTGTAAAATGCGAATCCGATAAACCGGAAATATTCAAAAATGATAATGTAAAGGCTTTTGTTTTTTCACTGGCATTGCACATAGCGGCCTTTAATCCGAAAGCGCTGGATCGAAGTAAAATAGACCAAAACTGGCTTAAGGAGCAGGAAGGTATATTCAAGATTCAGATGGAACAGGATGAAAAACTTAAAGGTAAACCGGAAAATGTGCTTGAAGAAATTCTGAAAGGCAAGATAAACAAATTCCTGAACGAAATCTGCATGATGGAACAAGGTTATGTAAAAGACGAAAAACTAACTGTTGCCAAAGCCGTTGAGGAATGCGCGAAAAAAGCGGGCGCAAAACTTGCTGTGAACGATTATGTTTATTACAGGGTCGGCGCGGAATAATATTGAGGTCAAGCGATGATAGATGATGTTTTATTATCAAACGAAGAGCGAATGGCAAAGTCTGTTGCGAACCTTAAGGAAGGTTTTGCGGCATTGAGGACAGGGCGGGCTTCGGCTTCCCTGTTTGACAGAATCCGTGTTGACGCGTACGGGGAAAAATCACCTTTAAATCAAGTAGCCAGTATCTCTGTACCTGAAGCGCGCCTTATTGTTATTCAACCCTGGGATAAAAACCTTATCGCGGAAATTGAAAAAGCAATCCGTACATCCGAACTTTCCCTGAACCCCTCAAACGACGGTAAAATTATCCGCATTTCAATTCCCCCCCTAACGGAAGAAAGACGAAAGGAACTTGTTAAACTCGCCAAAAATCAAGCGGAACAATCCAGAGTTTCAATCCGCAATATAAGGCGTGACGGCAACGAAGAGTTAAAAAAACTGTTAAAGGATTCCAAAATAACACAGGATGACGAAACAAAGAGCGTCGACGAACTTCAGAAACTTACCGACAGTTACATCTCCCAGATTAATAAAGTGCTTGAGGAGAAAGAAAAAGAGATTATGGAAGTGTAATGCAAGATACTATCCCTGCCCATGTCGGCATAATCATGGACGGAAACGGAAGGTGGGCTCAAAAAAGAGGGCTTGTCCGTACGCAGGGACATCTTGAGGGACTAAAAGCCGCAAAAAGAATAACTAAGGCAGCAAGCGATCTTGGGATAAAATATTTAACTCTTTACGCGTTTTCTACAGAAAACTGGAAACGCTCATCAGATGAAGTCAGCTTTATAATGAATCTGATTAAACAGTATCTGCGCTCGGAGATGGATTTCAGCATCAGGAATAAAATCCGTACACGCTTTACAGGGGATTTTGAAGGTTTGCCCGATAGTATTAAAAAGGAAATTGCCGATACAATAAGAGATACTGCGGATTTTGAAGGCATGCAGGTGGTTTTAGCCATAAATTACGGCGGAAGGGATGAAATAATAAGAGCGTTTCGTAAATACGCCGCAAATAACGCTGAAACAACAGCTGAAATTAATGAAAATGATTTTCATATGTATCTGGATAATCCGGATATTCCGGATCCGGATTTAATTATTCGAAGCGCCGGCGAATACCGTACAAGTAATTTTCTTCTATGGGAAGGTGCCTATTCGGAGTTATATATTTCTGATAAACTATGGCCAGACTGGGAAAAGTGCGATTTGGAAATCGCGATAGCGGATTTTCAAAAAAGGGACAGGCGGTACGGCGGTATTAAATGAAAAAAATAATTGAACGGTTATTGGTTTTCTTTATCGGAATCCCCCTTGTTTCCGCTCTTGTTCTCCTTCTCCCCTATAAATTCAATCTTGCGTTAAATATGGCAGTTATTTTCTTTTCAGGCATGGGCGCCTTGGAACTCTCTTCCATGCTGGAAAAGAAACTGATTCATATCCCAAAAGCGGAAAGTTTTATTCTCGGCGCTTTGGCGCCTTTTGCAGTTACTCTTCATATCAGTTTTGGCTTACCCCAATGGATTATTCCTGCCGTTATTATGTCAGGCGCCGGATGGTCATTAATATCAAGGGTTTTTTCCAGAAAAGCGGAAATTGAATTTATAACCAATTATATTATCGGATGCTTTTCGGTGCTTATATATCCCGGCTTTTTTATATGCTGGATTGTATTTATGAGCGGCTGGGGTAATCCTCCTGCGATTCTTTTGTTTCTTTTTATTACATTCGGCAATGATTCAATTGCGTGGCTTTTCGGAACATTATTCGGAGCGAATAACCGCGGGATTATTATTGTCAGCCCGAATAAAAGCATCGCGGGATTTATAGGCGGAATATTCGGATCGCTTATTATATCCATTGGAGCCATACTTTTATTTACTTCAGTGTTTCCGCTTACGGATACTTCCCTTCCCAATTTGATCCATACTGCGGTAATAATTGGTATTTGCACAGGCATCGCCGCCTCTTTGGGTGATTTAGCTGAATCCGCCATTAAAAGAAGCTGCGATTTTAAAGACTCAGGGAATTTTATGCTGGGCAGAGGCGGCGTCCTTGATTCAATTGATTCCATCGCTGTAGCGGCTCCTGTTTTTTTTCTGCTGTTTAGTAAATTACTGAATGTTTAAAAAAAAACGAATCGCTGTTTTGGGAGCTACAGGCTCCATTGGAAGAAGTTCAATTGATATTATTTCGCGCAGCGCTGGAAATAAAGCGAACATAAATTTCGAAATTGTTCTTCTTTCCGCCAAATCTAGCTGCAGTCAGCTTGAAGAACTGTCAAGACAATTCCCTTCCGCCTCATGCGTACTGACAGAGCGGGACGGTATGGATAAATTACTATCATTATTGGCAGAGCTAAGACCGGACATTACAATAAACGGTATTGCAGGAGCCGCCGGCCTGCAGCCGTCTCTTGCGGCGATTGAATCAGGATCTGACCTTGCCCTAGCCAATAAGGAAACTATCGTCATGGCCGGTGAACTTGTTATGCGCAGTGCGAAAGAAAAAAATATAAATATTATACCTGTCGATTCCGAACATTCCGCTATTTTTCAATTGCTGCGAAGAGTTGAAAGCAAGAATATAAACGAAACAGTCAGTGAAATAATATTAACCGCTTCGGGCGGACCGTTTAAGAATTTAAGTTTTAATGAAATGGAAAAAGCGACTGTTAAGGAAGCGCTCTGTCACCCTACATGGAATATGGGGCCGAAAATAACAATTGATTCTGCATCCATGGCAAATAAAGGCCTTGAAATAATTGAAGCCTGCTGCCTTTTTAATTTAAGCCCTGATAAAATAAAAGTTGTAATTCATCCTCAAAGCATTATCCATTCGATGATCCGTCTTTGCAACGGAGTAATTTACGCTCAAATGTCAAAACCTGATATGCGCCATCCTGTTCACGATGCGCTCTACTGGCCGGATACTGTACCTTCCAGTCTGGAGCCAATTAATTTTGATTCTCTTTCACTGGAGTTCCATAAGCCGGATATTGAAAAATTCCCGATGTTAAGCCTTGCATGGACTTCCGCAAAAAAGGGAGGACTTTATCCGTGCGCTTATAATGCCGCCAATGAAATAGCCGCTGCAGCTTTCCTGAGTGAAAAAATCAAGTTTACTGATATTCCGCGAATAACTGAACATGTCCTTAAATCCGACTGGACAGGAGATTGCATGTCCCTTGAAGCAATCATGCAAACTGATACTGACGCGCGCAAAAAAGCAAAATCCTTCTTAAACCGCTTAAATACCTGTGTGGTATAAATGACTGGAATGTGTAATAATATGTCAAGGAATTTATATGACGATACTAATTAATATACTGCTAGGTTTAATAGGTCTTGGAATAGTTGTGTTCTTCCACGAGCTTGGACATTTTCTTGCTGCCCGTCTGGTAAGAATTAATGTAGAAGCTTTTTCAATTGGCTGGGGAAATCCAATATTGAAAAAGAAAATAGGTTCTGTAGAATACCGGATTGGCATGTTTCCTGTCGGCGGATACTGTAAAATGCAGGGAGAGACAAATTATACCGAAGCGTGGGAAAATATGCGCGACGGCAAAGCCGCCGAGAAAGGTTCATACCTAGCGGCAAGTCCATGGAGGAGAATTGTTGTTTCCGTAGGCGGCCCGCTTTTTAATTTGGTTTTGGCGGTGATTCTGTTGTCCTTCATTTGGGGCGCTGGTTTTGAAATCAATACAGTAGGGAATAAAATTATTCTGGCTTCAGAAGTAGCGAACGGGGAGGTTTATCCCGCTGATATCGCAGGAATGCAAACAGGCGATCTTATTAAACGGATTAACGGACAGGAAATAACTTATTACCATGAAATTCAGGAAATTGTTGCTTTAAACCCGAACAAGAATCTTGCTGTAACCGTTGAAAGAGACGGGAATGAACGGACGTTAAATGTAACGCCTGCTCTTGATAAAACTTCAGGCGCTGGAAGAGTCGGCATTTATTCATGGATAGACACAGTAATAGATACTGTTGCCGAAGGAAGTCCTGCGCAGCGAGCGGGGTTAATGGCAGGGGACAGGATTATATCTGCTAACGGGATACCTGTTTATAACAGCGAGGACTTCAGGGCTGCAAGAGACACGGGAGAAGGAAACCTTACAATAGAATATGAACGCGGCGGACAAAGGAGCGAAGCTAGTTTCAGCGCGGAGGATTTGGACGGAGAACTTGGTTTCTCCTGGGAAATAATCCGTTACCGCTCCCCCGATCTTTCATTTCCCGCCGCGATTGTAAAAGGAATAAAGGAAAGTTACAGAACACTGGCAGTCTCTGTTACAAGCCTGCGCCTTTTGTTTATGGGTATCGATCTTACCCAGGCAGTTTCCGGGCCTGTGCGCATAACATACATGATGGGAGATGTCGCAACCCAGGGTTTTGAACAGGGACTTGGAACCGGTTTGCGCTCCATTGCCAATTTTATCGCACTTATCTCAATCGCCCTTTGCGTAATGAATATGCTCCCGCTCCCCATGCTGGACGGAGGAATGATTATACTTTTCCTTGTTGAAATGATACGAAGAAAACCAATTCCGCCGAAGGCGATTTCTGTTTTTAACGCATGCGGAATGGCAATTATTCTCTGTCTTATGGTACTGGCTTTGTTTGGTGATATAATGTTCTTTGTGCGCAGTTAGGAACGGGAGCGAGAATGAAAAGAAATTTTTCTTGTTTATGCGGCGCAAATGTTCGGCTTGATTACAGCGAAGAGATAGATATAGACGAAAATAACGGATACTTTGACGAAATTCAAAACGGGACATTCATGAGCGTAAGCTGCTCTTCATGCGGGAAAAAACACAAACCCGAGCTGAAAATCATAGTTATCTGGAAGTCAAAAAACCTTAAGATGGAGGTAATTCCCGAACTTGAGCGCGGCGAGTTTTACCGCAGGAAAAAACACAATCAATCTGTGCAAACTATCATAAGTTTCCCGGAGATGGCCGATCGCCTGGCTGTAATTAAAGACAATCTTGAACCTGTCGTTATTGAAACATTAAAATCATTCCTGCTGACCAAAGCCGCAGAAAATTACCCTGAAAACGACATAAACGCATGGTACTGCTGCTGCAGCCAAGAAGGTATTGAATTTCACCTGGACGGAATCAGACAAGGCGAGATTGCTGTCATGAAAATCCCGCAGGAACTATATAATAAAACCCGCGATGATTACAGAAAACACCCAAAAAAGGACATTTACACATCGCTTCGTGTCGGGTCTTATCTTTCAGTACAGAATCTTTTCCGGTCTGAGGCGTTTAGGTAAAATTTAATCGTGAGCGGGATTTTCCCTTACTCTCCTGATTGCTTCTGATACCGCATTTTTAACGCTGTCCGCATAAGCCCTCTCGTTCATTGCCTGAGACGCATAAAGGGTTCCAAGAATCGAAAATCTGTACAATGGCTTAACCGTGTTCAGCGCGATTGCCGCAATATCAACAATACATTCATTGCAGCGGCACATACTCTCAGGTTCAGTTTTTAACTGCAGTTCTACCTCACGGATAACAAGGTTTTCAGCCTCATTTTTAAGCAAGTCAAAATTATATTCGTCTGTAAATGCCATACTTCCTCCCTAGAAATATGTATTATTATATTCAAAATAAAAATATATTCAAGTAGTCTTTTAATTATCTGATTTTGATAACGGCGCAAATTTAGCGTATTTTGTTACCATTTCAAGATTTACTATGCCTGTCGGACCGTTTCTTTGTTTGGCAATTATCAGATCAGTAGGAATAATATCGACAGGCGCTGCATGTTCCTCTTCCTTGTCTTTTTTTCTTTTTTTTGCTGTTTCCCTGTTAAGAAACAGCACCAAATCCGCATCTTGTTCTATTGATCCTGAATCCCTCAAATGAGCCAGGGTAGGCGCTTCCCATTGCGCATCACGGGTTAGCTGGCACAGTACTACTATCGGAATATGCAGTTCACGCGCAAGCCCTTTCAATGACCTTGAGATTTCTGAAATTTGTTCATACCGCGGCAATGAGTTGTTTTCATGCCCGATAAGTCCCAGATAATCAATAAAGATTATTTTTACATCCTGCTGCGATCTCATTTTTCTTGCCTGCGCGCGGAGATCAAGAAGTTTCATGTTAGGCATATCAACAATATTAAAGGGAGCTTCGTAAATAACACCCATACAGTTTACAACTTTCTTATAATCGTCTGCGCTTAAAAAACCTGTGCGAAGATTCTGCGCTTTGACCATAGCCTCGCTGCTTATAAGACGCTGAACAAGAGCTACATCAGACATTTCAAGCGAGAAAAAAGCCGTAGATATTTTTTGATGAAACGCGACGTGGGATGCCATGTTCAATGCAAGCGCTGTTTTTCCTACAGACGGCCTTGCGCCGATTATGATGAACTCATCCCGCTGAAAACCTGATGTCATCTGATCGAGCTTTTCAAAACCGGAAGAAATACCGGTTATAGGGTTTTTGGACCTCATAACATCGTCCAAAATATTGATTGTTTCCTTTAACACTTCCCTAATTTTTCTAGCGGAAAAAACATGACGATCGTCTGTTAGTTCAAATATATGCTTTTGTACTTCTTCCAAAACTTCCCTTGAGTCTTTTGACTCATCATAGGCGCTTACGCCTATTCTGGAAGCGACTTTTAAAAGAGATCGTTTTAAAGAATAGTTCTTTACCATTTGCGCGTAATATTCAATATTCGCGCTTGAGGGAATAACAGTTGTCAGGCTGGAAACATAGGATGCGCCTCCGGCTTCATCCAGCTTGCCCATCTGTTTTAATTCCTGAACAACAGTCTGGATATCAGGGCGAAGGCCTTTGGCGTCAAGGCTCATAATGGCTTCATAAATGCGGGTATTTGCGCGTGAATAAAAGTCATCGGAGCGCAAATGCATCTGGATTGATGCAGTAACCGCCTCATTATCAGCTAAAAGACTCCCAAGCGCAGCCTGCTCCAGCTCATTATCATGAGGAGGCGTCTTGTCTTTTACTGTCTGAGCCATACATTAATATCAGTTTTCTGCAGCTTGCTCTGCCGGAGTATCTTCAGACGCGGGAGCTTTCTGTTCTTTTTGTCCTTCTCTGCGCGCAGCTTGCTGCGAGTCATCCTTTCTTCCCCTTCTGGGAGCAGGTTTTGATGAAGGTGTTTCAGTCTTTATTTCCTGTGCGATAATTGTAACAGAAATCTCTGCTGACTGGTTTTCATAAAGTTTTATTACAGCTTTATATTTACCGACATTTTTAAAACCATTTCCGGCAAGATCAATACGCTTGCGTTCAATTTGGAATCCGCTTTTTAAAAGTTCATCGGCAATGGTTTGATTTGTAACCGCACCGTAAAGTTTTCCGTTTGCTCCCGCAGGCATTGTAATACTCATTTCAAATGCGTCAAGTTTTTCTTTTAAACTTCTGGCGTCCAGGCGTTTTTGCTCCTTACGCGCTTCTATTTCTGCCCTGCGTCCTTCGACCTGTTTTATCATACGCGGGGTATAAGGCAGCGCGATTCCCCTGGGGAAAAGATAATTACGTGCGTAACCCTTCGCTACTTCCTTAACATCTCCCTCTTCACCGAGAGTCGCAAGATCCTTGTTTAAAATAACTTTCATACCAAGCTCCCTGTATACCTAAGGAATAAGTACCAAAGGCATCACAAAATACCCTGAAAAGTTTTACAGAGTATGATAATAATATCAGCCGCAAAAAAGCAGCTGTTTTGTTCACTGACTTGCGCAGTCAGGCCCCGGAGTAGAGGCTTTTTAAGTGCGTCTGAACGGACGCCAATTTTCCATAATTCCCAATAGCAGCAATGCTGCAATGATAATTATAGTAAGAGGACTGAATAACAATACTATTAAAAGTATAATTGAACAAAGCCGGAAAGCAGAACTTCTTTGAGCAAGCAAATACATCAATATACCCGCGCCCTGAGCAAGATAAATAATAGCACAAATTATAAATACATTCCACGCCAGTATTTCAAGAATCTCAATCCTGAATATTCCTGCCATGATGATAGTAGCCAGCGCGCCTGAGAAAACCCAGATAGCGCTGAAAGGCGCGAAAAAACCTGTCAGTCCGCGGCCAATTCTTTGTTTTTTAATCAGCCATACAACGCTAATAGCAAGCTGCCTGTTAACAAAAAACAGGAACAGCATTGAAACAAGAGCGCCTCCCCTAAAAATAATACTCCTTACGGTCTCCATCATTTCCATAGAAACTATACCTGGAAATAATTCATTTGCCGCTTCTGTAAATATTAAAAAAAATACAGAATCCATTCTGTATACCGTGAACAGAAAAAAAGCAGCTCCCGTGGCTGACGCAACTATGATTCTGTATGCAGTGCGGATATTTTTTCCCCCGACAACCCATGTGTACATAAGAAACAATACTGTTAAATACAGGATATCCATCCACATGTTAGAGGGATTACCTGATGACAGATTATTCGAAATAATTAAAATGACAATATTGGCGAGTGCTGCCGCCAAGAATGTATATAAAAAAGAACCGCTTGCAATAACAGCATACCCCAGCGGCACAAGATAAATAAATGTCAGAACACCTGTCCTCATAAAGAAAAGACTGAGAGCTGTACAAACAATTATCGTTACAAGCGCATGTTTTGAAACGGGAATGTTTATGGCTTTTTCGCCGGAGATATTATCTCCTTCCTGCAGCATATAATTTTTATTCGGCTACATACGGAAGCAGCGCTATACTTCTTGCCTGCTTTATCGCAAGAGCCAATGCCCTCTGATGTTTAGCACAGGTTCCTGTTATTCTCCGCGGAAGAATTTTCCCCCTTTCTGTAATAAACCGCCTGAGCGTGTCAGCTTCTTTATAATCAATCTTCAGCTTTTGCGCGCAAAATTTACAGACCTTCTTCTTGAAAAAAACTTTTCCGCCCTTTGCGCCTCTTCCTGAACGATCATCGCCGTCACGGTCGTCCATCTGCATATCCATTCCCCTGTCGTGCCGGGAATGATGTTCGTTATCATAATATTTTTCGTCAGACATAAAATAACTCCTGTTTGTTAATGTTATAAATTAAAAGGGAATATCGTCGGTAAAACCGTCATCTTTGGATGAACTGTAAGACTGCGATTCACCCGAAGAAAAACCGCCGGATGAATTGTTATGGTAATTTTGCCGATCGCCGCCTGAAGCTCCTCCGCCGCCTAAAAGCTGCACATAATTCGCTATTATTTCAACCTTTGATCTGTTTTGCCCGTCCTGCTGCCATCGATCCTGGCGAAGTTCTCCGTCAACACCAATCATTTTGCCTTTTACAAGATACGACTGAAGAGATTCACCCTGTTTTCCCCATAATACAATATCGAAAAAATTAGCCTCATCTTCCCATTGATCGCCTGATTTTTTTCTGCGGTTTACTGCGATGGAAAACTTGCAGACAGCCTGCCCGCCCGCGGTATATTTCAATTCCGAATCTCTTGTAAGGCGTCCAATTAAAACTACATGATTCAAGTCTGCCATACAATCTCCTAATCCTCGGCTCTTACAAAGAGAAATTTTAGAAGATTTGCGTTGAGTTTAAAAATACGATCAAGTACGGTAATTTTCGCGGGATCGGATTTGATAACCAGCAAAGCGTATTTTCCGCGCTTTCTTTTTTTAACTTCATACGCGAGATCGCGATCTCCGAGTTCATCGGTTTTTTCTATCTCGGCTCCATTTGCTGCAAGATCCGCGATTAATTGTTCACGTCCCGCCCTGTGCAGGTCTTCTTCCAGAGGGAAGATAACCGTAAGTTCATATCGGCGCATAGTTCCTCCTTATGGCCATATGCCTGAACATCATACTTCTCCCAATGTTCAGGAAAGAGGTTTGCTTAAACAAAATTAAGCTTTAACCCATGCTACCAAAAAAACAAAAGTATGACAAGCGCTGCATGCCACTATTCTGCTGATATCATTGAAAGCAAACCATGAATTTGATATAAAGAATGATGAGCTTTGTTTCTACTGTTAAAAGATTTTTATATACAAGGGATGAGCTTGCCGTTACTAATATAAGACGGGAGCTTTGGCCGCTGTGGCTGATTTTCCCTTTAACGGTAATACTTGGTGACTTTCGTTACTTTAACCTGTATATCGAATTTGCAGGTCTTCAGTCCTACGAATTAATGTTATACCCGCTGGGTTTGGGCTGGCTTGTATTGGTCTTTATCCCCAAAAGGTTAATGGTACCGCTTTTAAATATAGCGGCAGTATGCTGCGCTGTTATTTTACCTTTCCAGTTACTGCTAACAAATGATACTTCATTAAACCTTCCAGGCGCGCTGCTTGCTGTATTCATGGCTTTTCAATTTTTTAACGGAATCTGCGCAGGCTGTGCGTTTTCTATTTTCTGTTTCAGGTTAAACAACGTCGAGCGGCTTTTCGGCATGGCGTTGATTATTTTCTATTACAGCCTTTACTACACTGTTTACAGGTATTTTCCTTCAGTTCAGGCGGTATATAAGGTATGGGGCGGAATTACCGTTATGGCTTTCTACCTTGTTATAATTTTTATGCTGAATCGCAAATCAGGAAAGCAAGCATATGAAGATAACGAAGTTACAGAGTCAGCGGACGGCAAAAGCTCAAATATAAAAATTGTAATCGCGCTTCATATTATCTACTACACGATTATGTGCATGATCAATTATATTGAAAGCGCAGATAACATCATTTACAGCCTTCCCTACGGTCTAGGTCAATTAATTTCTATACTTGTGATTGTTCTGATCATGCTGATTAGCAACCGCAACTCGCTTTACATATGGCTTATGTTCCTTGTCTTTTCGCTTTTCGGGCTGAGCATAGTTAATTACAATTCTGAAGCGGCGTATTTCGCGGGGTCGCTTATTTACGGGCTTGGAGACGGTTTAGGCTACATCATTATCTATTATCTTTGTTCGGGAGCTATCAAGAAAAGCAAGTCGATTAAAATGTTCAGGCTTTTTTGTCTTGTGCTGTTTATTGAATACTTTTTTATATCAGGTATTCTGTCACAGGCATTTGATCGTTATGAAGGTTCCAATCATGTTATCGCTCTTGGTGTTGTGCTTTTCTTATGTTCATGTTGTTTTCTTGTCCTTCCTTATCTGCAGAAAAAACTGTTTGCAGAAGACTGGACAGACGGGCTTCATTTAAAGAATATGCCTGAATTTACTAAAGAACTAGCGGAAACGGAAAAAGTTAATGTTAAAGAACACCTGGATTTAACAGAAAGAGAACATGAAGTTTTTACAATGCTGTTAAAGGGTATGACATTGAAAGACATTGCTTTTACATTGAAGATTAAATTTTCAACGATAAATTTTCATTCCAATAATCTGTATCGAAAGTTGGGTATCAGCGGCAGAGCGGAGCTTTCTGCTAAATACGGTTCTGCCGCGCAAGACTAATTTGAGAGCAGTTTAAAGGTCAAGCTTTTAATTTTCCGCTGTTATTGCTTTTCTTCCGAATTTTACAAACAGCTCCGTGCGTGTTTTAATATTCAATTTACGGTACAAATTCTGAGAATGATAAGCAGCTCCCGAATATGTGATTCCAAGTTTATACGCGATTTGCTTCATTGAAAGTTCAGTTAATAGCAGCCTGCATATTTCTTTTTCCCTGGAAGATAAATCAAAGTCTTCAAGATCAACTTCAGGCGCGGCTTCCGCAGTGTTTGCCATTTTTATTTTTTCTTTTTTTATTAAGTGTCTGATAATAAAGAAAACGATAATGCAAATTACAAGGACTGACAGGATAATTATTAATAATCTTCTCTGCGCCGCCTTATCAGGATCATCCCATTTATCGCCGCTGTTAAAAATGCCGTTTCCGCTTGCCGCGCCTGTATAGCCAAGATTATCGTTTTCTTTTACCGTGTCATTCCTGTATTTAAACGGAGGCTCAAAGATATGCACAATAACTGCATGCCCGTAGGATTTTGGCGCGGCTGTTCCTTCAAGAGAAGTATTCCTTTGCCCTTCAGGCGCGTCAGACCCGTAAATGATTCCGCCTGTTTTATAAAATGATCCTCTGCTGCCTACAGAAACTCCGCCGCCTGAAATCCTGGCAGAGTTGCCTGAGATAATCCCGCCTTCCATTGTAAAGACGCCAAAACCTGAGATACATACCCCGCCGCCGCTTGAAATAGGGCTTATTGTATCAAGCGTGTTTCCCCTGATAATTCCACCTTTCATTATAAATTCCGCCGTATGCATGGAAGCGTCTCCTGCAAAATCCGTTGATTGTGTACGGACAATAACGCCTGAACCGTTCTGATAAGGGCTTGTCGGAAGAACTTCGCCGTTGTTATGGTTATTTTGAAGAATCACATTATCATACATTATTAGCTTTGAGTCAGGACCATTTACAGCGGCTATAGGCGCGCCGGCAAATATCGGCGTAATGTTGAAGCATCCCCCGTCAATAACAAGCTCATACTCCATACCTGGTCTTCCTAGGCTCAGGCTTGCGTTAATTCCGTTTACCCATAAACAGGGATATTCCAGTAAACGATCGCCCCTGTGTATTGTTCTGACTGCACCTCCTGCTACAAGTCTGATGTGTACATTATCAGGAACTATAAGAGGCTCGTTCAATGTAACATCTGCAAGAACTGTGATTTCGACAGGATTTTCCATTGACATGTTTATACCGGAATTACTATACGTAAGGTTTATAACATCTTCAAATGCTTCATACAAATCCGCATAGTAGTAACTGTTAATCCCATCTGTACGGCCTGCCTGCCCAAAAAGCCCAGCAGGAATCACCATCGATATCATCAGGGAAAATAGTAACATATACATTCTGGTCAGGTTATGGAATCCAAATATTCTTTGAGTGTGATCAGCTTGAACCATACAGAAAAATATAACAGATTTTTGTATAATTGTTAAGTAATCTATACTTGAATGCTGAGACTGCAAATATTTATAGGTCAAAAACAGCTAAACTGGTAAATCTAACAGGTTAAAACCGCCAAACCCAATAACATTATCAGGATGATAATACTACAATCTAAAATACACTTTACATACCATGAGTTCTCCGCTTACACGAAAATCAATAGATCGATCTGACACAAGACAGTTTACATTCAGTTTTTTTTGCGACAACTGCGGTAAGGAATGGAAAAGCCAGACAACCGCGTTTGAGGCCGGGGGATTTACATCCATTGATGACGATAAAGCCTGGCAGTTGGTTTGGGCGCATGAACACAGTACGGCTTTTGAACAGGCAAATCTGGAAGCTCATTTGCAATTTTGCCTATGCCCGAAATGCGGCAGGCGGATTTGCGACGATTGCTTTGACGCAGAGGGACCGCATGAAGATATTTGCAGGGAATGTGCGGGAGAGAAAATAAAAAATGAGTAAGTAAGCCCGTATAGGTTTATATAAATTGCCGGCGGACATGTATTCTTTAAAGATACGAAAACGCAAAGGGAGATTTTATGAAAAACAGAACTAAATGGAAAGCTATCCGGCAGATAGCAGGGATTATTGCTTTTACCGCAATAATCGGATTTTTAACGCTGGCTTGCGGCGGTAACGAGACAACAGGTAAAACGCAGTTGGGTACACCTGCAAATTTGATGGTAGATGATAACGGTAATAAATCTGCTTTTATTTTGCAATGGGACGGAGTAACAGGAGCGGACAGATACGAACTTGATATCAGCGGAGAATTAAAACAGCTTTCCTCATTAACAACACAATACGATCTTAAAGATCTAACTAACGATCCCAAGGAGTACCACATCAGAATCAGGGCGCTTGCAGCTAACGGAGACGCTGTTTACAAAGATTCAGCATATTCGAGTCCGCTTAAAGTTGAAACTGCGGATTTTGTGTTTGAATACGACGAGATTGCTGTCACACCGAACATCCAGTCCAGAAGCGCGGCAAGAGCTGTAGGAGGCGGGTATAAGATTAGTGGTCTGACGCCTTTCGGCAACAACCTTGAGCGTGTTGTTATTCCGCCTAAAATTGGCAACACTGAAATAACCGCCATAGGAAACAATGCTTTCGCGGGCAACGAAACAATGAAATCGGTAGTTCTGCCGAATACTTTAACCGACATAGGAGACAGCGCGTTTGCGGGAACAAAAATTGAATCAATCCAAATACCGGAATCTGTTACCAATGTAGGTAACAACGCTTTTAAAAACTGTATTGTCCTTGTTGTGGTAATTTTTGTTGCTGAGACTCCCCCTGATCTAGGCAGTGGTGTATTTGAAGGCGCTAGTGCTATTAATGAAATAGTTGTTCCCGAAGGTAAAAGTGAGACCTTTGTCAGTGCGATTAGAGACTCAACACCACAACTGGCATCTACGATAGAGGACATAATAACAACAAGAATAATAACCAGCATCGCGGTAACAACAAATCCTACAAAAAACACATACATTACAGGCGAGGCTCTTAACACAAACGGTATCGTTGTAACAGCGACTTACAGCGACAAATCAACCTCGGTAATTTATTCGGGACTGTCATACACTCCTACAACCCTGAATACAACAGGTACAATTACAATAACTGTCTCATACATAAGCTGGACAGCTACATTTACAGTAACAGTCACCGCTGCTCCTGCAGGCGGCCAGGATCCGGCTGTTAACGGAACGTGGATTGGTAAAGGATATTGGGGGTGGGCTGATCCTGATGGGCAATCAGTTACCTATGAGTACGAAATTGAGTTAACTCTTAATAACGGAAGTTACCAGTGGAATGAAGATGGCAATCAGTTTATGAAGGGAACTTATACTGCTTCCGGCGGTAAAATGACATACAAAACAACTGAAGTATATTTAGACAGTGAATTTATCGGAGGAAGTGAAGACCAACCGGGAAACGAAGGCGGAAGAAGCGTTAACGCAAGAAACACAGATACCGGAAAGTGGTATACAAGAGCTGAGGCAAAGGAATTACTTTTAAAATTGGGACTTACCGCAGCGGAAGCTGAAGAAGAACTTGATGAATTTTTTATCCAGGGAACAGGGACGTACAACACAAACGGCAGCGAGCTTTCTTTAATCGCAAACGGTGAGAGGCATGATTTCACAAGAAAGGGCGCAACACCAACACCAGCATCGTATAATATAACGGTAAACGTACCAGAAGAATTCAGCGAATGCGTAAAAATATCGACTTATCCCGGCAGCAGCGCTTCTGAAGGGAAGGAGATAATTATTCATTTAGAAGTATTAAAAACGGGTTACGAATTGGATTTCGAAGAATCCTCCATAAAGGTAGGGAGTTCCGGCGCAAATGTTCCTTGGTACAGGGAGCCAATAAATGGTTCTATCGCTTTTAAAATGCCTGCGGGAGACGTTATTATAAATGCGGTAGTATATTATGATCCTTCACTAGCTGATTACGGTCCAGGCGGCAATGAAATCAATGGCTAAAGGATTATTAAGTACTTTCGAAACAAAGGATGTAAGCCTTACAATGACTTTTGACGGAGAATCAGTCACAGAAAAGTAAGCCTTTGACGGAAATAAGCTGACCATGTCGGGAGGCGGAGTTACGCTTACCTTTAATAAAAATTAAACGCGTTAGCAAGAACGCGGCAGCCAAAAAAGGCGATATCGGCTATTACCGGTATCGCCTTTAGCCCCTAGGGGAATCGAACCCCTCTTTTAAGATTGAGAATCTCATGTCCTAACCGATAGACGAAGGGGCCGTATCCTCATTGCATTACATTTTCCTTAACAATAGATGCCAACGAGTTGTGATTAATCCTGACAATTTTTTGTTCGCGTTCAAAGCTTTCAGCCGAATCCGATGCGTGCGCTGTGTTTACCATAACATTGCTTCCAAACTCACGGCGCACAGTTCCATCTGCAGCTTTATTGGGATCAGTAGATCCAAGCACATCGCGTATTTTATTTACAGCGTTCTCCCCTTCATAAACAAGAATCATACATTTTACATTGCCTGGTTTTTGTATTTCTTCAGCGGTAAAAAAGCCCGGCCTCTTGCCTGACATAAACTCTACAATTTGATGGAATTGATCTTTCGCGCACTCTGTCCCGAAACTTGCGCCGAGTAGTTCAGATAAATCCCTGCTGATTTTAAACTGAAACTCTTTTTCCAATAGTTCCAGAGCTCTTTGCCCGAAGTTGGGAGCCAGCTTTTCCTTAAGAATGGCTTCGACAGGGCCGTAAAAATCAAGCGCCTCAGCAAGAGAGAAACGGTGAACTTTAATGCCGATTATACGCAGTCCCGTTCTTGAAAACATGTCAATTATTGCGCCTGGGCGCGATGAACTGCGTTTCCAGTTATCCGGTTTTATAATAACAAGAGTCCTCTCAATCTTTGAAGGATCGGGATATTCAATATTCTGAACAATGTTTTCAAGGTTTTCCGTATAGTTCGCAAACATGAGTAAATCCCTGTTTGCTTCTTCCTGAGACCTTGGAGTAAAGACAGCAGGTTCAAAATAGCGGACTTCTTCCTGATTGGCATCGGAAAAAATGAGATCTGAATAAGTATCACGGATTGTTTCACCGGAAAGAGCGTCTACTTCAACATGTTTTGTATAGATATGCCCGCAGATATTTAAAAGCTGGTCGCAGGGATTTTCTCCCTGAAAAAGAAGAAGAAGCGTTCTGTGCGCCCTGCCGCCCGAAGGAGCAAAATGCTTTTCCGCGTAATCTGAAAGAAGCATAAGCTGGTTGGAAGGGGCTCTGGCACGCAGACTGCCGGCATAATCATCAGCAAATTTTTTATCAGGTAAAAATATTTGAGCGCCAACCAATTCAAGATCCGTCCGGGAAAGAAGCCGCGAAAGAACACCGCCTGTCCTGCTTTTTCCGATTGTATACGGTGTTACAAGAACATAAGATAAGCCCTTACTCATACTATATTGTATTCATTTTTTTATTTTATTACAATAACCTATGCTTTCAAAAATGCGCAATATCGGGATCATGGCTCACATTGACGCCGGTAAAACAACAACAACAGAAAGAATTCTTTTTTTTACCGGAAAAAGCCACCG
>WQSQ01000028.1 GCA_009787775.1 Treponema sp.
CGTATACCTTTAGGAAATCCTTTATGGATAGATAATCATCCGGGCTTTTGTATTCAAGAATATTATCTGATCTGAATATTTTTCCTATGTTTTTCTCAATTGCCAGATCTTTAGGTTTCTTGATAATAAGTAAATCAATTCGCAAAGGTTCTGTTGTAAGCTGGTATTCATACTTAAACTCAAGTGAATCCAGATAGTCGTAAAGCTCATGCTGAATCGCCTGAAGAAAAGCAGGGTGCCAGTTTAGTTTTCCTGAAGGCTTTTCTTTTTCGTATTTCAATATCTTCCCCCAAAAAGCAATCGAAAGAAAGCTTTACTATATATGGGTTAAATATTTCAAATCGCATGATTGAAAATGAAAAAATAATAAAAAAAACATTGTGTATAGCAAAGATTCGAGTAGTTCGTTTTATATGGTTAATTAATTTTTAACTTCCCAGGTTTTTAATAACATCAAGGTTTAGACCTGTGATCTTATGAATAAACTCATGTGAAGAACCTTCTGTAAGCAGGTTTTTCGCGATTTGTATGCTTGCTTGTTCCAGTCCTTCCTCGCGGCCTTCCTCATGGCTTTCCTCGCGTATTTCCTCAAGTGCTTCCTGAAACCTTATTTCAATTATCTCTTCCATGCTGGGTTCTTCTGTCAACATATTGATTACCTCCGAAGAATTGTCCTTTAGAAACTGTACGAGTATATCATTGCCTATACAGTATTTTATCGCGGCTTTTACAGATTCTTCAAGCGATAATTCTTTTCGGTAGTCCCGTATCTTGGCGATGAAGATGCTGTAACCATCAAGATTTCTGCTTCTTTCAAGCATCTGAGGATTGCGGCCATGATTAATGTTATACACATGCGCTACCAGTTCCAATGACTCAATTGATTCTAATCCTTTAATATTCATGAAAGCGTCAGAAAGGCGTAATTCTTTATAATCGGGAAATTGATCTACTCCGTTGTAAAGAACTATAAACTCAGGAGCAGGTATTTTTACGAGTTTCTTTTGATACAGTCTCTCTCTTTCAATTATTTTTTCGTATACACGGCCAATATACATAAGCATCCTGATTGGGATGTTATTGTTAATCGTTGACTGATGCTCTATCAAAACAACAAGCTGGTCGTTGATCGTAAATGAAACATCGTTTAGCTGTCCCATGAAAAGAACATCAGATAAAATGTTAATGCAGATAACAGCGTCCTTTGGAACATCAACTCCTTCTATAGCTGAGTACAGTTCTCTTAATGTTTCCGGATCGCTGAAAAGAGTCGAGAAAACGCTTGTCTTGTGTTTTGTGTTCAGATACATAAATATCTCCATAAATAAGGATTAAACCTTCACAAGAAGGCTTCCCTATATATGGGTTGAATATGTCAACTTGCATGACTGAGAATGAGAAATATATACCTGTTTTAAGAATACGGTCTAAAGAGCCAGCGCCCGTTTATGATCTCAGCCTAATCCTGCTTTTCTGCGGTTGTAGATATCATAGAAAACCGCCAGTACAAGTATTAAAGCTTTAACGACATACTGATAATGCGCGCCAAGGTTCATTAAGATCATTCCGTTATTAATGGCCGCCATTACAAGTCCGCCGACAATAACGCCGATTACTGTTCCTATTCCGCCGCCTGCTGAAACACCGCCGATGTAACAAGCTGCGATTGTATCAAGCTCGAACAGGTTTCCCGCCTGGGGAAGAGCGCTGTTCATGTAACCTGTGCTTACAACTGCGGCAAGGCCTGTAAGTCCGCCCATAAAAAGGAACACAATGAAGGTAACCATTTCCGAATTGATACCGGATAGTTTTGCGGAGCGTGGATTACCGCCGACTGCGTAAATATAGCGGCCGAGAACAGTGTTATTTAAAATAAAGTGAAATATGAAAATCGCTACTCCCAAAACAAGCACAACAATCGGAAGACCGCGGGAACGTGCAAAACGATCAGCAAGACCTAAAGCCAGAAGACTGATTAAAACCAGCTTGGTTATAAATAGCGGCATCGGAGATACTTCAAATTCATGTGCCATTTTTTTTCTTCGTCCCATAAATTCCGCTATAAAAAATATTACAAGCAATAGAATCACAGCAATAAAAGACATTGGTAAATAAGGTCCTATTCTTCTTGTTTGTAATACTTCGTCTAATGTTCCAGTTGATATTAGAGAGTAATTGTAGTCTATCAAATTGATAGGGCTTATTTTGGTAATAATGTAAGTAAGGCCGCGGAAAAGCAGCATGCCGGAAAGAGTCACAATAAAAGACGGCATTTTTCCGAAAGCGACCCATACTCCCTGATACGCGCCGATTCCAACACCTATTAAAATTGATGCCAATACTGTAAGCGGCACTCCAATGCCGGTATTGTAGATCATCGCGCTGAGAGCTCCGACAAAGGCGCAGACAGAACCGACAGAAAGATCGATATTCTGGGTAATTATTATCATTACCATACCTATAGCCAGAATTAGCACATAACCGTTTTGAAAGAAAATATTAACAAAGTTACGCGGGTTCCAGTTGTTCCCGTTTGTAAGCGGGGCGAAGATTATCATAATCAATACAAGAATTATAAACATTGAATAACTTCTTATATTGTTTTTAATCATGGTTTTAATGTCTGTTGTATGGACGGCTTTATTGTTCATATTTTCTCCTTTCCGACTAATGCCATATGCATAATTTTTTCCTGTGATGCTTCATCCTTGTTCAGCACCCCTTTTATCTTTCCTTCGTTCATTACATAAATTCTGTCCGCCATGCCGAGCGCTTCCGGAAGTTCCGAGCTGATCATTATTACGCTTTTACCGGAAGCAATCATTTCGTTCATTATCCCGTAAATTTCCGTTTTAGCTCCGACATCTATACCTCTTGTCGGCTCATCAACGATAAAGATATCAGGGTTTGCCATTAATGCCTTGCTTACTACTACTTTTTGTTGATTTCCGCCTGAAAGGTTTCGTACAAATTGATTTATTGAAGGCGTTCTTATGTTTAAATCTTTTCTGTAGCGTTCAGCCTCTCTTATCTCCCTTTGTTCGTCAATAACCCCCAATTTAGATATTTTATTCAAGCTGGAATGGGTAATATTGGTTTTTATATCCTGGATTAATATTAAACCCAGGTCTTTTCGATCCTCGGAAATATATCCAAGACCTGAATCTATTGCTTTGCGCGGGCTTTTTAATACATATTTTTTCCCGTTTATTATTAATTCTCCCTCGCTTCTGAATCCGTAAGACCTTCCAAACAGGCTCATCATTAATTCTGTGCGTCCCGCGCCCATGGGGCCGCAGAAGGCAAGAATCTCGCCCTTGCGAAGGAAGAATGAAACATTATCTACTACCTTAATATTATGATAATCTGGGTGATAGACATTCCAGTTTTTTACTTCCATTACCGGTTCCCCAGGCGAAGATTTTCTCTCAGGGAAACGGTGTGTTAAATCGCGGCCTACCATGTCTTTAATAATTTTTTCTTCTGTCAGATTATCTGCTTTAACATCGTAAGTACTGATGGATTTTCCGTCGCGGAGGATAGTAACAGTGTCCGCGACTTTTAATACTTCATTCAATTTATGGGAAATCATTACAAGAGTTATCCCCTGTTTTTTAAGTTCCAGCATAAGGTTAAGAAGTTTTTCGCTTTCATCATCATTTAATGATGATGTCGGCTCGTCAAGAATTAATAGTTCTGTTTTCTTTGATAAAGCGCGGGCAATTTCCACCAGCTGCTGTTTACCCACGCCTAACTTGCTTACTGTTGTTTCAGGCGGCTCTTTTAAGCCTACCGTTTTTAAATAATTCTTGGATTCTTTTAAATATTTGTCCCAATTAATAATTCCGAATTTGGTATCCATGTGGCCAAGGAAAATATTTTCATAAATTGATAAATACGGACTTAGGGCTAACTCCTGATGTATTATCGCAAGCCCTTCTTTTTCGCTGTCTTTAACGCTGTAATATTTGGTTTCATTTCCCTTAAATGTAACTGTGCCTTCATAACTGCCTTTAGGGTAAACTCCTGATATACAGCTTGTTAATGTAGATTTTCCGGCACCGTTTTCGCCGCAAAGAGAATGTATTTCGCCCTTTTTAACTTTTACACAGACACTTTCAAGGGCTCTTACCCCGGGGAAATCTTTTGTCAGATTATTAATTTCAAGAATATAATCGCTCATTAAGATAAGACCTTCTAAAAAAACCTGGTCACTTATCAACGGATAAATAACCAGGTATAAATGACTAGAAATCCGTCTAATAAATCCTAATTATAGGATTTAACCGGATTTTATTTAGCTATCTCAGTTGTGCAGATTCTGTATCATTGTAGAATCCAGCATTAACCGGAACAAGCAGATTGCTTCTTGTTACCAGAATAGGATCAAGAAGGTAAGCGGTTACTGTTTTTCTTCCGGTATTACCGATTGATTCGAGACCAATACTTGATGCTATAACAGCACCAGGGATATTCGGGGTCTGGCCCTTAAGAATAGCATCAGCTAAAATAACGGCTGCTTCTGCCAGCTTCGCGGTGTCTTTAAAAACTGTCATGTATTGTTCGCCGTTTTTAATTGACATCATTGATTCGAATTCTGCATCCTGACCTGTAACTACCGGTAAAGATGTTCTGTATTTTGCGTCTGCTCTGCAAGCCTCAATGATTGCGCGTGCTAATGTATCATTTGGAGCAAGTACCGCGTCAAGTGTTACATCGCGGGCATCACTGATGAGGAGGTTTTCCATACGTGTTTTTGCAATAGAAGCTGACCAGTTCTCAGTAGAAATTCTCAGGAAGTTCGCTGTGTCAGAAGAGGCTCTGGGCGCAGGGCCTACAATCTGAAGTACGCCTCTGTCGATGTACGGACTTAATTTGCTCATTGCGCCGTCAAAGAAGAAGAACGCGTTTCCGTCTGTCGGGGAACCGGCAAACAAAGCAATTCTCTTGGGAGCCGTTGCTGTTGCTGCATTTAAATTAAGCGCGTCTACAATTGCCTGTCCCTGAAGTTCTCCGACCTTGAAGTTGTTAAATGTGATGTAATAGTCATAATCCGCAGAATTTGAAATTATGCGGTCATATGCGATTACGGCTACACCGTCACGGCGGGCTTCTGCAATTACCGGTGCTACACCGTCATTTATACAGCCGACGATAAGAGCTTTTGCTCCCTGTGTCAGGAAGCTCTGAATCTGCTGATTTTGTGTAGGTTGATCCGCGTTAGCCCAGTTGACTGCTGCAAAGTAACCGCGTTTTTGTGCTTCTTCTACCAGAGAAGCGCCGTCTTTTAACCAGCGTAATACATGGGTTTCGGGCATTGCCATACCAATCATTGTTTGACCTGGTGTAGGGGTAGTTCCGCTTGCTCTGTTGCCGCCGGCGAAGACCATGCCTGCTACGAGCAGAATCATTAAAGAAACTGCAAATAGTTTTTTCATAATTTTCCTCCATAAATAAAATAAATTTTTGGTACGGACATTGTCACAGAAATGTTAAATTTATGCAATAGAGGATTCGGTATTTCCGCGGTAATCAATTTTAAACATCATCAGGTGTTTGACGACGGGCCTGTTCCTATGTTGTAAGGGTCTATTGCAACATATTGTACAAGGCTTCTGATTACACACATAGACTTCAATACCAAAAATAAATATAATACTGTATGCCGAAAATCGAAGTAAATGAGCAGATTTTTTATTCCCTCGCAGGTTGTCCCGGAGGGTGGAAAAACAATGAGGAATTTGAGGAAATTCTGACATGCGCCAAGGCAGAGCTTGATGAAGATAGTGACAAAAGTCTTCCTGAGACGGAAAGAACCCTAAAAATTGAATTAAACGATACAAACCGCCCCGATTTATGGGGAACTGCGGGCTGCGCGAGGCAGCTCCGTATTTACGAAAGCGGTAAAATCCCTGAATATAGTTTTTTCTCGCGTCCCGGTAATGTTAAAAAGTCGGCTTTTAAGGTTAAGGTAGAGTCAAGTGTCAGGCAAGTTCGGCCTTTTATGACGGGTTTTATCGCACGGGGTAAAACAATTACAGACCCAATGCTGCGCGATATTATCCAGACGCAGGAAAAACTGGCGTGGAATTTCGGGCGGAAACGGCGCAGCATATCGATGGGTATCTACCGCATTATAGATAATCAAAAAAAGCCCTTGATTAATTGGCCGATTATTTACAAAGGCGTAGATCCCGATTCTGTATCATTTATACCGCTGGCATGGGATACTCCGCTTACCTTGCGGGAAATCCTTAAACAGCATCCCAAAGGAAAAGAATACGCTTTCATTCAGGAACATGAGCCTGTGCATCCGCTTTTAACAGATTCGCGGGGGAATATTCTCTCTTATCCGCCGATTATCAATTCAAATGATCTCGGCGCGGTGCAGGTCGGCGACGGTGAAGTATTTGTCGAATTAACAGGTACAGACATGCCGTGCCTCACGCTTGCGGCTTCTGTTGTCGCCTGCGATCTTTCGGATAACGGTTTTGTAATAGAACCTGTTGAAATTGAATACGAGTTTGACACTCCTTTCGGCAGAAACATTGTTACTCCCTTTTATTTTCAGGAACCTGTTTTTTGTTCGTTGGCAAGAATAGAGAAATTCCTCGGAGAAAAGTTAAGCGCGGATGAATGTGTAAAAGCTCTTGCGCGAATGGGTGTAAAAGCCGAGAAGGCAAATGATACAGAACGCGGACAGGCAGCAGACAGCAGGGAAGAAGGCGTGCGCGCGTATCCCCCCGAATACCGGAATGACTTTCTGCACGCCGCTGATGTTATGGAAGATGTAATGATAGGACGCTCGCTCAAATCATTTAAACCGCAGCGTCCCTCTGATTCTACAATCGGTAGGCTTTTACCAATCACATTATTCAGCAGACAGATTAAGGAACTTCTCGTCGGTATGGGTTATCAGGAAATGATTTACAATTACCTGGGTTCCAGAAAAGACCTTGTAGATAACATGCGCGCAGACGGTGACGGCTGTAAAACAATACGCATCTTTAATCCGATGACAGAAAATTATGAATATGTGCGTGATTCCATAATTGCGTCCCTGTTGGCAAGCGAATCAATTTCGGGCCGTTCTGTATATCCGCACAAAATATTTGAAGCAGGAAAAGTTGCGTGGTTAAATGAAAATGAAATATACCGCAGTGAAACGCGCCAGTTTGCCGGATTCCTTCACGCGGGAACAGACGCTGGCTTTAATACAGCCGCGGCGGAACTGCAGACGCTTTTTTATTACCTTTCGCGCGATTATATTGTCGAAGAATCATTTGATCCACGGTTTATTCCCGGAAGGGCTGCCGCTATTATTTACAACGGAAAACAGGCCGGTGTATTTGGAGAAATTCACCCGGAAGTGCTGGAAAATTTCGGTATAATTGTTCCCTGCACAGCCGGAGAAATAGACCTTGATACCTTAATTATTGACAAATAATACATAATGAATTTATTATAATTTATGGCTGGAAATGATACCGGGACTATGGATCCCGAAGTTGCCGCTTTACTTGGGACTGCAGGCTCCGGAAACGGGCCAATGCCTGATTTTAATGAGATTTTCGGCGGTAAAAATAACGATGATTTTGCGGATATATCGAGCGCGTCAGGCGGAGATGTCGACCTTACCCATTCCGGATTCCCGCCGGTAACCAAACGTCTTGAAGAAAAGGGGCACAATCATTTTAATGATCCCAATTATTATAAAATAGCCCTTTCCAATGAGGGTGATATTGCTCAAAGAATACATGGCATTCTGCAAAAATACCTGACTGCCAAAGACCCGAAAGATCGCAGCGTATTCAGGCAGCAATTTGTTTCGCCGTATTGGGAATTTCTTGCTTCTGTTGCCAAAAAAGCAGCCGGAAAGCTGCCTCCGCCTAAAAAATACCTTTTACGGTTTGCGCTTTTACATCCGGCTTTTTTAAGCGCGGATATTAAAGAATTTTTATCCAAGATAGTTGATGAAAATCCCCTTGATCAGCCGGTTTATTATCTTGATGAGTGGTTTAACGGAGTCGGAACATCAAAAATGCGTCCGTCCAGCACAGATGAGGCAAAAGTTACCAAGGGTAATAATAACAATAATTCTAAAATACAGGCGCTCTATGAAAAAGCGCAGGGTAGGTTAGAGGGTTCAAAGTCTTTGCTTAGGGCAAAAGACAAGGAACGAAACGATGTAGAGAATATATTACGTGACAGAGTTAATTCCATATATGAAAAGCACCCTCTGCGCGAATTTGCTGAAGTAAGCGATACATATACAGAAGGGCAAAAAGCGGCAATCAATGAAATTCAAAATTTGCTTAAACTGCTGATTAAGAACGATCATGAGCTGGAAGTCAGCATAAAGGAGTATAGCAATGCGGACGTGGATGCTCAGAACCTTGCGGAAAAGCTCGCAAGCGAAGGCGGCAGCAGCGCTGTTACGATAGATACAGGAGCGATTGAAACAGAGTGCGATACTATCCGTCAAATGGCAAAAATGACAATCGGGCGGCAGGGTAATCACTTTCCAATACTCACCAATGAATATTATCACAGTGTTCCGAACGAAGTTGCAACCCGCGAAAATATTATTTCCATGCTCGCGAGAATCGAAAGTATTGATTCAGAAGCTTTCTGCCGTGTTTATAAAAATAAAGCGAACCGCATTGCTCCGTATGTTCTGCTGCTGCCTACTTACGGAGATATGGGTTTTTGCTGGGAACCGTTTGACCGTTTTAACAGGGCGACAAGCCGCGGACGAATTATTGTCCCGTTGTACCCGAGAAATCTGTATCTTGCGGTATTAACTGCAGTTGCCGATCTTCGCTGGCAGGTAGCCAAGGAAAAAGCGTCGTTTTACTGGATGGAAGAAGGTCTTACAGGAAATTATTACCAGTGGTTCCAGGCGCAGAAGTTAAAAGGCGACATAAAGGAATATTTTATTCGTGATTATATTCTGTGGATGACAAAAGAGTCGGAAGGTATCCAAAAACTTGATAAGGATGTCCGGGGCGCTTTCTGGAGACACATGCCGTTTACAAAGGAAGTTAAGGAAAAGCTCAAAAACCGCAACCTTATTTATCAGGAACTATACCAGCGTGATTTAAACCGCACAATGTCGGACGGTTATTAAGATCGCGCATTAAATATATTTATATCGTCTTTAAAATAATCCTTGTGTTCAGGAAATACCCGAAGTAGAATATAAGCTGCAGATAGGACAATATCTAAATAATAAAACAAGGAGCAGATTTATGGGTGTTTTTGATTCAATTAAGGAAAAATTATTCGGCAAAAAGACAGCAGAACCGGCGAAGGCTGAAGTTATTCAGCCTAATTATTCTGCGCCGTCAGGAACAGCAGCAGCGGCGATAGCGGCAGGAAAAGCATCTGCCGCGAAAGCGGAAGAAACAGCAAAGACAGCAGCAGCGGCAAAAGCTGCGGAGCCAGTCGATATTGAGGCCGTTATGGAGGCCAAAGTAAAGGCAAAGGGGATAAAACTTAACTGGCGCGAATCCATTGTCGATTTATTAAAGGCGCTTGACCTTGACAGTAGTCTGGCTGCCCGCAAGGAACTTGCCGCCGAGTTAAAATACTCAGGCCCTCACGCGGACGGCTCCGCAGAGAAGAACATCTGGCTGCATAAAGAAGTAATGAAGGCGCTCGCCGCAAACGGCGGTAAAGTACCGAAAGAATTGTTAAAATAAACTGACAAATTACAGTCTTCCGTCAAGGCTTGACACGATCGTCCGCCAAGCCTTGACGCGATCATCCACCAATGCTTGACGCGATCTCACACCAGGCCTTGACGCGATCATCCGCCAATGCTTGACGCAGACTACTTTCGCCTTGCTTCTATTAAAATAGAATAGTATACTTCACTCATGAAATTCACCCCACAAAGTATGGGCAGATTAAGCCCAAGAGTTGTTACCGTAGTTATTGCGGGAATATTGGTGCTGATTTTTTTAGCTACCAGTGTTTTTATAGTTGATCAGACTGAACAGGCTGTTATTACGCGGTTTGGAAAATTTATCGGTATAAGGGATCCAGGCCTTCACTTTAAGCTGCCTTTTGGTATTGACCGTAATTATACGGTCAATGTCAGGACTGTACAAACCGAAGAGTTCGGTTATCGCACAACAAGGGGAGGAAATATCCCCGCATACTCAAGTCAGTCAATTGAATCTGTCATGCTTACAGGCGATTTGAATATTGTCGATGTTGAATGGATTATCCAGTACCGTGTTGTTGATCCAAAGGCATGGGTTTTTAACGTACAGGAGCGCACCGAAACAATCCGCGATGTGTCCCGTTCCGTTATCAATATGCTTGTCGGCGACCGCGCCATTATGGATATCATGGGCGTTGAACGCAGCGCAATCGAAACCGAGTCTTTAATTATTATGAATGATACTTTTAATGATTACGCACTTGGCATCAATGTTATCGCTGTTAGGCTGCAGAATGTCACCCCTCCGTCCGGACAGGTGCAGGAAGCCTTTGAGGATGTTAACAGGGCGATTCAGGATCGCGAGCGCCTTATCAATGAAGGGCAGCAGTCATACAACGAGGCGATTCCAAGGGCGAGAGGCGAAGCCGACAGGATGGTTCAGGAAGCGCAAGGTTACGCGCTTGAGCGCGTGAACAGGGCAAACGGCGATATCGCCCGTTTTAATTCCGTATTCGCGGAATACAGCCGCGCGCCTGACGTTACAAGGCAGCGTCTATATTATGAAATGATTGAAGAAGTGTTCATGAACGAGACGGAAATGACAATTATTGATCGAAACCTTAATAATTTCCTGCCTCTTATGAACGTGGGAGGAAGATAATGAAAAAACTACTTACAACACTTGTTGTTATATTCATCATCATAATGGCTATTGTTATTGCAGGCCCCTTGTTTGTTGTGAACGAAGGCGAGCAGGTTGTTATCGTTCAATTGGGAAGGATAACCAGTGTTATTACTAACGCCGGACTTCATTTTAAAGTACCGTTTATTGACGAAGTAGTCCGCTACCCCAAAAAGATAATGGCATGGAACGGAGAGGCAAATATTATACCGACAGCGGAAAGACAGTTCATCTATGTTGATGTAGTGGCGCGCTGGCGTATTTCCGATCCAAAGGTGTATTACGAATCCATTAACACAGTTAACGCCGCTTACTCAAAACTTTCGGAAATTATCGACTCGGCTGTCCGTACTGTTGTCGCGGAAAACCCTTTAATTGAATCCGTTCGTAATTCAAATACCATCATAGAACGCGGTACAAGCACAGATGATCTTGGCCTGGGGGAAGGTATCGAAGTTGAAATTATCACCACAACAACACAGGCAAACTCCAGTCATGATCCTATTGTCCGCGGCCGCCGGCAGCTTGCCGAATTGATTCTTGCCCGTTCCAGGCAGAACATGGAGCGCGAGTTTGGTATAACGCTGATTGATGTAGTAACGCGTCAAATCAGTTATTCTCCTGAGCTCACTCCCAGCGTTCACGCGCGTATGATCAGGGAACGTAATCAGCTTGCCATGTTATACCGTTCAGACGGCGAAGGCCGCAAAGCGGAATGGATGGGAAGAATGGACAGGGACAGGCGCGAAGTAATATCTGCCGCTTATTCCCAGTCGCAGACAATCATGGGAACAGCTGACGCCGAAGCCGCAAGGATTTACGCCGAAGCTTATAACAGGGACGCGTCAACCAGAACTTTCTACGATTACTGGAGGGCGATAGAATCGTACCGTCAGACAATGCCCAAGTTTAATAAAACCCTTACTACAGATATGGATTATTTCCGTTTTCTGTATAATCCCAGATAAGGACGGCGATACATAAATAAGCATGCTTAATGTTTATATTTCTGATGTAGATAACAAACCCGCTGTCTTTTTTAACTCAAGGCTTGATCCGCGTTCCTTCGCGAGAACCAAAATGTCCCAAAGCATGACCGAACAGGGTTTTATTGTAAACCCTGACGGCTCGCATGAAATCTGGAGAGCATCGGGAATTGATGAAAAAGACGGCTTCATGCAGTTCTGGGGTACGCTGTTCAGCGGTAAAAGACTTGATTCCCTCATTGATGAAGCTGTTTCAAAGACAGACAGCACGGCGGATCAAAGCGCGCTTGACGCGGTTGTTCTGTGGATTAGGGCAAAGATGTTGTTAGGTGAAACCATTTCCGCCGCTAATCCCGGAGCCGCGTTTGTCCGCTGCGAAGACGGGAAACCGGATCATTTAAAGAGCGGCATTTTTTTCTCTCCTGAATACTTGTCAACCAGGTGTCTTTTAATGGAAAGCTCGGATAAATATCCGTCGGAAAAAGATCCGGTTGACCGTTATAACAGTCCTGACCTGAAAGGTTTGGATACAACGGCTTTTTGCGCCGGTATTATGCTGTATGCTCTCTTTACAAAAGCCTACCCTTTTCTTTCCGGCAGCGTTTATCAGGATATGAGGGAAGGAGTATTTCTGCCCATTCATCTTGCCGTGCCGAATTTAAATGAAAAACTTTCCGGCCTTATTCAATCCGCGCTCATGCTGCCTGCCGCGAACAGTAAACCCCTCAAGGCTGCGGATATTCTTACGGATATACTTAAAATATTAATGAGTAACAACAATGAAATCGTTTCCGTTTCTTCGCTGTTTAATGTATTGTCAGAGGAAAAATCACTGCAAATTGCTAATGAAAAGAACCGCTATCTTTCAAGACAAAAAAAAATCGTTAAAACAAAACGTTTTATACTTCGCAACAGAACCATTTTATTGATTGCCGCCGCGGTTCTTGTTTCTGTCATTCTTTTTATTTTCGGCATGATGGATGGTATCTCTAAGCGTCCGACAACCGAGGGTATGTATCCTGATAATGTTATATACGCTTATTTTAACGCGTTCAGTTCTCTGGATCATGTATTGATGGAAGCGTGTCTGGACGGCGCGAGTAAAGCCGATCTAAACGCAGCCATCAGCATAACCGCAATAACGAGAACCAGAATGGCCTATGAATCATCGATGCAGGGTTTAATTACGGCGGAAGAATGGAGGGAAAACGGAGGAGAACTGCCCGCTCCCGATGTTTTCGGCGTAACGAATTTATCGATCTCTCAGGCAGGCGGCAGTATAGATGAAGGTATTGTAACTTATCGTGTCACTTACCAGCTTTGGCCTCTTGGCGAAGAGCTGCCGTATAACCGCACCGATATTATAACATTAAAAACTGACAGAAAGAAAAATTGGCGAATAACGGAGATTCAGCGTACAGAAAGACAGTGATGCCGTTTTTTATTTACCAATCACGGGAAACAATTTTAATTTTCAGCTAACCAGTCATTTATCAAACTACGTGACAGCGAGCCTTCGGTCGGCAGCTCAGGCAGATTGTCTTTTGTAAACCATGCGGCGGCTTCTATTTCCTCTCCGTCTGGATGTATTGTTCCCGATAAGTACCGCGCTCTAAAGCCAATCATCAGCGAGTTCGGGAAAGGCCACGGTTGGGAAGCGGCATATTCGATATTTTCTACTTCGATGTTTATCTCTTCGCGGATTTCTCTCGCTGCTGTCTCCTCAAGCGATTCTCCGGCTTCGTTAAAACCTGATATGTGGCTGTAAACGCCCTGCTTGAATCTTTTGTTATGCGCAAGCAGGATTCGGTTGTCTTTATCTGTGATGATTACAATAACAGCAGGACAAATTCTCGGAAACTCCATCCGTCCGCATTTCGGACAAAGACGGTGCTCCCCTCCCGGAACATCGTTATTTTCCGCGCCGCAGGATCCGCAAAAACGCGATTCCTGCCTCCATCCGGAAATGTGGCACGCGCGCATAATTTTTGATAACTTTACACCTTCTTTCCCGGCTGCGCTGAACATGGAAAGAAGACGGCGAACGGGAATTCGTTTCCAGTTTACAGGCAAAACTGCTTCCGGTGGAACAGATACTCCGGTTATTGCGGAAGGAGGAGAACCGTCAACCGCGGGAACTGTAAAAACTTGCGTATCTTCAAATTCTTTGGATAATTCAAGCGGCAATTCTTCGGTTATCTGTGAATCAGAAGTATTTTGCGGAACAAGTAAACCATCACCCTGAAAGAAAAAAGCCTTTTTTTCCATAATTTTATCATAATTTGTTTTTATTTGTTTATCAATTATTTTTATTTTATATTATAATTGTATGTACCAATTTATTTTTATTTTAATTCCGTAAAGGAGGCTGTTTTGAACAGTATGAATTATCTTGAGATGCTGCCGCTGAGCAGTATCACTAAATACGCAAAGGGGCACCCTAAAGACGGAGTCTCTTTTTCGGGATATCCAAGAGCGCACCCGTCAGATAAAAATAAACTTATTCTTGTAAATGACCCGCTGGGAAACGAACCGACAGTTCTGGAATTTAAACTTGATGATATTCTTTTTGTGGAGGAAGTTCCTTCCGCCGTTACCGAAAAAGGCGAAGGCGTGCCTCTTGTAAAGCTGTGGATACAGCGCGGAGCAGTCGGAGTAATTCTTGAACCGTTTGAAGTAAACGATCAGATTCACTTTGCAGGAAAGGTCCGGGTAATTAAGGAACGTATTCTGCACTGGCAGGAAAAACCGCAGGCGGCTGTTTAGTTTATTATATAGATGGATACACCGGTCGGCTCTCACTTTTACTCCGCTGCGGGTTTCCCCATGTTTATGACACCGGACGGAGAAAATGTCCGCTGCGATCTTTGCCCAAAAAGCTGTAAAATAAAAACCGGAAATTTCGGATCATGCGGGGTCAGGGGTAATAAAGGCGGGAAGGGAATAATTCCCTATTACGGGTTTGTTTCCGCGTTAGCTGTCGATCCTGTTGAAAAAAAGCCGCTTTATCATTTTAAACCCGGATCTAAAATACTTTCACTCGGTTTTGCCGGCTGCAACCTCCGCTGCCCTTTTTGCCAAAACTGGCAAATATCGCAGATAAATCAGCGCTCACAGATAAATCAAATTTCACAAAAAACCGATATCAGCGATCTGGGCAGGCGTATGCAGAGCGGAGAAATTATTTCCGCGGCGCTGCGGCAGGATTCTCCGTCCATCGCCTACACATACTCAGAGCCTCTTGTTCATATTGAGTATATTCTGGATTGTATGGCGCTTGCGCGTAGACACGGCATTGCTAATGTTCTTGTAACGAATGGCTGTATTAAATCCGAAGCTGCCGCCGCTGTTCTTAAACTAACTGATGCCGCCAATGTCGATTTAAAATGTTTTTCCGCGGATATTTATAAAAATTGTTTAGGCGGCGATTTGGAAGCGGTGCTTGATTTTATCAGGCTATGCAGGAAAATGAATGTTCACATAGAAATAACCACTTTGGTTGTACCGGATTTGAATGATTCAAGGGAAGAACTGGATGCGGCCGCGGATTTTATCGCGTCTGTCGATAAAGATATTCCATGGTTTCTTTCCGCATATCATCCCGATTACCGCTGGAACGCGCCGCCTACAGATCCTGTCTTTTTATTAAACACGGCAAAAGAAGCCGGAAAGAAACTAACCTTTGTTTATACCGGAAATTTTTCGTCGGATAATAATACTCATTGCGCTTCCTGCGGCGCTGTTCTTGTGAAACGCAGAGGTTATAACGCGGATACTTCGGGCTTAATTAACAACACATGCGCGGCATGCGGAAAAACAACGGGCATAATTATATAAATTCAGAGGCTCTTGCAAAACTTCAGTTTTTTAAGAGCTTCCTTTTAAATACCGCAGTTTTTCGGGCGTTAGCCCGAAAAACTGCTTAGCCGCAGCAAAACTAATCGAGTTTTGCAAGCGGCTAATCATTTTAATCTTATTGACTATCGGATTGTTTTATGCTTAAACAATTATTATGAAAAAACTTGCGCAATATATGCGATTTGTTAATAAATACGGGCCGTGCGCTCTTGTTGCCGGCGGCTCTGACGGCCTTGGCGCGGCATTTGCCGAAGCGCTTGCGCGCAGGGGTTTAAACCTTGTTTTAATTGCGCGCAATAAAGCAAGACTGGATGAAACGGCAAAACGAATCAGGGAAAAATATTCTGTTGATGTTTCTGTTATTGCATGCGATCTTGCCGACTATGAAAAAGCAAAAAACCTGATACAGGAACATATTTATACGGATAAAAATAATTCCTGCGGTACTTCAATCGGTATATTGGTTTATAACGCGGCTTTCGCTCCAATCGGGTTATTCGAAAACACAAGCGAAGAGAATTTATCTCTTGCCGCGGCTGTTAATGTAAGAACGCCGTTGTTACTTGCAAAATTATTTTCCCCGCAAATGATTCAAAACAGGCGCGGAGGCATTGTGTTGATGTCTTCTCTTGCAGGCGCGCAGGGAAGTCCCAATCTTGCGGCATATGCCGCGACAAAATCATTTAACGCGGTGCTTGCCGAAGGCTTATGGAAAGAACTCAAACCGCATGGTGTTGATGTAATTGGATGCTGCGCCGGCGCGGTTCTTACCCCTGGTTATCAGCAGGCTGAAAAAGTAAAAAAAGCGCCCGGAACATTATCAGCGAAAGATGTTGCGGAACAGACATTGAATGCTCTTGGAAAGGGGCCTGTTGTTATTCCGGGAACAGTTAATAAAATAGCGCGTTTTGTTTTAACGCGGCTTTTGACGAGAAAAGCGGCAATTAATATAATGTCAAATAATACAGGCAGTTTAGCTTAATTTTTATTCGGCTGTATTACATGACATTTATTTTATGGAGTTTTTATGGATACTAATTTGATGATTCCCGGTATTCCAGGTTTTTTAACTGTAATCATTGCTTATGCAGGTATAACTTTTCTGCATGTAATTCTGCCGGTTAAAAAAATTAAAGGTTATGTGAAACACGAGAAAACCGGAGAGGTATTAAATTACCGCATTAACGGAATAATGGTTCTCCCGTTAAGCATTCTTGTTTGGTTTGGTTTAGGATATTTTAATATAGTTCCTTTTGACTGGCTTTATCATGTAAGGTGGCCGGGGCTTGTCTGCGCAGTTGTTATCGGGCTTATATTTTCTTTTATACTTGTTTTAAAGGTTCCTTCTTCAGGAAAACCTTTTATCGCTGATTTCTGGTTTGGAAGAATTTGGAATCCGCAAATTGGAAACGGTTTTATTGACGCAAAGATGTGGCTTTATTTAATCGGGGCTGTAATGCTTCAATTGAACGCGCTTTCATTCGCGGCGTATCACATACAGGAAATGCAAAGAACAGGCCAATCAGTAAACACCGGCTTTTTATTCGGAGTTGTTATGACATCATGGTTTTGCTGGGACTATTTGATTTTTGAGAAAGTTCATCTTTACACATACGATCTTTTCGCTGAAAGAGTAGGTTTTAAACTGGGCTTTGGCTGTCTTACTTTTTATCCGTATTTTTATATTATTCCGCTCTGGTGTACAGTTAATCTTCCCAATCCGGGTCATCCGCAGTGGCTTACAATTTTATTTGCATGTATTTTTCTTTTTGGGTGGATCTTCACGCGCGGCGCGAATCTGCAGAAGTATGTTTTTAAAATTGCGCCTGATAAGAAATTTCTCTGGATGAAACCGGAAGTTCTTACCGACGGAAAACTCAGTCTTCTTGTCAGCGGATACTGGGGCGCAAGCCGCCACATAAACTACATGGGCGAGATTATTCAGGCAATTGCTATTGCTCTTTCTGCGGGCTATCCTGGAGTTTGGCAGGTGTGGCTGTATCCAATTTATTATATCGGGCTTTTGTTCTCCCGTCAGGCAGATGACGATAAAATCTGTAAGGTAAAATACGGAGAACTGTGGGATGATTATAAAAAGAAAGTTAAGTACAGGATTATTCCTTTTTTATATTGAAATATGAAAGAAATAATTGAAAATCAAATGCTTGCGGCATTAGCGACATTAAAGCAATGTTTTGATAATTGCCCTGATACTGAATGGGAAGAATCGCATAACGACGCTCCATTTTCTCAAGTAATGTTTCATACTTTATTTTTTACAGATTATTATTTATCTGTGAACGAAATTGAATTCAAATTACAGAAATTCCATATTGATAACAAAAACTTATTCAGGGATTATGAAGAGTTGGAATACAAAAAAGCGGAGCATGTCTATTCCAGGGAAGAGATTAAAAAGTATTTTGATTTTTGTTTTAATAAAGTTAAAAAGTATTTTAAGGATAATAAGAGCGGAATTTTTACAGAAGACAGCGCGTTTATAAAAATGACAGTATGCGAATTGTTAATTTATCTTATCAGGCATATCCAGCACCACGCCGCGCAATTGGGTTTAAGAATACAGCAAATAACGGGCAAGGAATTAATCTGGGTTTCATCCGGATGGACCTTGTGAGTTAAATTATTTGGCTTTATCCAAACGACGGGTGTTGAACAAGTTCACTGTTTGGATTTATTTAGTATCTTTCGTTTTACCGTCTTTACCGCAATGTGTTCTTGAACCATCCTTGCGGTGATATTCCTGACAGGCTTTACAGTCGCCGTGACGATTACAGGGATAAGTACATTTACATTCATTGTTTTGATTCGGCATAATCATCTCCTGTATTAAGTATAGCACTTTTTTCTATTGACAATACCACTATACTATGATTAAGTAATTAGAATATGCGTCAATTTGAAGTAGTGTCTCCGTTCAAGCCCGCAGGCGATCAGGGTGAGGCGATTGCCGCTCTTGCTGATGGTATCAAAGCGGGTGATAAATATCAGGTATTGCAGGGTGTAACAGGTTCGGGCAAGACATTTACAATGGCGAAGATTGTCGAAGCTGTACAGATGCCGACTCTTGTTGTAAGCCATAATAAAACACTTGCCGCGCAGCTTTACCGCGAATTTAAAAGTTTTTTCCCCAATAACGCTGTTGAGTATTTTGTTTCATACTACGACTATTATCAGCCTGAAGCGTATGTCGCAAGCAGGGATTTATATATCGAAAAAGACGCGTCGATAAATGCTGAGATAGAGCGTATGCGTCTGTCTGCGGCACGAAGCATGATGGAACGTGAAGATGTTATCATTGTGGCGACTGTATCTTGCATTTACGGAATGGTAACGCCTGATGTTTACAGAAAAATGAACGCGACTGTCGCGAAGGGCGAAATTTTTGATGTTGACTCGCTGATGCGCCGCTTTGTTGAGCTGCAATATGAACGCAATGACGCAGTCCTTGAAAGAGGCCGTTTTCGCCGCAGAGGCGAGACGCTGGAAATTTATCCCGCCTACATGGAAGAAGCGTATCGCATTGATTTTGACTGGGATCGCGTTGAACGAATCCGGCATTTTAATCCCGTATCAGGTGAGATGCTGGAAGATATTGACCGCGCCCTTATTTATCCGGCGAAGCAGTTTGTTTTACCCGGAGAGATGATAACTAACTCGTTAGGCGCAATCAGACAGGAGCTGAAAGAGAGGCTTGAATATTTTCAAAAGAACGGAAAAATTATGGAAGCTGAACGCCTTAAAACGCGCGTTGAATATGATTTGGAAATGTTATCTGAAATGGGCTACTGCCCCGGAATCGAAAATTATTCCGCTGTTTTGGCGGGTCGTAAGCCCGGAGAATCTCCCGATACGCTGGTTGATTATCTTCCGAAAAGGCATCTTACCTTTATTGACGAAAGCCATGTAACGCTCCCGCAACTGGGCGCGATGTACGCAGGAGATCGCAGCCGAAAGCAAAGCCTTGTCGATTACGGTTTCCGCCTTCCCTGCGCTCTTGATAACCGGCCTCTTCGCTATGATGAATTTGTAGAGCGCCTTGATAAAACAGTCTTTGTTTCCGCGACACCCGGAAAAATCGAAGTTGAGCAGTCGGTGCGTGTTGTACAGCAGTTGATTCGTCCGACCGGCCTTCTGGATCCGGAAATTGAAGTGCGTCCAAGCGAAGGCCAGATGGAGGATATTTACGGAGAGGTCATTAAACGTATTAAGGCCGGAGAGCGATCCCTCATTCTTACGCTTACAAAAAAAATGGCGGAAGATTTAACAGATTACCTTTCCGGTCTTGGATTGAAAGTCCGCTACATCCACAGCGAAGTGGAAACAATTGAGCGCGTGGAAATTCTGACTCAATTACGGCAGGGCAGCTTTGACATACTTGTGGGAATCAATCTGTTACGCGAAGGAATAGACCTTCCGGAGGTTTCTTTTATCGCGATTCTTGACGCTGACAAGATCGGTTTTCTGCGTTCTCTTACAAGCCTTGTTCAGATAATCGGGCGCGCCGCGCGCAACGCCGCCGGAAAAGTAATTATGTACGCGGATCGAATGAGCGAAGCGATGGAAAAGGCAATCGCGGAAACAAACCGCCGCCGCGAAATACAGCTTGCATATAATAAAAAACACGGCATAACCCCAGAAACGGTAAAAAAGGCAATCGCGGAAATTCTTACGCGCCATGCCGAAGAAGCGGACAGCGCCGCCGGAAACACAATTGAAGTTCTTAAAAAGTCCTACAATGTTTTAATCCCCGCGCAGCGCAAGCAGCTTATTAAAGCTCTTGAAAACGAAATGCTCGAACATGCCAAGAACCTTGAGTTCGAGCAGGCTGCGGCAATCAGGGATGAGATCGCCCGTATAAAAAATAACGATGGGTTTTAATCTGCTACTTTGAAAGAATCGCGTGCAGTTTTTCACCTAACGCAACAGCTTCTTCACTTGTCGGCGTTGATGTTTGAATAAATACACCCTTGCGTCCGAAAAAATCAATTAGTTTCTTTGTGTATTCCGCCAAATCTGTATTCTTGTCATTAATATGATCCCAATAAAAATGACGCAGGCATAAAACAGTTTTACCAGATACAGCCTCGCGCACTTTTGCCCAGTCCTGCACCTGTGGGATTGTAAAATCAAGGCCGCGCAGAAGAGGTATCTCCATCATGGCCTGGGCGACATTTGAAACATCGCCGCAGGAGTGGACCACTATGCCGCCGAATTCTTTTGCGATCATCGCGTTATATTTTACGCCGAACTCGCGGTAAAGTTTCGGAGAAAGAAGGGCTGCGGTGTCATCGCTGATTCGGATGCCAGTTTCTTTGGGTACATACCAGAACTCATGACTGACTCCGTAAAGATTTGTTATGCGTTTAAACATCTCTTTTATGTAGCCGATAGTTGCTTCGGTTATTTTTTCCAATAGCGTATGAACTTCGTCGGGATAAACGAGGGTGGCTTCTATAAATGAAGTGTATTCCCAAACCAGGGAAGCTGTAACAAGCGGAGATGGGACATTGACAACCCGTAAAGGAATTTTTGATTTTGCCTGAAGAGTCTCGACATGTTTCCACGCCTGTTCAAAATACGGGTTGTTAACGGGATCAGGCACTTTTAATTTATAAACATCGTCAGTATTTTCCTCGTTAATAAGGCAGCTGACCCACGGATCAGCTTCGTCATTGGGTTTACATTCACAGCCGAACGCGCCTGCAATTATATTTATACCCTGATTAGGTTTAATATTGGGAAAACCGTAATCGTATACGTCTTTGCGTTTTTGCGCATGATCTTCCGCCCATTCAATTTCCGCGTTGGGATTATTGTAGAATTTTTTTGTTGCCATATGCATCGGACCCACTTCTATAACAAAAGGCACCTCGTTTAAGTCTTCCATGCGCCAATTTGCTTCGATTAGGTTTTTCTTTGATTCAATGTTAAGTATTTCTGCCATTTCTTTTTTCCTTGTTACTTAAATGGCGACAAGCGCCGTTTAAAAGTATATCATCTTTTTTCCTTTTGTGTAAATTGAGGCTTTTCCAAAAACGCGAACCCGCGGTTCGAAAGTTTTGGAAAAGCCTCAATCAATTTACTTGTTTTCTGTTTTCGCTGCTTTAATGATTATGTTCCTGAAGTATTTTCCTTCATTGATGGACATACCTGCACGCGAGATGACATCACGCAGAAAGCGGGTTTGTTCCTCCCTGTTGGGATATTTATAAAAACCTATATCTGCCAAAGTATCTGTAATTGTGCTGACAAGCGCGGATGTTTCTTTCTGATTCATGGCTGTCCATTCACCTTTTACAGGGAGCTGCTTTTCCATAGCTAAAAATAATTCATAAGTATAAATCTGTACCGCGTGGGATAGATTCAGTGAAGGGTGAGTCTCACAAACAGGAATATGAGATGCGATATTACACATTTCCAGCTCTGTTTCTTCAAGTCCTGTTCTTTCATTACCAAAGACAATGGCGGCAGGGCCGGGGCGTTCCGCAAGCCAGGCTGCAAGCGCGCGCGGAGTCATTGAAGCGCTTTTTCTGTGATGTCCGCGCCTTCGGGTAGTACCTGCTATAATTGCGCAGTCTGCAATTGACGACGCAAGATCATCATAGATTCGTGCGTTTTCCCAGATATCCCATGAATTAATCGCTCTCTCGTATATTCTTTCCAAAACAAGAGGCTGAGGAGCGGCAAGCCGAAGCTCGGAAAGACGCATGTTTTTCATTGCCCGGCAAATTGCTCCTACATTTCCTGACTGCGAAGGGCGGCATAGAATTATCCTGACATCCCGTAAAAGCATGAATAATTATACTATCTTGTATTTTTTAATGTAAGATTTTTTACCATGTGCTTTTTTATCTGTTTCTGTTTAAGTTGACAAAAAAAAATATAATAATTATCATAAGTAAGGGGATATCTTTGATGGCTAAGATGAATTTGGGATTTTTTTCGGGATACCATAACAAGGAAGAGACATGGCAAACAATGATATCGTTCCCGGGTTTGATGATGAGAGGGATGACAGCCTCAAAATTAAACTCGAACGGGTTGCTAATGCGCCCGGATGTCTTTTGTTGGCTTTAACAGGATATATTGACACTTACAATTCTAATTTTTTCCAAAAGCGGGTACAGAGAGCTATAGAAAGCGGCTTTGTTAAATTGGTTTTTCAATGCGACAGTTTAAATTATGTTTCATCTACGGGCATTGGCTCTTTTACTACCTTTTTAAAGGCGGTAAAACCTCAAGGCGGCGATCTTGTCTTATTGGACATCCAGCCGAAGGTTTACGAGGTTTTCCAGCTTCTTGGGTTTTCACAATTTTTTAATATCAAAGACAGTCTTGATGATTCGATTCATTATTTTAATACAGATCAGACTCAGGAGAAACCGTTGGTTTTTCCCAAAGTTGTTTCTTGTCCCATTTGTTACAAGAAACTAAAGGCTGTTAAACCAGGCCGTTTCCGCTGTTCTGAATGTAAGAATATTCTTTCGGTAGATGATGCGGGCGAGGTCTTATTGGGTTAAAGGTGGTGCTATGGTAAACAGTAAAATCGAACAATATTTAATCGATCTGATGATTACATATCAGCAGGTTGATTCGAATTTGTGGCTATTGGATGATGAGGAACACGCTCTTCAAGGCGTAGCAGTTATGCAGGCTGAAACAATTGTAATAATCAGAGCAGAAATAATGAATGTACCTAAAAACAATCTGCTGGAACTATACACAAAACTGCTTGAAATCAATGCTTCTGATTTAGTTCACGGTGCATATGCCCTTGAAAATAACAAGGTTGTCCTAATTGATACATTGCATTATGACACTATGGATTATGATGATTTCAGAGCGGTATTGGATTCATTTAGTCTTGCTTTAACTGAGCATTATCCGGTACTTTCAAAATTTAGAGAAAAATCGTCTTCTTCGGAAGCATCGTCTTCCGGAAAAGCCGTAGGAGCATAGGTATGGGTATCTTTTCAAGACTTAAAACATTAATTTCCGCGAATGTAAACTCGCTTATCGGGAAGGCTGAAAAGCCTGAAAAAATGTTAAACCAGCTTATTATCGAGATGAATGAACAGTTAATTGAGTCAAAGAAAGCTGTAGCCATGGCAATTGCCGACGAGAAAAAACTTGAGCGCGAAAAAGACAACCAGTTTGCCCAGGCAAAAGAATGGGAACGCAAAGCAATGCTGGCAGTTACAAACGGCAAGGACGATCTCGCGAAAGAAGCTCTTCTTCGCAAGCAGGAGTACGATAATGCAGCCGCCGAGTATCAAAAACAATGGGAATCGCAGAAAAGTTCTGTCGATCATTTAAAAGAAAGCCTAAAAGAGCTGCAAAACAAGATCGAAGAAGCCCAGCGGAAGAAAAATCTTCTCATCGCAAGAGCAAAGCGAGCTGAAGCCCAGCAGAAGATTCAGGACACAATTTCCACAGTTTCCGGTAACCGCAGCGCCTTTGAGGCATTTGATCGTATGGCTACGAAAGTTGATGAAATGGAAGCGATGGCCGACGCTTCAAAAGAACTTCAGGATCTCAGCAACGATTCCAATCTTGAGAGAAAATTCAAAGAACTGGAAAGATCAGATTCCACCGCCGATATGATGCTTCTTGAATTAAAGGAGAAAATGAAGGCTCTTCCGGGAAGCTGATAAACGTTTTAGATTATTTTCATACTTCTTAATGGCTGAATTGAATGAGGCTGTTCCAAAAATTATTGTTGGAATAGCCTTTTTTTATAGCCGCTTGCAAAACTCGGTTAGTTTTGCTGCGGCTAAGCAGTTTTTCGGGCTAACGCCCTGCAAAACTGCGGTATTTAAAGGAAGCTCTTACAAAACTGAAG
>WQSQ01000029.1 GCA_009787775.1 Treponema sp.
TTGCTTCCTCCCAGCATGCTTAAATTAAGACCGCCTCCGAAAGAAAACTCAACTCCGGGAATTTGTTTCAGATATGGTTCAAGAATATCCTGTATTTCATTGGCTGTTTCAATGCGCTGAGAATATTCAGGCAGTGAAATTCTTAATGATCCTGAATTGGTGTTGCCTGCGCCGAGGTTCATTATGCTGCCGCCTCCGGCCTGAATTGTTATATCTTTATATCCTTTGATTTCCCTTTCTACAATTAATTGAAGTTGTCTTAAAATCGCTTCTGTTTCCACAAGCGGCGTTCCCATAGGAAGCGTCGCCGTTATGCTGACATTGTCGCTTTCCTGCTGCGGCATCAGCTCCCAGCCGATAACAGGGATCATAAACCCGCTTAATGCAAGCAGAATAATCAATGATGTGATAGTAATAAACTTGAGGTTTAAAACCTTTTTAACGGCGTTCATGTATGAATTGTCAAGCCATGTAAAAAATTTGGCAAAGCCTGCGTCTATTTTAGCAAGAACGCCCCTAAGGGGTTTTTGTTTTCGCGTAACAATAGGAAGGAAGTGGCTGCATAAAACAGGAACAAGAAAAATCGCGGTAAAAAGCGAGATGCCAAGCGATATAACAACTGTAAACGCTAACCCCGCGAAAAGCTCTCCCGCCATTTCCAAAAGACCCTGGAACATTACCATGGGAGCGAAAACGCAGATTGTTGTCAGAGTAGAAGCTGTAATTGCTACTATCATTTCGGAAGTGCCGAGTATTGACGCTGTTTTAAGCTTCGCGCCTTTTTCGCGGTACTGGTAAATGTTTTCAAGGATTACAATGGAATTGTCAATCAACATTCCTATTCCGAGAACAAGGCCTGCCATTGTCATAAGGTTTAATGTAAGCCCCCAGAAGTACATCAACAGCATTGTAATAATAACGGACACAGGGATACTGATGCCGATAATGATAGTCGGCTTTAATGAACGCAAGAATAGAAAGAGGGTGAAAACAGCAAGGAATGCGCCCATAAACGCGGTGGAAGTTACCTGATTAAGGGAGTTTTCTACAATGTCCGTGTTGTTGTAAAGTTCTGTAACCAAAATATCCGAAGGCAATTCCCGTGAAATTCTGTCAACCCTTTTACGCAGCTCGTTAGCTGTCTGCACAGAATTTTTTCCGCTCTGTTTCTGCACAGAAAGGGTCACGGCAGCCTGTCCGTTTACATAGACAATGCTCGATTCATCTTTGTAACCTTCGTATACGTCGGCGATATCGCGCAGAAATACCTGTCTGGGCATTTCAACGGAAGTACCCGTGTAACCTCCTCCCCTGTAGGTGACCGCTGTATTTTTAATTTCTTCAATCGACGCATATTCACCCATTGTTGTAAGAATGTATGACATGCCGCCTTCGGTGATTGTTCCTGCCGCGGTCTGCATATTCTGAACAGCAAGCATCTGTTGAATCTGTGTAATTGTCAGTTCATAGGCTTCAAGGCGGCTTTGCGGAATTTCAACGCGGATTATTTTTGATCTTCCTCCGTCGACAGACGCAGTTGAAATACCTGGCGTCTGCTCAATGCGCGGCACAATTGTATCTTCGGCGATTTCACGTAACTCTTCAGAAGTTCGCCTGTCTGATGTTATCATCAGCGTCATGATGGGAAGCATGGACGGGTCTGCCTTGAAAATAATCGGCGATTGAGAGCCTGAAGGCAGATAATTCCTGATACGGTCAAGTGAATCGCGTATGGAATTCGCGGCTTCGCCTATATCCGTCCCGTAGCCGAATTCCATAATCACAAGACTTGTTCCCTTGCTGGACATTGACGTAACATTCTCCATTCCCGAAACGCTTGACAGAGTCGCTTCCAAAAGGCGCGTAACAGACCTTTCAACTTCCTCCGGTCCAGCTCCTGAATACGAAGTGTAAATGGCAAGCATCGGAAGGTTTATTTCAGGGTAAAGATCGATGGGAAGGTTTGTCATCGCAAATATTCCAAGTCCTATAAGGAGAACGAAAATAATAAAAATTGTAACAGGACGCGAAACGACAGTTTTAACCATGCTCATATTTTTTTCCCGTCTCGCTTAATTTGCGCTTAATGGTGTTACGCGTTCAATAACATTGACCTTGGATCCGTCATCAAGAAGCGTCTGTCCCCTGACAACAATTTCCTCATCGCTTTCAAGTCCGCTTAAAATCTCAGCAATTCCGTCAATCATAATACCAGGCACAATTATTCTTTTTCTGACTACAGTCATTTCAGGATTTCTGTCATTGCGTTCAATTACATAAACATACTGCTCTCCGAATCTGTTTATAACGGCGGAAGCAGGAATCTTAACAATATTATTTTTACGCTCCGTGATAACACGAACCTTTGCGAACATTCCCTGTTTTAACTTGGATTCAAGGTCCCTTACATTAACGCGCACTTCCATGGTGCGTGAGGCAACATCTACGGTCGGAGATATTTCACTGATGCTTCCGTAAAATATTTCACCTGGCCATGCGTCAAGAGTTACTTCGCACGGCAGGTTTAACGCCATCTTGGAAATAAATCTTTCAGATACGCTGAGTTTTATTCCAAGTCCTCCGCCGCCTGCAATACGTGCAAGAGGAACTGCCTGGCTTACAGTCATCCCAACCTGAGCCGGCAGCATAACAATAGTTCCGCTGATTGGAGCTGTCGCTACGCTCTGCCTGAAAGACATTCCCGGACGTGACGGATCAATCGCAGCGATGCTTGCTCCCCTGCTTACCACGCTTCCGACAGAAACGTAAATCGCGGTTATTCTTCCCGCCATTTCAGGATACGCATCCACTGTCGAACCTGCGACAATATCGCCTGAAAAAACAAGATAGTCCTGAATCTGCCCCTGAACCGCAAGCGTGGTGTTAACCGCGAATACCGGCTCTTCATTGACTTCAGCTTCGGGAACTTCCAAAACTCCGATTACCCCGAGGAATTCATTAATCCGCTCACAGCCCGAAAATAAAACAAGGAGTAATATTAATAATACAACTAACTTTAATTTCTTCCGCGCGTCCATTATTATCTGCTCCTCTGCGAGAGGGTACCGAACGGAACACCGACGGCGTACTCAAGATCTATAAGACTGTTAAGATACGTAAAGTGCTGTTCCAAAAGCTGAACGCGCGCCTGATGCAGCGACTGTTCCGCGTTCTGCACCTGAAAATAATCCTGTAAACCCGCTCTATAAGCTTGCTCCGTCAGGCGGTAAGATTGTTCGGCTAACGCGACTGTTTGTTCCAGCGCCTGCGTATTTGCGCGTGTTCTTTCAAGCGAAAGCACAATATTGTATACTTCTATTTCTGTTCCGCGGATCATCTGCGCAAGCCCAATGGTAGCGGTTCTTAATTGATCGTCAAGGTTTCTTATCGCTTGTGTGTCAGTACTCCATGGAAGCAGACTGTGTACGCGAAGCGCGACTGTAATGGAAAGAGATCCTGAGTGTCTCCAGTTATCATAAGTAAACCAGTTGTCTTTCGCCGGATCTTTCACAAAAGCCGAAGTACTGTTCCAGCTGAGATTTAAGCTTGGGGTAAGCGAATAAACCGATATTTTACGGGCGCTTTCAAGCATCAGTATTGTATTGCGCAATTCCTGAATATCAGGCTTTCCTCTGGCTGCCTGTGAAATCATATCGGCTACATCAAGGGGAATAAAATCAAAACCTTCCGATATGGGAACAAGATCAAAGCGAGTATTGTATTCCATACCAAGGAAAAATGCGAACTGCGCCATGGAAAGCCTCATGCCGTTTTCAACCTGATCTATAACAGGGCGCATGTTTTCAAGCGCTACGCGCGCTTGTAACAGAGTCAGTTCCGGCGCAAGACCGGCGTTATAATTGGCCTGGGCCATTTGTACCTGACGCTCTACATTTGCGTAACTTCCGCGCATCAGTTCAATATTTTCCTGCAGCAATAGCATGCTGTGATACGCTTTTCGCACATCGCGCTCAAGCTGCGCCTTTGCCTTTTCATAGCTTAGAAGGCCGCTTTCATATTCAATACGCAGGCGGTTCATGTTTTCAATCATCGCCATGTTAAATGAAAGCGAGACCGAAATATTTCCGACTGGTCGCCATTGGGAAACAGATACCGGATCACTTACAAATAAACCGAATGTACCTGGATTATAAAAATTACCTGTCACTCCTTCCATCGCGACTTGTGTTCCAGACAATCCAGGTATTCCTGACATTCCAGGTAATTTTTCAAGTGGTACCACCATACTGGCAGTAACAGGATCAGATTGCTTATTATCCATATTAAAAGTCCCCGATACTGTTACCTGCGGAATAAATTGATTCCATGAAAGATCGGATGCCCTTCTTTTTGTTTCAAGGCCGACCCGCGAAGATTCAAGACTGAGATTATTTCTAACCGCGAGCTCCACCGCTTCATCTAAACTTAGCTTTATAGGAGCGGTTTCCTGCGCCTTCAACACCGCGGATATCAATACTATCAGCGCAAGGCAGAATACAATTACAAAATCGCCCGCATATATCCTGCGGCATTCGACAGAAGAGATTCCTGTCTTTTTTTTAAGGTTCATAAATCGACTCCTTTTTGCCCGTTTTTAACGCGGCATACATATATTATTCATTATTTTTTAAAGCCTCCAAGACCCTGAAAAATAAATTTAAATAATATTCTAATACAATTGTTCTGTGTTTTATGCAGCGTCATGCTGATTAAAACATTTACCAATAAGAATAAAATCCAGTGGGAAGTACGCTGCTTTTCATCATCTGCTGTTCCCTGCAGCAGCTTGATATCAACATCTTCAAATAACCTGAAAATCTCAAGGTTTTTGTCAGGTTTACCAAGTTCAAGTTTTCGTGTTCTAATCCAGTCCATCGCGACAAGAACTTCTGGACGTGCGCGCAGATAAACAGAGATGGTATAGATTCCAAGGTAGAGCTGTTCTGATGTATTCGAAGACAGGCTTATTCCCTGTTTGGTAAACACGATAATATTTTTAAACTCTGTGATAAAAAGACGGCGCAGCATATCCTTTTTATTTTTAAAATGAACATATAGGCTGCTTTTGGAAAGCCCGAGCTTTTTGGCAACCATATTCATGGAAACATCCCATGGACCGGCTTGCGCAACAGCTTCCGCAACGGCTTTGAAGAACATCTCCGGTTCCGCGTTGAGAGGCATTCCTTCAACCTGTTTTTCCAGTTTTTCAAAATCAATTTCAGTTTCGCTTGAAGAATATCCAAGGCCGGAGTTAATCGTATTGCAAATTAAACAAGTAATATCTTTTATTTTCGCTTCGGACGGAGGGTTTTCCATGGATTTATTAACCATGTGATAATGAGACATTAAAAATGTAAGAGTGGCAAAAATCAACCTTGTCAATATTGGATCGCATGAATATTTCTTTTCGACTAGCATTTGAATGATTCCAATGTCTGCGCCTCTGGATTTCATACTGTCTGTTATAGTACGGCTGTCCATGCTGCGATCGTAAAGGTTAATAAGGGAGAAAATGAGAGCGTTAACATTTCCTGCGAAAAAACAGGAAATGCTCTTTAAAATGGAAGAAATGCCTTCATCTACGTCTTCATCAAGCGCTTTATTTAAATCTACCTTAATGAAAGCTGCAAAATCATCAAAAAAACGTTCTGCCATCGCTTTAGTGAGAGCCTGTTTATTAAAAAAGTGGCGGTATAAAGCCGGCTTACAGACCTTTAACTCGGCTGCAAGCTGTGAGAGACTGGTTTTCCTGTAGTAATTACGGCCCCACACTTTGAAAGCCGCGTCGATAATCTCTGCTTTGGTCATTAAGAAATTGCATCCTGTATCAAAGTTTTGCCGCAGGTAAAACTGAAATCGATAGACTTCGGCTGTTTCAGTTAACGAACGTTCGGTAACTGAAATTGTAACTAAACATTACCGGAAATGCAATAAAAAAGGTAATATTTTTCTGGTAAAGCAATTATTTTTAATAATTTAATTAAGTCACTTAAATTTAAAGCGATTTTTAACTATTGAACCTGCTCCAATGAACTTGTTCTAATATTTGAAGTTTTGAAACAGCTCATATTTTATGTCAATATGGTTTTTTATGGCATTTTAATATAAAATAACTGTAGGATAATTTTAATATCGTCTATATCGCGTGCTATTATTCATTAATAAACATCGGGAGGAAAAAATGAGGAAAAATTTAAAATTAAGTTTGATTTTAATATCAACATTACTGTTAACTGTACTGCTGGCCGGATGCAGCAGTACATCAAATACCCGCTCTGGAGAGTCCTCGGGAAATGCTGCAGAAATTAGTAAAAAAGATTATAAGTACGATAAACTGTACTATGGGACACACAATATAGAATATGATATCCATCTTGAAAATATCGTATATTCAGACAGAGCCGGAAGCATCGTAACAGCCGCCGGAAGCCTAATCGAAGAATTAATTTATCAAAATAAGAACTTTGACGATTATGCGGCGTATCTGGAAAAAAGATTTACAGACGAGTCAGCCGCCGGGGGTTTCCCTCTGATTATGAATGGTGATGGAACTCAGCATATTTACCAATCCAGTCTGACAGAAAACTATTCGATTGAATTTCATGATGAATCATTTGTTATTATTCTTTACAGTACATTCTATTACAACAGCGGCGCGGCTCACGGAAACTACGAGTTTAATTATTATATCATTGACATAGCAGAACAAAGGCTTCTTACCATTAATGATCTAATTGACCCGGTTCCCGACTCTATTTTAAAGGAATTTATCATGGATAAATACGGTATAGATAATTACCTGCGGGATAATATTTGGCCGCCCGATACAATCAGTATAAACAATGAGGGGGTTATACTCTTGTGGAATATATACACTATAACACCGTATGCCGCGGGTTTTATCAGCATTGTTTTGCCAGATAAAACTGTAAATCCATATTTGACAAGCAAGGGAAAGGTAGTAAAAGCTGCAATGTAAATATTGTTTCCAAAAACTTGGCATTTTGATTAAAAATAAAGAGATACAGGAGGAGGAAAGCCCTTTATCCCGGGGAAGTAAAATGGAGTTAAAAGTAATTTTACTAATAATTTTTGGTGTGGTTTCAGTTATTTATTTAATTACATTGGGCTACAAACCTGCCGTCTTTCAGTATATTTTGAAAGGTTTACTTATACCCTTGCTGCTTGCAATCTATCTGTCGAGTGTAAATATTATATTCTGGCCTGTAGTTCTGGCTTTAGTTTTCGCATGGATAGGGGATGTATTGCTGGTAAAGATAACAAATATTCTCTGGTTCAGGCTGGGGCTGGCAAGTTTTCTGATTGGGCATATTTGCTATATTGCCGCTATGCATGGATTTATCAATCCGTTTAATGTTACGATACTGGTTGTCAGCATAATTGCCGCCGGCGGTCTGGGTATATTTATATATAAAGTTGTAAAACCGGGCAAACAAATGAAAATTCCGGTTATCGCCTATGAAACAGTAATTCTGGTTATGGTGATTTTTGCCCTGCAGCTTTTTCTCTCTCAGTTTATCGCACACGGTTTGATTTTCAGCCTTTTAATTCTGTCCGGAAGCATTTGCTTTGTAGTATCGGATACACTGCTTGCGCTTAGGACGTTTCGCAAGGTTAAAATTTACTTTGCGGTAATGATAACCTATATTGCAGCTCAGTTTCTGATTACTCTGGGATTCTGCATGGTATGAATATAAAAGGACGCCATTACAGAACAATCTGGTTAAAAGAAAACAATCCTGAAACTGTACAGATTATTAATCAGCTTGCGCTTCCTTTTAAGTTTGAGATTCTGGATTTGCGTACCTGCGAAGACACCGCAAATGCTATCAGGGATATGTACGTGCGCGGAGCCGGCCTTATCGGAGCCACGGCAGCATACGGTATGTATCTCACCTCTCTTGTCTCCGGGGATGAATCATTCAATGATAATTTAAAATGCGCGGCGCTGCTCCTTAAAAACACACGCCCTACCGCAAGCAACCTTGCATGGGCTGTAGACAGAATGTATTCAATGTTATCATGTCACACGGGAACACCTGCGCAGAAAAGAGAAGCCGCGCGGTTTGAAGCCCGGGCAATCGCGGATGAAGACGCAGATTTTTGCAGAAGAATAGGGCAGCACGGCCTTGAAATAATAAAAAAAATTTCACAGAAAAAACAGGGAAGAGAAGTAAATATTCTAACCCATTGCAACGCGGGATGGCTTGCGTTTGTAGATTACGGTTCCGCTCTTTCTCCCGTCTACGCGGCACATGATGGAGGAATAAAAGTTCATGTATGGGTTGATGAAACCCGTCCGCGCAATCAGGGAGCAAGCCTTACTGCATGGGAACTTGCGCAGCACGGCGTAAGCCACGACCTAATCCCTGATAACGCGGGCGGACATTTGATGCAGCACGAAATGGTTGATCTGGTAATCACAGGCGCTGATCGCGTAACCCGGCAGGGAGACGCGGCAAACAAGATAGGCACTTATCTAAAAGCGTTAGCAGCGAAAGAAAACAATGTGCCGTTTTATGTTGCACTTCCTTCCTCTACATTCGACTTTAAAATGAAGGACGGCGTAAAGGAAATCCCGATTGAGGAGAGAGACAGCAGTGAAGTAAGATATATTACAGGGATTACAAAGGAAGGCAAAACAGAGACAGTGAGGATTTGCCCCGAAGCAACAAGTGCAAGAAACTGGGGTTTTGATGTAACGCCCGCGAAGTTAATAACCGGTCTTGTCAGCGAACGCGGTACTTGCGAAGCATGCGAAAAGGGAATATTATCCCTGTATCCTGAAAAAGATTAATTGGAGGGAATTATGGCGGTCATCGGAATAATTGGCGGAAGCGGTCTTGATAATCCTGATATTTTATCAGATCCGCAGGATAAAAGCGCAAGCACACCGTACGGAGAACCGTCTTCTCCGTTAAAATACGGAAAAATTGGAGGAGTTGAAGTTGTCCTTTTGGCGCGTCACGGCCGGGAGCATACAATACCTCCGACTCAGGTTAACTTTAGAGCAAATATTTACGCGCTTAAAGAAGCGGGATGCACCCATATTCTTGCTACTACCGCGGTAGGCTCTCTTCGCGGAGGAATTAAAAGAGGCGATCTGGTTGTTATCGATCAATTCATTGATTTTACAAAGCAGAGAAAGATGACCTTTCATGAATCCTTTGAGGCGCATAATCCCATTCATCAGGCAATGCCCGATCCCTTTGATGAAAAATTACGGGAACTCTTGATAAAAGAATGTGAGATTAAAAAATATTCGTTCCACCCTAGAGGAACTGTTGTCACAATCGAAGGGCCTCGTTTTTCAACAAGAGCCGAATCCCACATGTTCCGAAGCTGGGGCGCTGAGATTATCAATATGTCCGTTTCTACAGAAGCCGCCCTTGCTAACGAAATAGGCCTCCCCTATGCGGCGATAGCAATGACCACAGATTACGATTGCTGGAAAACTGACGAAGAACCCGTAAGCTGGGAAGTAATCGTAAAAGTATTTGCAGAAAATGCGGAGAAAGTAACTAATATTTTGAAGAACGTTATCGCAAAGATATAAGGAACGCGGCAATACACTGTTAAGTACCGCCGCAGCACGCTTTTTAATTCTATCGGGGATTTACGTTTTAGTGAAAGCGGCCTAAATTTCAGCTATATCGTCTTGCCTTCAATTTCCGCGTATTTACGCAGTTTATTCATAAGATTGTCAAATTGTTCAGGTGTAAGTGATTGCTCTCCGTCGCACAGGGCATGTTCAGGATCATTATGAACTTCGACAATAATGCCGTCAGCACCGACGGCGATTGCGGCTTTTGACATTGCCGGAACCATCCACGCGAGTCCTGTGGCATGGCTTGGATCCACAATAACAGGCAAATGAGTTTTTTTCTTCAGGGCTGGAACAACCGCAAGATCAAGAATGTTGCGTGTAAAATTATCAAAACCGCGAATCCCGCGCTCGCATAGCACAATCTGGCTGTTTCCGCCTGCCATGATATATTCAGCTGCCATTAAAAGCTCAGTCATGGTAGATGCCATTCCGCGTTTTAGAAGAATCGGCTTTTTGCTGCGGCCAAGTTCTTTCAGCAGGTTGAAATTCTGCATGTTTCTCGCGCCTACCTGAATCATGTCTACATCCTCAAATAATTCAAGCTGGCTTATTTCCATTAACTCTGTAACAACCGGAAGACCGCTCTCTTTTTTCGCTTTAACAAGAAGATCAATGCCTTCGCAACCCATTCCTTGAAAACTGTAAGGACTTGTCCGCGGTTTAAAAGCGCCGCCGCGCAGAAATGCAGCGCCGGACTTTTTAACCGCTTCAGCTACAGAGACAAGCTGTTCGCGGCTTTCCACCGAACAGGGACCCGCGATTACAGAGAATGAAGGACCGCCGATTTTTACACTCGCGGCGGCATTTGCGGTTTCCTTTCCGCATTTAAATTCAAGTACAGTATCCAATGGATGAAATATTCTGTTTGCTCTTTTATACGGCTCCTGTACACGGATAACCCTTTCAACTAAATGATTCGCCCTTACCGCCTCATCATTTATAACAGTAGTGTCCCCGACAAGCCCAAGTACAATCTGCGACGACCCCTGCGAAGCGTCTACCTTCACTCCCAGATTTTCAAGGTCTGTTATCAGTTTGTTTATTTCATCTCTGCTAACACCCGGTTTTATTGCTATTATCATTGTTGTCTCCTGACTGGAAAATTATATCAAAGCAAGAAAAAAAATACACTTAGCGTATTACTGTGTACGGAAATCAATTTATAACATCACATGCAACTCTGACCATCCCACAGAGTTACATTTATACAACAAGTTGTACAAGGCTGATACAGTCCGTTGTACAAGGCTAGTACAACAAGCTGTATAAGGCTGATACACTCCGTTGTACAAGGCTAGTACAAACCGTTGTATAGGGTTAGTATGCTGCGAACTTCGGTTATTTTGCAGACAGACTTTATGTTGTTACTGTTGTACAGATTAAACGTCTGTTTATCGATCCTTTGGCGGCAAAACGGGAATAACCTTTTCTGCGTATTTCCCCAATTGCATAAGAGCAACTTTGGGATTTGTAACCACCAATGGCCCTGATATACAGCCGCCCTGACAAGACATTACCTCGATAAGGTTTGGCGTGTCCGCGGCAAAGTCAAGTTCACCTGCGTTTATTTTGCCAAACTCAGACAGGCGTTTCATACCTGCTTTATCAAGGCCGTCAATTACTGCTTCTTTCAGCATGGAAGGGTCTTTAAGCCGTTCCTTTACCGCCTGCGCCACGCCGCCTGATTTGGCGAAGTTCCTTCCGCTGGCAGTGGGGAGTTTTTCCCTTTGAACAGGTGCTGCATTTGCCGCTTCAATGCCTTTTGCAACAAACAACGCGCCGATCTCCTCAATCGAAATAACGTAGTCGACAAGATCGTCATCCATACCTTCCTGCCGTTTGGCAAGACACGGTCCGATAAAAACCGTAATGCAGCCTGGATATTCCTTTTTGGCAATTTCAGCCGCGTAGTGCATGGGGGTATGGGTAGTAGAAATGCAATCTGCAAGCTGAGGTACATGGAGGCGCACCGCCCGTACATAAGCGGGGCAGCAGGAGGTAGTCATCATCTTTTCACCTTGTTTCATACGCTCACCGAACTCTTCTGCTTCCCTGTCAGCAGTGATATCCGCGCCAAACGCCACTTCTACCACACCGGAAAAACCAGAGGCCAATAACGCTCCTTCAAGCTGGCTGCTCTCAGCGCGGAATTGAGCCGCGGCGGCGGGAGCGTACATGGCTACAATAGTTTTGCCTGCCATAATGTGCTTAACCACGTCAAACAGCTGGCTCTTGTCTACAAGCGCTCCAAAGGGACATTCTCTCATACAGTTGCCGCAGGAAATACATTTGTGGTAATCAATGCGTTCCTTGCCGTTTTCATTCTTGGTAATAGCTCCTACCGGGCAGGCTTCCTCGCAGGGTACAGGAATTTTAATGATCGCTTTATAGGGACAATTTTGCAGACACAAGCCGCAGCTTACGCACTTGCTGCCGTCGATCCATGACCTGCCGTCCTTTATCTCAATCGCCTTCCTGCCGCAGTTGGTCATGCATGGACGGGCAAGACAGGCCTGACAAGCGTTAGTTACCATAAAGTGCGAACGTACACAGGCATTGCAGGCTTCGTCAATCACGGTATGTATTGGCCAGATTGGTTTCTCCCGCGCAAAAGCTTCTTTAGCATATTCGGCAATCCGTTTTTCATCATTGTAATCTTCCAGACTCCACCCAAGCCGGGCGATTACACGCTGCCGGATTATTTCACGGTCATGGTAGATACAGCAGCGGATCGACGCACTGCCAATCGGGGCTAGTTCTTTGGGTATGTTATCAACGGCTTCGTTAAGTTTGCCTTCAAGCTGTATTTTGGTAAGACGTACCAGTATCTCACGTTTAAGCCGATGGGCGTTATTATTCATATTAAGCATAATTAAGCCTCCGAAGTCCAGCCTTGCTGGACAGTTCTAAGGCAGTCAATGATTTTTTGGGCGCTTGCCTGTTCTATTATTTTTCCGTCAACCTGCGCAAAGGGCGCGTGGTCAGCCTGTACGCCTGAGTATTCGCTGCGGTTACAAATGCCGCTGCAGGGAGAGCCCTCAATTTCCGTAATTGCTTTAAGATCAGCAGGAAGCTGTTCTTCCAGGAGCAGCAATTCTGAGCCGCCCATGACAAAACAAGCAGTACCGGTACATATGGTAACTTTGTGTTTCTTCATCATTTCACCCTTTTTATTTTCCCAATTATACAACTTTTCAAAGCCTTTTTACAGTCTAAATTCCCATAAAAATCCTTCACAAACCCTTCTTGTTTAGACATTACTGCTTCATGCGGGATATTATCAACTATATCATGAAAACCGATTTTATATAGATTGTAAAACAGGAATTAATCTTCATTAAAACAACAGAATAAACATTGAAAGCGCCTGTAAAACAGGCGCATCTGTAAAAATAAAAAGATAAACGCTAATTTTCATTAACTATAATACTTTTGATTCATTTACAGGCGTGTAATGCTTACAATTTTTATGCGTTAAAGCACGATTTCAAAGTTTTTTTCTTCGCGGTTGGAAAAGTTGGTCTTAAAATATATTTTACTGATGTAGTTTTCCACTGTCCTTATATTTATGGACAGCGCGCCGGAGATTTGCTTATTGGTTTTATCGGTTTTAAGTAAATTAATCACATCAATTTCCCGTTTTGAAAATTTCGCGTATAAAGACGAGTTCTCACTTATTTTTATTTAAGCTAGCCTGATATATACACTTTTCCGCTGAGTATTGTATCAATTGCTTTTAACAGCTCGGCTTTTCCGCCTGAACCCAAACTTTATCCCTCGCCCTTTAGGCATTGAAGGAAGAAGGCTGCGGCTTCATCCCAATGATTACTTCGCATACGGACTTAAGAGGGGTTCAATAAAAGAGCGCTGGATGGCCTCCACGAACATCGCGCAGAACGGACCGCTTGCAGGTCCACAGAGGGATTGAGTTTTGTTGCGGTAGATTACGGCAGCGAAGAGAAGTTCAGTCTTAAAGAAGCAATTGAAATATTAGGAGGGGATATTATCGGAAAAGAGCTGATGGAGAAATACGGCGGTTTTCCCGTCTCCTCAAAGTTCTATGATCTTAAGACGCCGCTTTTTCACCACCTTCATCTTGATATGAAAGCCGCGGCAAGAGTTGGCAAACTCGGAAAGCCTGAATGTTATTATTTCCCGCACCAGTTCGCCATTGAGTTTGGAAAAGAACGAGCTCCGTTCTTGTGATATTATGTCATTTACACAAATTTTCAGACAGCTTCTAAATTATTTTATCTTGCTTTTCTTGAACACAATTAAATTATCCTTGTCTTTGGATACATCTGCTGTAACAATATCTCCGTCGTGAATTGTTCCTGCAATCATTTGTTTAGCAAGAGGATTTTCAAGATCGCTTTGAATAGTCCGTTTTAGGGGACGGGCTCCGAACAGCGGATCATACCCGCGTTCGGCAATTAAGGTCTTTGCCGCATCAGTCATATTCAAAGTAATCTTGCGCTCTGAAAGCCGCTGCGAAAGGCGTGTTAGCTGAATATCAACAACTTTACCGATATCGTTTTTACCAAGCCTGTTGAAAATTACTGTCTCATCAATACGGTTTAAAAACTCGGGCCGAAAGCTTGACTTAAGCAATTCCAACAAAGAATCGCGGATTGCTTTAGTGTTTTTAGCCTGAAGAATTAATTCCGAACCGAGATTACTTGTCATTATGATGATTACATTTTTAAAATCAACAACGCGTCCCTGTCCGTCCGTAAGGCGTCCGTCATCCAGTACTTGTAAAAATACATTAAAGACTTCCTGATGCGCTTTTTCAATCTCATCAAAAAGGATCACGCTGTAAGGACGCCGTCTGACCGCTTCTGTAAGCTGACCGCCCTGTTCGTAACCGACATACCCCGGCGGTGCGCCGATTAAGCGGCTGACAGAATGTTTTTCTCCGTACTCACTCATATCAATTCTTGTAAGAGATTTCTCATCATTAAAAAGAAAGTCAGCCAATGTTTTTGCAAGCTCGGTCTTTCCGACACCTGTCGGACCCAAAAACAGAAACGATCCCAAAGGACGCGCCGCGTCGGAAAGACCTGCCTTGTTGCGCCTAATCGCATCGGCGACAGCAGAGAGCGCTTCATTCTGACCGACAACTCGTCTTTCCAGAACTTTCTCAAGGTCAAGATATTTTTGCATTTCGCCTGACAGCATCTTTGAAACAGGGATTCCTGTCCATGTTGATACAACGGCTGCAATGTCCTCTTCGCTGACCTCTTCGCGTAACAGAGCGCCGCCTCCTGCGGCAGCTTCGCGTTTTTTCTCCATTTGATGTGTAAGGAGCGCAAGCTGATTCTGTGCTTCGGGGATTTTCCCGTGTTTCACTTCCGCGGCTTTTGAAAGATCTCCTTCGCGTTCGTAACGGGTCTCTTCAATTTTTAGCTCTTCTATTCTTTGTTTAATCTCACGGACTTTCTGAATGTCTGTTTTTTCGCTTTCCCAACGGGCTTTCATCGCGTCACGTTCACATGTCAGGTCAGCGATTTCTTTTTCCAGTTTAGAAAGCCGTTCTTTAGATGCCGTATCTTCCTCGCGTGAAAGAGCCTGTCTTTCAATGGAGAGCTGCAGAAGTTTTCTTTCAAGTTTATCCAGTTCTGTCGGGCGGCTGTCCAGTTCCATTTTTAACCGGCTTGCGGACTCATCTACAAGATCGATTGCCTTGTCCGGCAGGAAACGGCTTGTAATATATCTGCTTGATAATATTGCGGACGCAACAAGCGCCTCATCCTTAATCCGTACTCCGTGATGAACTTCATACCGTTCTTTAAGCCCGCGCAAAATAGCAATTGTATCTTCAACCGAAGGTTCTGCTGTGTAAACCTGCTGGAAACGGCGCTCTAGCGCCGCGTCTTTTTCAATATGTTTTCGGTATTCGTCTAACGTAGTAGCGCCGATACAGCGAAGTTCTCCCCGGGCAAGCGCGGGTTTAAGAAGATTGGAAGCATCAGTCGCTCCTTCAGCAGCACCGGCTCCCACAAGAGTGTGCAGTTCGTCAATAAACAGGATAATCTTTCCGTCCTGCGCCTGCACTTCATGAATAACAGCCTTGAGACGTTCTTCAAATTCACCCCGGAATTTTGCGCCTGCGACAAGCAAACCCAAATCCAGCGTAAGTAATTTCTTCTCTTTCAACCCTTCAGGTACATCACCTGCTACAATTCGCCGAGCAAGTCCTTCAACTATTGCGGTTTTTCCGACTCCCGGCTCGCCGATAAGCACCGGATTGTTTTTTGTTCTGCGGGAGAGCACCTGCATACATCTGCGAATTTCCTCGTCGCGCCCTATTACAGGATCAAGTTTCTCCTGACGTGCAAGAGAAGTCAAATCTCGGCAATAACGTTCCAGCACCTGATATTTTTCTTCAGGGGTTTGATCTGTTACGCGGGAGTTTCCCCTTACCTGTTTAAGCGCGCCAAGAATCGCGTTTTTATTAACTCCGGCTTTTTTTAATATATCCGCCGCTTTGCCTTCTCCTGCCGCCATTGCGATTAAAATATGTTCTGTTGACACATATTCGTCTTTCAGCGCGGATGCCTCAATCTCAGCTTTAGCCAATATGCGTCCCAACGCGGGCGAGAAAAAAACCTGTGCTGACTCTCCGAAAACTTTCGGTGTTTCCTTGACAAGAGCTTCAACATTCGAAGAAAGCCTTCCTGCGTCACCGCCAATACGTTCGATAATTGGCGTTACTATTCCGTTTTCCTGCCGCAGCAGCGCTAAAAGGAGATGTTCGTTATCTATTTGAGAGTGATCATTTTTTTGCGCAACGGCGGTCGCTTCATTCAGTGCTTCCTGAGCCTTTATTGTAAATTTTTCATAATTCATGACATTATCCTTATATATATAAAGATACTAATGTTCTTATGATTCCTCAATATATTTTCTGTATTAATTTACCAAGGATAAAATGGTGTTTCCGTTTAAAGGCGAAATCAACAACTGGGATGACTGGAGCAGTATTTTTCAGTCTATTCCGTCATTTCTGCCAATAATAAAATTAATTTTTTATAACGAGAAACTGCCTTTTTGCGTATATGATAACAGAGTATATTGAAAGCGCAGAGTTCAAGGAAGCTGTAAAAACATGGCATACGATGATAAAATAATTTTTGGTCAGAGATTACGCACATTAACAGATAAAATGAACTTGCCATGCACTCCATTTAATAATATTGATGTTATAAACGGTATTGACCGCTGCCGCAGGTGGGATAAATACAGTGAAATGTTTAGATCACAGCGCATTGCTTATCTAAGATCGCATAATTTAGGAGAAAAAGTATTTGTTCACGGCGACTTATGTTCGGATAACATTCTGGTTTCACACGGAGGTAAAATCTATCTGATAGATTTTGCCGATGCAGTTCTTGCTCCGAAGGTTTATGAATATGCGCTTGTGGCTGTTGAGTTATTTAAACTTGATAAAGCATTATTGCGCGGGTATTTTGGAAATTATACAAAGGAGGAATTAGCAGAAATCTGTTTTAACGGTCTTTTAATGCACGAATACGGAAGTGATATAATAAATTTTCAAATTGATAAATTTGAAAACATTCGTAATTTGAATAAATTTAAATTGAAATTATTAAAGGTTATTTAAAAAACCGTGAGCAGGTGTTTTTCTGTTATATTATAGGTATACCTTAAAATTACATTGCCTTAACCGTAAAAATTCTTTATTATTATGTTAACTGGAGGCTGCTCAATGAACCCTTTATTAAATGAAGACGAAGAAGTTGACAATGAGGAACAGGAGAAGGAAAAGCCGCAGGGGTATGATCCTCTTGCGGCAAGGATGTTAAAAACACGTACAATATTGCTTTCCGGCGAAATAAACAAGGAGTTGGCTGAGAAAACCATACGCCAATTACTGCTTTTGGAAGATATGAACGATGATCCTGTCCGTATTTTTATTGATTCTCCGGGCGGAGACGCAGACGCGGGTTACGCGATTTTTGATATGATTCGCTTTGTCAGGCCGCAGGTGTGGACAATAGGCATGGGTCTGGTCGCAAGCGCGGCCGCAATCATTCAGCTTGCCTCTCCGAAGGATAGACGTATTGGGCTGCCGAACAGCCATTATCTGATACACCAGCCGCTTTCGGGAATAAGAGGCGTAGCTACAGACATTGAGATACACGCAAAAGAACTTGAAAAACTGCGGGAAAAGATCAACATTCTGATTGCCGGAGAAACGGGCAATCCTGTCGTGCAGGTTGAAAAAGACACAGACCGCGACTACTGGATGAGTGCGGCAGAAGCGGTTAATTACGGTTTAATCAGCAAAGTAATATCCAACAGAAAAGAACTATATCCAAAACTCGGTTAGTTAGAAAACCTAAAATAAAGTATATTATTATGGATTCCCGTAACTCTGATAAAGGAAGCGGCGTATCTTATGCTGGGCGTTCTTTTCAAAAGATTCCTTGCGCAGACAGAAGTCTCCTATTTTCTTGTAAACCGGCAATGATCGATTGGCCTCTTCAATTTCCTTTTTTATAAGACCTTTGATAAAATCTTCATTATCCTCATTGTCAGGAAAATCTGTCTTGATGTTTTCATAATTGGGAACCGTAACCGCGTAAATTATTTCGCCGCCAGGTTTTTTTCTGCCGATAATCAGAACTTCTGCGATAATGCGTGAGCTGCTGAAATGCGATTCAATCTCTTCAGGGTAAACATTCTTTCCGCCGGAGCCGATGATAAGATTTTTTTTACGTCCCTTGATAAAGAGAAAACCTTTTTCATCACGATAACCAAGATCGCCGGTTAAAAGATAACCGTCTTCAGTAATGACTTCTTTTGTGGCTTCGTCATTATTGAAATAACCAAGCATTACAGACGGTGATTTACATGCGATTTCTCCGATGCACTCGGGAGTAAGGTCCATAATCTTTACATCGGTATAGGGAACGGGAAGCCCGACAGACTCATTGTTTTTATGGCGGGGAGTGTTTACACTGATAAGCGGGGCGTTCTCGCTCATACCGTAACCCTGCACCATGTTAAACCCAAAAGAGTCAAAAAAATCTGCGGTTTGGGGATTTAACGGGCCGCCGCCTGCGACCATTATCTTTATGGAATGAAGACCTGCTTTCTTGCGGATAAATCTGAAAACTTTTCTTCCAAATTCTACATTTCCGTTTTTGGCCTTCTTTAGCGCAGTTTTACGTAGTGCGTTCAATGGCCCGCGGATAAAAGGCGAAAGTTTTTGATAACCTGCGCTGATTCCAATCATCACTTTATCGTAAAGAAGAGGAACTCCGATAAGATAAGTAACACCTCCGTCCCTTATATCGTCGATTACAACTTTACCGACAATTTTTTCTACAATTACTGTCGGAACGCCGGTAGCGTACGGTGCGATAAATGAACAGGTTGTAGGATAAGTATGATGAAGCGGCAAAACGTCAATAAACACATCTTTATCGGTTGGTTCCAGCATGCGTATCGCCGCGCTCGCGTTTGCGATAATATTTTTATGGGAAAGGGTGACGCCTTTTGCGAAACCCGTAGTCCCTGAGGTAAAGACAATGGAGGCCGGATAATCAGGCGGAAGGCTGTCAGGGAGAGGAAGCTGTTGGCTGTCCGTGTTTTTGCCAAAGCGGTGGTATTCAGTTTCTTTTTCGTCCGTTTCATCACCTTCGGGACTTATACATACAGATACTGCCATTGAAATACCGCTGGATAACAATGAAGAAGCGAATTCCTTTTTTCTTCCGGAATAGAAAAAAGCCTTTGCTCCTGTTATTTTTATTATATTTATACACTCCTGTTCTGTGGAAAGAAAATCAACAGGAACAATATAAAGACCGGCTATTATGGTTCCCATCCAGACAGACATCCACTCAGGTCTGTTTTCTGACCAAAGTACAACGCAATCACCTTTGGAAAGACCTGCGGCGTAAAGACCGCGTCCTATTCTGCGGCATTCTTCGCCGAATCTTGAGAAAGTCCAGCAGGTAAAATCTTTCTTTTGACCGGTACGGTACCGGATAAAATCCCTGTCAGCATACTTTTTTGAATGATGGTCAACCATTTGAGCAAAGTTATGAAATTTAATATCCGGAATGTTTGAGACATAATCTTCAAATTGCAGCATAATCTGCCTCCCTTTATCAGATTATTTCAATATATATAATTATTTACATCATGTCAAAATAAAAATGGCAAAATATGCAACTTTTTTAAAGAAAGCGTGTCGGCAAAACAAGGTTCAGGATTTATATTACAGTTACAAGCAAATATCTTTTTTTTCCGGCTCTTAGGATAATCTCACCTTCTGCGCTAAGATTGTCCGTTCCAATAAGAGCCGCGGGATCTGTAATTGCCACCAGCTGCGAAGCAGATGACAGCTGCGAAGCAGACAGTCCTCCTGAACCTCTTGAAACAAAAGCGCCCCCTTGTTGTACAAGGCGGCGGCCTTCACTTTTACTGGGAACAAGCGCAGTATCACAGAAAAGATCGACAATATTATAACCGTTATCAAAGCGTAAACGTGAAATCTCTGTTTTCGGTATTGCGGACTTATCCCCTCCGCTGCCAAATGCCGCCTTTGCGCCGGATATAGCTTTATCAGCCTCTTCTTTCCCGTGAATAAGGCATGTTACTTCCCATGCAAGACGTTCTTTTGCATCATTGGGGTTTTTACCGTCTTTACATAACGACTGACATTCATCAACAGGCAGGAAAGTGAACATTAGTAAAAAGCGCAGGATATCCTGATCCGTAACATTCCGCCAGTACTGGAAAAAGTCGTATGGACTTGTTATTGCAGGATCAAGAAATAGCGCGCCCTTCAGAGTCTTTCCCATTTTTTTACCGTCTGATGTTGTTACAAGGGGAAATGTCAGGCCATAAGCTTCAATACCCTCGACACGTCGGATTAATTCAACCCCCGCGACAATGTTACCCCATTGATCATCACCGCCAATCTGCAAGCGGCAGCCGTAACGCCTGTATAGTTCCAAAAAGTCAAAACTCTGCAGAAGTTGATAATTAAACTCGATAAATGACAAACCTGTTTCCAGCCGCATCCTGTAAGCCTCAAAACTCAGCATTCTGTTTACGGAAAAATGCCGACCTATATCACGCAGAAAGTCGATATAGTTAAGATTGGCGAGCCAGTCCTTGTTATTTGCGGTAAATGCTGTACTGCCGTCAAACCCGACAAAACGATCAAGCTGCGCGGTTATTAAAGCAACATTCGCATCCAGGGTTTCATAATCAAGCATCTTCCGCGTTTCATCTCTGCCTGACGGATCTCCTATCCTTGCCGTGCCGCCGCCAAGCAATGCGATCCCTTTATGATTCGCGTTCCGCAGATGACGAAAAGCAAAATAGGGAACCATATGGCCGATATGCAGACTTCCCCCTGTAGGGTCGGTACCTTCGTAAAAAGTGACGGGTCCTTCATCCATCAGCTTTGAAAGACCTTCTGCATCTGTACATTGCTGAAAGAAGCCTCTTGTTTTTAATGTTTCCAATGCCCAGTTCATGGGATAATTGTATAAGATTTACATTATCGTGTCATTAAGGTATTAAGTCCATAACTGCAGTATGTATAAAATTAAGTTAATATAACCGATAATATAAAAATGCAGCCTGTAAATATATTTGAAACACTCAAGCAAGTTATCACATCATGGCAGGTAATTGCCATTACTCTATTGATGCTGTTGTATATTCATATTGTCTCTAATGCATCAAAAAGCTATCGCCGCCCGCGAACAAGTAAAAAGGTAAAAGCACCGAATAAGAAGCAAGTCACACCGGAATCAACAGACAGCGGTCCTGAAGAGGTAGTTTCCAGTGAAAATTCCAATGAGGAATTAGGCCTTGAAGAAATGCAATAACATGGATAGTAGCAGGTAGCTGTTAGCATTGCTGTTTAAAATGTAAGTAACAGGTTGGTTCATAATAATTTTTTTTAGTCATGCAATTTAATATATTCAACCCATATATAGGTATTATTTTTTCAAACTGTATTGGAGGCTGTAGCATGAATGAAAATGAAGCAGCAGAAGAAACAAAAATCCTAAGAAATGAATCGGATTACCTTCGTCAAACTGACCAGTTGGATGAGGCTGTAAGAAATCTTTTTGGATTACCGTATCTGTTTCCATATCAAAGGCTTGTGATAACAAATATCCTTGAAGCAGCCGAGGCTGTAAAGCAAAACCAGCGAATAGATAACAACAATGAAGAAATCACTGACAGGGAGACATCCGGAAAGCAGATAGTTATATTGCCTACAGGCGCGGGAAAGTCTCTATGTTTTCAATTGCCGGCAATGTTGATTGACGGAATTACGCTTGTCATTTATCCGATTCTGTCGCTAATGGCGGATCAACAAAGACGGCTGACTGAACTCGGTTTTTCTCCGGCATTAATCAGGGGAGAACAAAGCAGGGAAGAACGAGACGAAATTTGGGATAAACTAGAAAAAGGACAAAGTAAAATCATAATCGCTAACCCGGAGATACTGCTAACAGAACAGATAAGAAAAAGAATGGAGAAAATCAATATTAATCATGTTGTAATTGACGAAGCGCATTGTGTCAGTGAATGGGGGGAAACTTTTAGGCCAAGTTATCTGAAAATCAGTTCTATAATTGATTTAATAAATCCTCCGTTAATTACCGCTTTTACTGCTACAGCCAGTTCTCCGGTGCTGGAGAAAATAACAAAATATATTTTCGGCGGTCTGCAGGTGCGTCAAATTACAGGAAACCCTGACAGGCCGAATATCAGCTATTCGGCTGAAGGCTGTATTAACCGCGATCTTGCGGTACGCGATCTTTTAATCAGAAATGATCGTCCAGCGATTGTATTCTGCTCATCGCGCCCTGGAACCGCAAAACTTGCTCATTACCTCCGCAGCGAACTTGAAGAGATGGGTTATGGCTGGTATAAAGAGATTCGTTTTTATCATGCGGGATTATCAAGGAATGAAAAAAAGAAAACAGAAGAATGGCTGCTTTATAATACTGAGGCAGTTCTTTGCAGTACGTGCGCTTTCGGAATGGGTGTAGACAAGGCAGATATACGCACAGTCATACACAGAGACTGCCCTCCTTCAGCAGAAGCATATCTGCAGGAATCAGGAAGAGCAGGACGCGACGGGAAACAATCAAAAGCAATTTTGTTATGGGGGCCGGATGATGAAAATGCCCTTGTGCGGGCGAAAAATGAAACTGACAAAAAAAGGCTTGCCTCTGTTTTAAATTACGCAAGAGATAATAAAAATTGCCGCAGGCACGCTCTTCTATCTTTGTTAAATTACGACTCCGGCGGAGAAGTACCGGAAAATTTTTGCTGTGATGTTTGTTATCCGAAGGATAACAGTTATCTTTCCGGTAACTTTGACAGCAAGGCAAACGGCAATCTGCGGGAAGAATCATCAACCATTAATTTTTTTAAAAAGAACAAAAGGCGGTTTACACAGAGTCAGGCTGCGTCTGTATTGGCTGCAGCTAAAACAATAAGGTGGTCAGAAACAGAAGCCTCCCGCGCAATTGGTTATTTGATAAAAACCAAAAAGCTAAGGAGGCTCAATCTGTTTCCGTGGAGGAATAAGATTACTCTTTAACTCCGCCAAGTGTCAGACCAGAAATAATATAGCGTGACATGAAAGCATAGAAAATAATTATCGGCACCAAAGAAATGGCAATTCCAAGGTATATTCCGCCGAACTCTGTTCTGTAAATATCGCCTCGAAGCTGGAAGATTACCATAGACAGAGTCATTCTGCTGTTTGAAGAAAGCAGAACGGCCGGTGTAAGGAAGTTATTCCATGAGCCTACAAATGTAAATATCGACTGCGCGGCTAAAGCGGGAATAATAATCGGCAGAATTATTAAATTGAAAATCCTGTATTCTCCGGCTCCGTCTATTCTGGCTGCGTCAATAAGATCGACATTCAACGTTGCGCTCATATACTGCCGTATGAACAAAACAGTTCCTGCGGCGGCGATACTTGGAATGATTAACGGGAGAAAATTATCCGTCAGTCTCCATGAAGCCATAAGCTGATAAAAACCGATAAAAGTAAGCGATCCAGGAAGCATCATTATTATAAGAATTAAACCCCAAAGAGCAAGCCTGCCTTTAAATCTGTAAACATGAAGGCCGTATGCGGTTAATGCTGAGAAATAAACGCTGACAATTGTAGTGGCTATTGAAATTATCGCGCTGTTTAAAAATCCGCGCCAGATAGCAAAGCCTCTGCTTGTAAGAGCGTTCCAGTTATACGCGACATTTGATCCTGGTAAAATTGAAAGTCCTGTATTAATTTGCTCTGTAGAGCGCGTCGCGTTAATCATTAAAACATAAATCGGCACTATTGCCAGAAGAACAAGGAAAATCATCAGCGCATGAATAAGGTAGCGTTTTATCGGATTACCGGTTCTGCCAATCATACTGTGCCTCCTTTTTTCTTCTTAAATTCACTGCGATCCTGCAGCATGAAGAATATCAAAAATGCCAGAATAATAGTGATTAAAAATATTCCTATGGAAATCGCGGATCCGTACGCATAATCATTGCTCCCCATAAAGGCAATATTATATTGATACATTACCGTTGTTCTTATTGAGTTATTGGGTGCTCCGTATCTGTCAGTTAGCGCAAACGGGATATCAAACATCTGCATACCGCCGATCATTGATGTGACAAGAATATAGAGCATGATCGGGCGCAGTAACGGCAGCGTAATCCTTGCGGCAATCTGACGGCTGTTCGCGCCGTCAACAACAGCGGATTCAAATAGCGACAGCGGGATACTGGTAATACCTGCCATAAGAATAATCAGAGTATGTCCGTACCACATCCACCATTGAATAAAAGATACAATACCTCTTGTAAAACCTAC
>WQSQ01000030.1 GCA_009787775.1 Treponema sp.
AATCCTGCCTGAGAAAATTGTTTCTGTGATAGAAAAGTATAGTTTATATCGCTTGAACATAGAGCGGTTACAAGATGCTGTTCCCAAACAAAACCTGGCAACCAGCATCCCAGAGGCCTTTTCCCGAAGTGTTTCCTTAGATAAGTTGTCATTAGTTCAATTTGTCCTATCCTGTCCTGCAAAGGAATTAATGGGAAACAAGGCTCATAAAATCCTCCGCCAAGTATTTCTGTCTGCTTTCGGGATACCATATCTTCTATAAGCATAAAGAACTCAGGATGATTCCTTTCTACCCAGTAAAGCAAAATACCGGAATAATGAATGACAGCCTGAATATTCGAATAGCGGTACAGATTTGAAATAAAAGGACGCATCCTATTTTCATATACAAATTCAAACTCGCTTTCAGGAGCACCATAGGGTACATGAGCATGGGAACCTAAAATTAAATAATTTTTTTTTTCATTTTTCACAATTCGCCAATCATCCTGAAAAGTAGTATTGATGCTGTTGTAAAAACCAGCGAAAGGAGCCCCATTGTGACAAGAACAAGAGGTTTTCCGCGCAAAAAAGCCGGAACTGCTTCAAGTGAGGCTCTCTTTCGGATCTCATAAACTAATATATTTACAAGAAAAATACCGAATACAAAACCAAAAGATAACACGACGGTTTCAAAAATATTATGCGAAATATTAATGCATACAAATACAGCAACAGCCGTTATTACTCCCGGAAAGTCAATAACGGATTCATATTTCGCACCTTTCTTTAATAAAAAAGCGAAGACGATATATTCAAAACCGGTGTAAATCATGGAACTGACAGGAAACATCAGTATATACATTAAAAAAACTGATATAACAGAAAAGATAATTCTTGAAAAGAAAAACCATGAAATAATAACAGACAAGAAAATCAAGCTCACTTTAATCATGCTTGATAAATTAAAATGATTTTTCGAATCTACAATTCCCTTTATGCCTAGCGCGCACTGCAGTACTATATTAATCGTAAAAGTTGAATATATTAGTAAGACAAGCGGCATACCGTTCATTTATATTCTCCCGGAAAAAGCCTTGATTTGCTGTACTGATAAAGACAAATAATATATCCCATTAATATTAATGCTCCAGTAGATTGGGAGAATATACCAATTGGGAAGAAATTATTTTCTTTAAAATACATTATTGTTACCATTCCCTGGAATGTTCCTGGGAAAGACAATGAACAATAAGACAATGGTTCCCTTATTATTGAAAAAGCAACAAGCAGCAATGATAAAGAAGATGCCTGAGAAACAGCATTTGAAACATAATTAAAGATATCAGGGGATGTATTCAAGCCTGGTTTAGATTCGCATTTTGATTTATCAAAAGCATCTGAGATCTGCTGAACTGTCTCTGATCCCGCACAAAAAAGCGGAACCAGCATAAGAAGCACAAATACTTCCAATGCTGCAAACGGGCATAATAGCCAGAACAGAAAAAGATAAACACTTCCAAAAAATGCNGCAAGANATGTAAACAGTGAAATTCTGCCGGATACGGGGAAAAATTTATTTACAGGAGTTGATAATAAAAAACCGAAAGTAAAAGTCGACAAACCGTAAACCCAGAATAAACATCCAACGACAGTAACTGACCAGGAAAGCCGTGCAGATGCAATAATTAAAATACCTGCTCCAGTCAATCCGCCAAGAGGAGAAAGAGAACCCCAAAAAGAATATTGTCGTCCAAGACTCATTTTCTTTCTCCCTGCGATATCTCCTCTATCCGGCTTATATACATCATTATAATACTGTCAGGCAGATTACCTAGGATCTGTACGGCATGCGCGCTTAAAGGAATAATCTCATCTACTTTACCGTTAGCCGAAACTATTGCGCCGACCGGTATAAGTATACCGTCCTTAAAAACTGTAAAAACAAACATTTTATCAGATGAGTTATACATCTGGTACCAATATCCCAGCATTTCTGCTTTTTCGCTTTTTAACTGAATATGCGAGGTTATTCTTCTTGAATCGTTATTATTAATGAATATATTATTTACAGCTCGCAGCAGATAATGCGTTTGAAGCCCTCCGGTCAAAGTCCAGAGTAATGAGATTAATAATAAAAAACCTGTTATCCAACCAGTTAAAACAGCTTTATCCTTTAAATCCAAAGCTTCTGCCAGTCTCGCTATTTTAGTGTTTTTAAAACGATTTTTTTTATTGTACTTCTGATGCTTCTGCACATTACTCATAACAGGCCTTCCTTGACTTTAACCGGATCACTTGACATACGGTTTCCATCCCGATCACGATTACTGCGGGAGAGAAAATATTTATCTTCAATAACCCGCACAAGAGGCGTAAAACAATTAGTAAGGGCAAGCGCAATAAAACAGCCTGTATATTCCATACATTTATAACGGAAAAACCACGAAAGAACAGAGCTTAATATAACCGTAAATAAAACACCTCCCCTTAATTTTGCGCCGCTTGCAGGCTCTGCCGCAAGAATAAAAGCCGCAGTAATTGTACCACCCGAAAAGAATCCGTAAAGCATATCTCCGTTCCAGAGCAGTCCGTTTATATCTCCTGCAAAACGTATCAACAAGATGTAAACCGTAAGAAAAACAAGCGGTATCCACCCGCGGTTAATTCCAATGGCTGTAATAACAATGGTGCCTATTAACAGCGCAAGAATTCCCCTGTCTGTAATTATTCCAGGACCATTGAAAAATAACAGATCGATATAACCAGGCGGAATCTGCACCCCGGGAGTAGAAAATATCGAATTGTTAAGAAAATCTGATATTGAATAATCAAGCGCGCTTATATCCTGGGAAAATGTAATTTCTGTAACAGAAGAGTGTCTTTCTCCCAGAATAAAAGCAGAAGGCCATGAATAACGAATGAAAAGCCAGCCGCCTATAGCCGGGTTAAACCAGTTTGATCCAAGACCGCCAAAACTATATTTAATTACTGCAACCGAAAACGCTGTTCCGAAAAAAACATAAACGGGGTGAATCTGGTTCGGCAAAAGCAGAACAAGAATCATTGCGCTTGCAGCAGCGCTGCCGTCTTTTATTGTTGTAATCCTGCTCTTGCGGTATGTTAATAATAATTCTGTTAAAACAGCAGTTAATAAAGCGGTAAAAGCGATAACAAGCGATTTACCGCCGTCACCGAATGAAGATTGTAACACGCAGGCAAAAGCGCAGCCGAAAATCAACCACATTCTGCTTGAGCTGGGGCAGGAAATATTTATCTGAGGTTTACCCAGGAACATCGCAATCTTGTCAGGCACCGCGAGCCTCCCGAATACCCGCCGGGTAATGATTCTCTTCACGGTTTTTACCCAGGATTACTTCAAACAACGGGAGCGCGGACGGGCAGACGATCTTGCAGCATCCGCATCCCTGACATCCCATTGTCTGCGTGCTGATATTATCATGCTTTTTAAACTGTTTGTAGATATTTTGCGGATCAAGACCTACAGGGCATACTGCTCTGCATTCACCGCAATTAATGCAATTCCGCTGACAATTAACAACTTCATGCGATTTTGACATCGCTGCAATCGCGTAACAGGTCTTTGTGACAGGCTCATCAAGATAAATTATCTGTTTTCCAGATAGAGGAGAACCTGTAATTATTCGTTCAGGAGGAAATTTAAACCCGCCGCATTGTTCAATAACTTCTCCGATTCTGGTTCCGATTCTGATTTTCATTATTTGCGGCTTTTTTACAGCTGATCCACCCACAGCTACATAACGATCCAAAATTGGTTTTTTGTGAACAACCGCGTCATACACAGCGGCAAGAACAGCAGGACCTAAAATTAACAGAGCTCCAAAGTCCGTGTTTTCTTTTTTTTCACAGGTACGCAATGTCATTTCAAGTTCCCTGTTTTTACGCTGAGGATAACGGGAACCTGTTATTACAAGGGAGTACGGAATATCAAAGTGTCCTCCGGACAGCAGCTTTCCTGCAGCCAATATAAGATTATCGGCCAGTTCTTTTTCGCGGTGAGATACAGCAAAGACAATCTGCGATACTTTAAAACAGGCTTTTGAAACAATCGCAGCACCCTCAATAACAGCATTCATTCTGTCCACGCAAAGCGCATAATCCGCAACAAGCCATGGATCATCAAAAACACAGCGCACAACCAGCGTTAACTTTTCATTTTCCCTTCTGTTTATGGATATCATTTCCGCAAGCGGCCTTTCGGTATTCTCCATCTCTGTAATTCCGTAATCGGAAATCGTTCTTTGAATATCATATCCGTTCATTCCGGTCCAGATTACTGTTTCATTCTTTTTACCCAATTTCTCAAAGGCGCCTTCCATCTTAATCACCAAAGCATCGTTTTCAGCATCTTCCCCGTCTTTCCACGTAGCTTTGCGAATAATCCTGCCTGGAACCGTAGCATGAACATTTACAGTCCCGTTTCCTGATGCCTTGCCTATCAACATCCCTTCCCTGACCTGCTCGCCGACTGATACAACCGGATATACTTTATTTATTTTGTTTCCAAGCAGTATTACAGAAAGAGAAGGCAGATATGCGTTTACTACAGGGGATTTTACCGGCGCTGTCGGATCATAATAGGGAATTCCTCCCCTGGGAAACGAATATATCTTCATAAATTATGCGTCCTTTTGGGACCTCCAAACAGCATCACTATGGCTGTACGGGGGATTTCTGCCATTATACACCGACTTTTTATTCCAGTTAATACCCATTAACCGTAGTTTTCCATGAAGGAAATACCTTTCATTTTTCCGATTAATACCGTTAGGATCTACATTATTTAAGTTACCGATCCTGGTAAACATACCAGGAAAAATAAACAGCAGCAGTACCAAAAGTGGCAGGCTCTCTCTGATTCCACTCCCGCTACCGGTATTGGTTCTTTCTCTTGAATTAACAATATAGAAAAAATCCATTAAATGCTGTAGTGGAAAAGAAGGGAATTTGTTTAAATCTATTGGATCTTCCATACCTGTGATGTCTCCCATTGAAGGAAGTCCGTCGGCATCAAAGAAAAAATCGGGGAATGACAGTAAAGATGTACTCATCTGACGTGTTGAAAAGGATGTCTGATAAATCAAATGCGCATTATATTCATGCTCGTTAATAAAAGAGTTAAATTGCTTATTTGTATCATATGGAGCTGACATATACGGAGCAAAAAGTATTATAATAAAAGCGGCAACAGTAAAGGGCATCATATAAACAGAAAAAATAAAATCTGCAGAACTGTGTTTAAGTATCAGTACGGGAGTAAATCGTTTATGTTCCCTGTATGAAAGAGAAAGAGACATAATTCTCATTGAAATAATAAATACCATAAATGCCGCAGCAAATACAATAAGCAAAAACAAAAGTCTTAGCTGCGAGAAATAATTTAAAATGAATAAAGCTGCCGCAAATACCGGAACACAAATCAAATGAAACCTGTACGGATAAACCCTATCAAAGATAGTTTTGGTAGTAAAAGATTTATCCGGCGTAACAAGTTCATTAAGCGGCTCTTTCAGCATAACAAAAAAAGCGATAAATAAAGCTGCACATGCAATGCCATGTGCGCCGAAGAACGCAAGCGATGAAAAAACCGGAACAAGAACAACAATACCTGCAGCCTGCCGGGTTTTCTTCCTTAGCAACAAACAGATAACCAATAAACACAGAGAAGCTGCTGTATATGAAATAAAGAAAAAGTAAAGAGGCCGCCCTACTCCGTAATATTCAACTGTAAAAGGAATACCATTTAGAAGTTCGCTAAAATGTTTATCCAGCAGCTTAATGTTCCAGTTGCCTGCTTTAAGCGGAATATATATATACCGCTTGTCGCCATTGATAAAAACATTTCTTAATAGATCCGCGTATCCATCATTGCGCGGGTCAAAGGGAAATATTCTCCCGTGAAACTCGTCAAGAGGTATCGTTTTAATTGAATCAAATTCATCCAGAAGCACCCACTGCGATGATTCACTTTCGGGGTTTCCGCCGTAAAAGATATCACCTTCTTCCAGAAGAGACCTGAGCATTCTGTCATCAACAGAAGCGTCCGTCTCCAAAACGGCATATCCGCCGCGGAATTCTTCGTAACCCAGCAATGAACCGAGAAACAGAAGCCCAAACGTCGCCGCAAGTGAAACCAAGCAAACAAGCAAAACAGAGCGGAACAACGACATATCGCATGCCTATAGGAAATTGAAACAAACCGCAATCAATATGCCAAGCAAGGCTCCCACTAATACCTCCAAAGGTGTGTGCCCCTGTATTTCCTTTACTGAGCGAAACTCAAGGCCTGTTAATTTCGCGGATTGCCTGCCGAGATTATTTAACGCTTTTGCCTGAAGCCCTGCTGCCCTTCTGACTCCTACAGAATCACGTAATACTACCATCGCAAAAACAAGGCATAAAACAAAAAAGTTGGAATCAATATTCTCGCTTAGTGCTGCGGAAGTAGCAAGAGCACATACAACCGCTGAATGGCTTGAAGGCATTCCTCCGGTCCGCCAAATCATTGTTTCTATAACATCCCACTTTTTTCTGTTCTTGGATGTTATCAGATAAAAGACCATTTTCAATATTTGAGCAATAACCAGACTGGATACAGTAGACAAGAATAATTTATTATCAATTAAAGACTTAATGGCTTGTGCCGTTGTCATTTGATTATGTTCCAATAAAGCTATTGTTTTGTCAAGTACGGAAATCAAACCGAAGGTTCGCAGGATTATTATTAATAAATGTTATAGATTGTTTTTATGGAACTGATAACAGGAGAGAATGACAAAAACCGCAGACTGGACAGAATTCTGCGCAAAGCCCTTCCTGATTACCCTCTGCCCTTAATACATAAACTCATCCGTCAAAAGCGGGTCATGGTAAACGGAAAACCAGGCAAAGCGCAGGATCGTCTGGATTGCGGCGACAGTATATTAATTCCCTTAATCAATCAATCTCAAAACCATAGCGGTGCTGCCGATACGCATACTAAAAAAATAGATTGTATGCTGTGTATTATCTGGGAAGAATGCGGTTTATTGGCTGTAAATAAACCTGCAGGGTTATCTGTTCACGGCCCGCAAAGCCTTGATACATTGGTGTCATCTTATTTGAAAGACAAACTTCCTCCGTCATTGTCGTTTAAACCAGGCCCCCTGCACCGTCTGGATAAACCTACAAGCGGCATTGTAGTATTTTCTGCAAGCATTGAAGGAGGACATCTTTTCAGCACTCTTCTGCGCGAACGCAGAGTAAAAAAAACATATCTTGCAATTGCACATGGCAGGATAGATAAAGATGAAATCTGGCAGGATGAACTATACCGCGATAAAGAGAAAAAAAAGACCTATATAAAAACAGAGACTGATAAACATATAGAAACAGTCAATAAACCCGCTATAACAAAAATTACCCCATTGGCGGCAACAGATGTTTATAGCCTAATAACAGCTGAAATCGAGACAGGAAGAACCCACCAAATACGGGCTCAAGCTGCTTTTCACGGGCATCCTCTTGCAGGAGACGTTAAGTACGGAGGCACAAGAGGTATTGGAAATGGTAAGAGAGAACAAAAAGCAAGTCTTTATTTACACGCATGGAAGCTGGAGTTTCTGGAGTACTCTTTAAAAGCGTCTCTGCCCAGGGATTTTTCCGAAACGGTAAAAGCTGTTTTTAAAGCAGATTTGCAAAGTATCTTACCTACGGTGTAAAGCCCTGTGCAAATCCTGTATCAATTGGTATTAAAAAGACCGCTTTTCCCGTGTATATTTTATCCGCAATTTCCAAAAGGTAAATTTTATAGGCAGAACGCTATATATAGTGTTACAGACTATATTTTCACTGCATATACACAATATGTAGCGCAGTACCTCTATTACACTGTTCGACAAGATAGGGTTTGCTCTGTTGATCAAGATAATGGCAGAAGGTTCGCCTTGATCATAGTATGAAACATTAATTTACTGTTTACGAAGTTATTATAGCTTTTCGGATACTACCTTTACGCCCTGTTTCTTTAGCGTAAGTTTACAGATTAAATTAATATTTTTATATTTAACAGCGCGAAATAATAACCTGTGATATAATTAAAACAACTGCAGACGATGTCCGAAAGGTTTGAATAACTGTCTGGACAGCTTATGAAGACATTTGGGCGCATAATGAGGAGGTAATTTATGAGAGGAACTGTATTTTTCGGCTTGCTGATAATCGTATTTATATTTAGTTTTATTAGCTGCGGCGGCGATGATAATCTAATTGATAAAACCGGCACATTTAATGCAACTATTTTTAGCCTTAGTATTGCTGACTATGAAAAACTTTTTGTAGATAAACCAACTGGGTTTAAAATTTTATCAGGTGATCAAGGATATTTATTTAGCAAAGTTTCATTGGCAAAGTTAGAAAATAGTTACAGTGTAATGGATGATGGCTTTGGTATTAGCTGGGATCAGGTTGAAGACGCTGTTCAAACTAAATTGGTTGGAGCAGGTATTATTACACTCGAAAATAAGGATACTCTCATGAACACTTTAGGTAAAAACAGCTATGTTGTAGGCGTAATACCTATTGATAACGATAGAATTGGTATTGCTGCAGCATATAAATATTAATTATCAGTTTGAAAAACTGCTGTTTACGGCAGCTTAAAAGGTTCCGGTATAACGAATTGCGTTTATTCCCCTGCTCAATTTCTGAAACTATGTATAGGGGAGGGAATCCTTCCGCCTCTGTTAATGAAAGAGTCGCTTGATGCGCTGTTAACTGCCATTACAGGAGAACCGCCGAGAAGACCACCGAACTGTGCCCAATCACCGGCTTTCTTGCCTGGAACGGGAATTACGCGCACGGCCGTAGTTTTATTGTTCACCATACCGATTGCCATTTCATCTGCGATTATGGCGGCAATTGTTGAGGCTGGTGTATCGCCTGGAAGGGGAATCATGTCAAGCCCTACAGAGCAGACGCATGTCATCGCTTCCAGTTTATCAAGAGAGATTGAGCCGTTCTTCACGGCGGCAATCATGCCTTCGTCTTCGGATACCGGAATAAAAGCGCCGGAAAAGCCGCCTACATGAGCCGACGCCATTACGCCGCCTTTTTTAACCATGTCGGTCAGCAGGGAGAGCGCGGCTGTTGTTCCGTGTGTCCCAGCAGCCTGTAAACCGATCTCTTCCAGGATGCGCGCCACAGAATCTCCAACGGCTGGTGTCGGAGCTAAAGACAAATCAAGAATGCCGAAGGGAACTCCGATACGATGCGCCGCTTCCATTCCAACAAGCTGTCCCATTCGTGTAATTTTAAACGCTGTCTTTTTGATTGTTTCAGCCAAATGGTCAAAATTCATTTCGCGGCAGTTTTCGAGCGCAGCTTTTATTACACCGGGACCTGATACACCTACATTAAGAATGCATTCCGCCTCCCCTACTCCGTGAAAAGCTCCGGCCATAAATGGATTATCTTCAGGTGCATTGCAGAATACAACAAGTTTAGCGCAGCCGATTCCGTCCCTGTTCGCTGTAGCTTCGGCTGTTATCTTTATTGTTTCTCCCATTAATTTAACAGCGTCCATGTTTATGCCGCTTCTTGTAGAGGCGACATTTACTGAAGCGCAGGTTCTTTCCGTCTGCGAAAGAGCTGCAGGTAAAGATCGAATAAGTTTTTCATCGCCCGACGAGATTCCTTTGTGGACAAGAGCGGAAAAACCGCCTATAAAATCAACGCCCAGTTCCTTCGCTGTCTCGTCAAGCGTTTTCGCGAACGGCGTATAATCATCTTCTTCGCTTGACGAGGCAACAATAGCTATCGGAGTAACAGAAATTCTTTTGTTGATGATAGGAATACCGAACTCTGTTTCTATATCGCAGCCGATTTTTACAAGGGATCCCGCAAGACGCAGAAGTTTCCCGCGAATTTTTCTTCGCGTTGCTTCTCCTGTAGAAGAAACGCAGTCCAAAAGCGAAACACCGAGAGTTATAGTTCTGATGTCCAACTTGTACCGCATGAACATGTCAACAGTTTCTTTTATCTCAAAAGGAGTAAATAACATATATCTCCAATAATAAAAATCTGAAGAAAAGCGGCGCTTTTCTTCATCGAATATAAAAACACCTCATACATTTATACTCTATGCATGGCAGAAAATACTTTCTCATGCATAAGGCTGATACTGACATTCAGATTATCGCTGAGGGACATCAATTCTTTCTTTATTCCTTCAAGAGCTTTGGAACAGGAACTTAAGTTTACCATCATCATCATTACAAAGTTTCCGCTTAAAATAGTCTGCGATATATCTTCAATATTTATATTGCGCTCCGCAAGAAAAGCGGAAACCTTCGCGATTATTCCTACTTTATCACTTCCGACAACTGTTATTATTGCCAGTTGTTCCGCGGAGAACTTCGTTGGATGTTCATCGTCAAGTGTGTTCATAAACTTCTTAAAATCCTTTCCGCTTCCATTCTGCCGGAATAATTGGGATTACGGCTGATTAAATCCTGTAAATAGCGCCTTGCATCGGTATTATGACCGAGCGTTATACATGTCATTCCCAGTTCGTACATTGCATCCCAGTTATCCGGCGCAAGCCTCAGTACCGACTGATATGATGTTAGCGCTTTTTGAAGATCGCCTGCTCCGGCATACGCGCGCGCAAGGTTAAAATGCACCATTGCGTCATTATTCCTGACGCTTAATGCGCGTTCATAATGAACAATACTGTAAGTCCAGTTCTCCTGTCTTGAATAAACAGCGCCCAGATTGTTGTTTACTTCAAAGTTTGACGGTTCAATCGCATAGGCTTCGTTTAAGTATGTAATCGCGTCAGAAAGCCTGCCCATTGTCAGATAAAGGCTTCCAAGATTTATTCTGGGACGAAGATATCTAGTATCAATGGCTGCGGCTGATTTATACGCTGATACTGCAAGATCATTTGCGCCTGTGGCTTCCAAAGCAACAGCTAATGTATAAACATAAACTGAGTTTGCCTGATTTGCATTAACGGCAATGTTGGCGTGATTAATTGCTTCATTATATTTTTTTAATTCGAGTTTAACTGTTGCAATATTATAATTCGTCTGCGCGTCAGAAGGATTAATGCGCAGAGCTCTTGTGAATAAATCCTCCGCTTCGCTAAAATTACCCGCCTGACTGTACGCGGCTGCCAGCTCACATAAAGTACTGAAATCATTCGGACTTATCTGCAAAGCAGTGTTTAACGATGTTATAGCTCCCCTTAAATCTCCCTTTGTGATAAGTATTCTGCCTATTTCGCGGTGCGCTACTGCGTAATCCGCTTTTATTGCGACAGCCTGCCTGTATGCCGCAAGAGCGTCGTCCGGACGGTTTAACGCGCGGTATGTTCCGCCGAGGTTATACCATGAAGTTTCAGAGTTTGGATTTATCCTTGTCGCATTTTGAAAATAGTCTCTTGCTTCCGCATAACGTCTACCGATAAAAAGAACCCTTGCCAAATCATGCTGATATATATAATTACCGGAATCAAGACGCGCAGCTTCTCTGAATGAACTTATTGCCTGATCATTCTGGTTTGAATCACGCGAGACTTTTCCAAGAACATAATGCGGCAAGGCCTGGGTAGGATCCTTTGATATCGCATCATTGGCGTATTGCACCGCATTTGTAACCGCTTCCCTCGCTCCACCAGAAGCAGGATTATTAATGCTATAATTGTAGTATGCATCTGCTATATTGGATAAAGTCTGGGCTTCAAATCTTGATTCTCCCGGCGGCATGATTCTTTTTGCTTCGGAAAATGCCTGATTTGCGCCTGCCATGTTTCCTGAGTTAAGCATTGCTACTCCGTCAGCAACATGATTATTCACAGCACGCATGACTTCCTGCAACGCGGCGGAAGCTCTTGCAAGTTCTTCTTCCTGCGCTTTTCTACGCGCTTCTTCCGCTTCAGCGGTCGCTCTACGCGCAGCGGCGGCTTCCGCTTCAGCTTCTGCGGCTCTTCTAGAAGCTGCTTCTTCCGCTTCTGCTGTCGCTCTTCGTATCGCGGCAGCCTGTGCGTCAGCTTCAGCTGCAGCCCTGCGTATTTCGGCTGCTTCAGCTTCGGCAGCCGCTCTGCGCAGCGCAGCTGCTTCATCGTTTGCTGATGAAGAACCTTGAGTCTGAACAATAACAGGCCTGTTCAGGCTGGAAGCAAGTTCCTGATTCTGCCGCATCTGTTCTTCAAGGAACTGGCGCTGCGCAGCAAGAAGAGCTTCTGTTGAATCAATACCGTTTCGATCTATGTTTAAAATAGCGCGCTGAAGAGCACGTGCGGCTTCATCATCCGGATTGTCAATTAAAAGACTGTCAATCAAATCCAGCGCTCTGCCGAATTCCCCGCTTTCCGCATAAACAGAGGCAAGTCTTAATGTATTTTCTCTCCTTGCATCAGCCAATGAACTGCTGACTGAAATGTCTCCATCGCTCCTGTAAAAAAATATAAAAAATACAGCAGCGGCGATAACTAATACTGCGCAAATGGAAATTAATAAAATTAACTGCTTTTTTGATAACTTCACTTGCTTTCCTCTCCGTTATATGTTTAATCCAGTTCAAATTCGCCGTTATATTGTTCAACGCTTTCGGCGCCGAATGAAATACCCTGACTTGATTCAGCCACAGATTGAAGAGAAGCCGAAACCGCATCTAGCAGCCTCTGCCTTTCTTCTGCAATCCTGCGTTCTTCTTCTTCAGCAATAAGCTTTCTCATTTCTTCAGCTGCGAATTCAGAACGAATTAATGTTATAAGCTGCTCAATACTGTTTCTCTGCGGAGAACGCGGCTCCAGTGTAAGGTAATGTTCATAATCGGCAACGGCATTCTGTAAATTGCCAGCTTTTATCCGGATATTCGCTCTGCCAAGAAAAGCGCCGGAAAAAACACCGTTAAAACCAATTGCCTGTGTATAATACTGTTCTGCCATATCAATATTACCTCTGTGAAAGTAAAGATTACCAAGATTATTTGCCACATTGGCAGACAGGTTCCCGGCTATCGGAAGAGCGCGCCTGTAAATGGCAATAGCTTCATCCATCATGCCAAGCTGTTCGTACACTATACCGAGGTATAGATAAACAGTAACGCTGGAAGGATCATCCGACATGGCGCGGATAAGGAATTCCAGAGCTTCTGAAGGTTTGTTATACATCATCAGTTCTTCGCCTTTGGTAAAATTTGACTGCCCGTAACAAAAAACTGCTATAATTATTAATAAGCAAATAAATATGATCTTTTTCATTATTTATTCCCCCTTATACATCCAATATATATTAAAATAAATAATATAGTTTATTAAATTATCGGTAAAAAAAGGCCTTGGTTTTGAAAATACTGTGCATTTCTGATCATATCGACCCTTTAATATACTCACCAGGCATAAAACAGCGATTTGCCGATGTTGATATTGTTCTGTCCGCGGGAGATCTGCCACTGTACTATCTTGACTTTATTATATCAAATCTTAATAAACCGCTTTTTTTTGTTTTTGGGAATCACCATATAGACGATTTAAGATATTACAAAAATTTAGCGAATTCTCCGCTGACAGTAATACATGATGAACAAAATTATATGGGCTGCGGTGCGATTCATGTCGGAAACAAGGTAAAAAAGGAAGAAAATTTCATTGTTGCAGGGCTTGGAGGCTGCAAGCGTTATAACAGAGGGTATAATCAATACACGGATTTTGAAATGTTTATGGAAGCAGTAAAACTTGTTCCGAGGCTTCTATGGAACCGTATTGTACACGGAAGGTTTATTGACGCCTTTTTAACTCACGCTCCGCCAAAAGGTATTCATGACAAGAGTGATTTATGTCACAGCGGATTTAAGGCATTTTTATGGTTAATGAAGGTATTCAAGCCAAAGTATCTAGTACACGGCCATATTCATCTATATGATATGTGTGAAGAACGCTGTACACAATGGGAGAATACAATGGTTATAAACGCATACAATCATTTCGTTTTTGAAACTGCATCCGGAGATTGAAATGGACTACGATCCAGCCATAGAACAGGCGTCTGCTGACTTCTCCCGAGCAAGAGGCAAAGCTGTACTTTCAAAGATTCAAAATATTTTAAATACCGACAATGACAGGCTGCTTTCTTTCAGCGATGTCAGGGATATATTAAAACCAAAGAATGAAATTTACAGGGGCAACCAGACGGTTCCGATAAAATTAATTGTCGGAAGCGAAGGCCGTTACCGCGATTTTAATAAGTATTTCCTTCCCAAAAAAGATCATCTGCGCCACCGCTGGCAAAGTGTCGATATGGCGCATATAAGGGATGTAATTCTGCCTCCGATCCATCTTTATGAAATAGGCGGTGTATATTTTGTCCGTGACGGAAATCACCGTGTCTCCGTGGCAAAGATGCAAAATGTTGAATTTATTGATGCTGAAGTTATCAGCCTTTCAACAGAGATCAATATAAAACCATCAATGACCACAGAAGAGCTCAAGGATGCATTAATAAGATTCGAAAAAAAAATATTTTATAAAGAAACACATTTCGGCGATCTTACAAAATATTGGGATATGGACTTCAGTTCCCCGGGCCGTTACGATGTAATTTACAATCATATACTTGTTCATAAATATTATTTAAATGAGGATATAAGCGAAGAAATTCCGCTTAAAGACGCCATTGTTTCGTGGTATAACAACGTGTTTCATCCGGTGATTACTGTAATAAAAGAACAGTGGCTTTTGGTAAATTTTCCAGGAAGGACAGAAGCGGATCTTTATGTCTGGATTATCAAGCACTGGGATTTCCTGAAGAAGAAATACGGTACTTATTCCCTCCCGGAAGCCGCCGGGGATTTTACGCGAAAATACGGTCAGGACAAGGGAAAGTTCTGGCGTTTTCTTACCATGCTTGCTGGTAGGCTTTTTAAATTAAGGAATTGACATGGCGATTTTATCAATACAGTCGCATGTAGTTTACGGATATGCGGGAAATACGGCGGCTGTTTTTCCTATGCAGCGTCTCGGTCATTCTGTCTGGGCAATTAACACTGTAGAGTTTTCAAATCACACAGGTTACGGTGTCTGGAGAGGAAAAGTGCTTGAAGCGGAGCTTGTAAAAGAGCTTGTTTTGGGCCTTGAAGAAAGAGGTGCGCTTAGAGACTGCGATGCATTACTGTCAGGCTATCTCGGAGACGCAGCAACAGGCAGGATAATAATTGACACAGTAAAAAAAGTGCGCAAGTATTCGCCTAGTGCACTGTATGCCTGCGATCCTGTCATGGGAGATACAGGGCGCGGATTCTATGTAAAGCCGGAAATTGCACAAATAATAAAAGATGAGCTTGTTCCATTAGCTGATATTGTATGCCCGAATCAGTTTGAGCTTCAGGTTCTTACAGGCATTAATATTGAAAATATAAAAGACGCCCTAAAAGCGGTAAACAAGCTGCATGAGACAGGTCCTTCTGTTGTTCTTGTAACCAGTTTCAGGGAGAAACAGAAAAATGACATTGAAGGGGAAATTCCGCAGCTTGGTATGATTGCTTCCATGCGAAAAAGCGTATCAGACACTGCCGCTATTATGTGTAAAACTACAACTCCTGAACTGCCGCTTGGCGGCGACATTGCGGGGACAGGGGATATGACAACTGCTGTATTTTTATCAAGATACCTTGAAACAAAAAATATAATAAAAACTCTGGAGCTTTGCACCGCCTCAGTCTACAGCATTCTCGAAGCGAGCTATAAAACAGCTTCACAGGAGTATTTAAAGCCGATTGAACTTAAAATTATTAAAAATCAGGAACAGTTTGTGACTCCCCTCCGTTTTTTTAAGGCGGAAAAAATTATTTAAATGAAAACGAATAAATTAGAACCGTGGGCGCAGGTTAGCCCTTACAACCGTTATTTTGATTTTATAGCAGATAAGGCGGATCGTTATTCTATACTTATTGAACATGCAGAGAGACTTAAATTAAAAACTACAGTCATCAACATAGAAGGAAACAGGCATATTTTTATTTTTCCGCCTAGGATAACCTCGCATAGTGTTCAGGAACAAAACTCATTTCGCTCTGCTGACGGATTTATTTCATTCAAGGGAAAAAGTCCGTATCTTCTTTGCGCACATTACGATCGTGTTTCTGGAAGCCCGGGCGCAAATGACAACAGTATCGCCGTATTTCACCTGTTAAAAGCCGCAACTTTACTTATACAAAATAATATTAATAACTGGATAATCGTATTTACTGATAAGGAAGAACTTTATCTAGGTGAAAAACTTGAAGACCAAGGCTCATTCACGCTTGCAAAAAAAATAAAAAGCTGGGGGCTTGGGAAAGCAAGAATTTATAATTTTGATTCATGCGGTTCAGGAGATGTTTTTATTATTTCAACTACAACAGATCATATGTTAAAAGACATTGAACGTCCCAACATAAACCAATTAAGAAGCATTATTTTACAACTGCGCGATCATGCTCTTGTTACAGTCAATCGTCTTAGATTGGATAAAGTCCTATTGGCTCCAACTCCGTTTTCAGATGACATCGGATTCCTGAGAGCAGGTCTTGCATCTCAAACCATTACAATTCTGCCAGCCCAGGAAGCGGAAAGATACGAAGTCTTACTAAGAAACAGATCAGATTTCGCAGATGAAATAATATTGGGAAGGGTTAACAATCCCAATGAGAAACGCAATCTCCCGGAAACATGGTGCAATATAAACAATGTTAAAGATACTCCTTCGCGCCTTACACCAGAGACTTTTGAACAGGTTGTGCAGTTTATTACTGAACTTTGCATGTAGAATAAAACAAGAGAAGATTCCTGCACGTCCATGGTTAAAAATCTAATTTTTTTGCATCCGTCATGTGAAAATCAAGTTAAAATTTTTTTATCTATAAACGCAATATAAAGTTAATCTTGACAAACAACCGCTGACAGTATCATAATTATTTATTATTTAAGTGAGGTATATCTGAAATGGTACGAATTCTGGTTGTCGATGACAGTATAATAATGAGAAACATCGTCAAAAATACCTTTGCAGAAATGAAAATTTCATTCCAATGCCTGGAAGCGGCAGACGGGAAACAGGCTTTCCGGTTATTGGAAAACAATAGCGTTACAATTGTTTTTCTGGACTGGAATATGCCTGGTATGGATGGAATAGAATTTTTAAAAATGGTAAGAACTATGCCACAATATAAAGACCTGCCGATTATAATGGTAACATCAGAAAGAGGAAAATTCAGCGTGATTGAAGCTCTCCAGAGTGGAGCAACAGATTATATCGTAAAACCCGTCAATGCGAAAGTTTTCAAGGAAAAAGTACAGGAAATCCTGGTTTTAGCGAGGTAGGAAGATGGAGCAATTTATTCAGCCCTTCATAGAAGGCAGCGAAGATGTTTTTCGTGAATTATGCAATACGGAGGTAAAAGCTGGAAGAGCTTTCTTCGTATCAAAAGATGAATTTGAATCAATTTGGGATATCTCCGGAATTATAGGACTTTCCGGTGAAGCGCACGGAGCAGTTGCGATTTCCCTTAAAGAGGAAACTGCCTTCAGGCTTACAAATATCCTGACAGGCAAAGAGTATACAGCAGTTGACAACGAAGTTACCGATATGCTGGGAGAAATTGTCAACATTATTGTCGGAAATGTTAAAAATATTTTTGAGAAAAAACATCGCATCAAAATATCAATGCCATCCATTATCAAGGGGAAATCACATTCTATTGTCTGGCCGTTAGAAAAAGCCCGGATTATCTGTATACCGTTTGCAATATTTGACACTCAGGAGTTTTGCCTTTCAATAGCGATGGAGCATTCAAAGTGAAAAAAGAACAAATGAAGAATTTTCTTCTTTCAGTGTTTCTTGGAAGACGTTATCTTCAGCTAATTAATGTCAAAGAACAGGTGAGATACATGACCATGAACTGGATATTCATGGTCGCAATCTTTCCTCTGGTAATACTTGGCATTACATTAGTAAACGCTGATATATCAAGGGCGATTATTGACTTCGGCATCGCGTTCCTTTGTTTAGCCGCTCTTATTATGATACGTTCAAAAATCCCCTTAAAATATGTTCCGGTTTTTCCTGTAACGGTCTTCGGAGCATATTGTTGTTATCTTTTATATTTAGGTGATCTTGATTTATGGGCAGCGGTTTGGATTTTTTCGTTTCCGCCTATAGTAATCTTTCTCTGCCAAATGACAGTAGGCGTAATTGAATCAGTACTGGTTCTTGCCGCGTCAATAATATTTATTTTTACAAATATTTCTGTAATTACACCTGATACCGAAATAAGCATTAGGTTTATCGGCGTTTACATATTAATTCTCAGTTTATCCGTGATTTATGAATGGATTGGCGTTTTAAAAGACCGCAAAGAAATGGAACTTATGGCGGAACTTACTAGTGAGAAAGATATGATTCAAACAATGAAGGATAATATCAACCAAGGTATTTTCCTCATGGATAAGCATCTTAATATCCTTCCTCAGTATTCCAGTACGTTAATTACTGTTCTTTCTTATTATGATTCAGATCTTGCAGGAAAAAACTTTCTGGATATATTACGCAGTTCGCTTGATTCAAAACAGCTTCAGGTAATGAAAGGTTATTTTAATATGATCTTTGGCAAGGATAAAAGCGCAAAGGTACTTGAAGCAGCAAATCCTATTTCAGAGTTCGAGTATAAAATAGATGATGATATAAAGTATTTAAGTACAAAATTCCAGTTAGTTGAGCAATCCAATAAAGAACCTGTTGTCATCGGAATTGTTCATGATATATCAAGAGAAAAAGAAATTGAAAAAGAGCTTCAGTCTCAGAAAGATGTTCAGGAAACTGAAATGAAGAACTTGTTCGATGTCATCAAGGTCGATCCTCATGTTTTCCAGAACTTTATTGAAGACACTGAAACCAATTTTAATAATATCAATTCACTTTTAAAAGACAAAAGCCTTACGGAGAAGCAGGTTGCTACAAAAATATTCCAGTATATCCATGCAATAAAATCAAATGCTTTAATTCTGGATCTGGAAACCCTTGCAAAAAAACTTCATATACTTGAAGATGAGGTAAAACTAATCTCCGCAAGAGACGCGGTTTCTACGAATGATATTCTGGGGCTTGCAGTAAAAATTGAAAAATTAATGCAGGAAATGGACTCATACATAGCGGTAACAAAGAAAATAAGCGCTTACAAAACTACAAATCAAATGGATAAAATACTTGTAAACACCCTTTCCAAGGCGGCAGAGAGATTATCAGGAGAGCTCGGTAAAAAAGTTAAAGTGCAGGTTGGTTTTATCGACTTGGGTATTCTGGAATCCGATTTACGCAAGCCAATCAAGGATATTTTAAACCAATGCCTAAGAAATTCCATTTTTCACGGTATTGAAACAGCAGATAAAAGAATCAAAAAGAATAAAAATCCTCAAGGGCTATTAACATTCAGTATTAAAAAGGTTGACAGTAAAGCTGAAGTAATGTTTTCCGATGACGGCAATGGGCTTAACTGGGAAAAAATTAAGGCTAAATACATGGAATTAAATCCAGGTAAACCTGTAGACAGGAAAACTCTTCTTGGCTCTATATTTCTGCCGGAATTCTCAACAGCTGATGAAACAAGTACAGCAGCCGGCCGCGGCGTTGGCTTAAGTTTTATTAAAGATATTATAAAGGAAAACCGCGGAACAATCAGTGTTAACTCTACAGAAAACGGCCTTACATTTAAATTCATATTCCCATTAAGTCAGGTAGCATGACATCTAAATTAAATAACTCCAAGTAGTTTACTGTACGCTTCAAGCGCGCTGTCTCCGTAATTTCCGGATAAAACCTTCTTTGTAAGAATCTTTCCAAGCTGTACGCCTTCCTGATCAAAACTGTTAACATTCCACACAAAACCCTGAAACATTACTTTGTTTTCATAATGAGCCAAAAGGTTTCCCAGAACAGAAGGTGTTAAGCGCTTTCCGTAAATTAAACTTGACGGCCTTCCCCCTGGAAACTCTTTGTTACGATCTCCGCTTTCCTGTCCTTTCGCGAAAGCCACAATTTGCGCGGCAAGGTTAGCTGCAAGTTTTTTCTGGCTGATTGAATTATCAACCGTTACATCATCGCCTCTCTGGCTTTCCGTAAAACCGATAAACTGAAGCGGGATAACGGAAGTTCCCTGATGGAGAAGCTGATAAAAAGAATGCTGTCCGTTGGTTCCCGGCTCCCCAAAAATCACAGGCCCTGTTTCATAATTTATAGGTTCTCCGTCGCGGCTAACTCTTTTTCCGTTTGATTCCATGTCCATCTGCTGAAGATGAGCGGGAAAACGCGAAAGCGCCTGGCTGTACGGAAGAACCGCTGTATACGGCAGCTTCAGGAAGTTGCGCTCCCAAACGCCTATTAACGCGTCAAGAAGAGCGGCGTTCTTTTTAATATCTTTTTCAAGAGCGAGTTTGTCCGCTTCGGCGGCTCCGGCAAGAAATTCCCTGAATACATCAGGACCGAAAGCAAGAGAGAGAACACAACCACCGACAGCGGAAGAGGAGGAATAACGGCCTCCGATATAATCGTCAATGTAGAAGGAATCAAGATAGGCGCTGTTACGCGCAAGAGGGCTTGTCTCGCTTGTTACAGCGATCATGTGTTTGCTTGGATCGAGTCCTGCCTTTGCCAGTTTATCCTTGACAAAAAGCTCGTTGGCGAGCGTTTCCTGCGTAGTGCCGCTTTTTGATACAAGAATGAATAAACACTGATCAAGAGGCGATGATGAAATAATTTGCGAAGCGTCATCCGGGTCGACATTGGAAATAAATTTCGCGCTCAGTTTCTTTTTGCCTCCAGTTTCAGCCCAGTTATCAAGAGCGAGATAAAGAGCGCGCGGGCCTAAATCCGAGCCGCCGATTCCAATCTGAATTACAGTGCTAAACGGTTTACCTGTAGTTCCCTTGTATTTGTTGTCATGAACAGCTTTAGCGAAATCACAGAAGCGGGATAGTTCTTTGCGATAGAAATCTCCTATATTTTTACCGTTTTCAATGACAGGCTGTCCCTGTTCGCCTCTTAAAAGATGGTGAAGTACTTTGCGTTTCTCTCCTGTGTTCATCATTTCCCCGTTAAGGAGGGCCTTGTATTTCGCGGTAAGCTCTGTCTCGTCCGCGAGTTCCTGAAGCAGTTTAACACATTCATCATCAACAGCCTTTGCCGCCCATGAATACTTAAGTCCGGCTGCCATCGGAACAATACAGTTTTCTACCCTTTTTGCGTCAAGGGAATTTTTAAAACTAAAAGTTTTTCTTGCGTGTTCCGGTAATTTTTTATAAATGGAAGTTTTATCAAAATTTAAATATTGCATTATTTTCTCCTTATGAATACTATGACAGAAAAACATAAAAAAATCAATGAAAAAACAAACAGGAAACCTGACGCCTGATTAAAATTATAAAGTCTTTCAACAAGGGGAAAGAAAAGTTCCTGCTTGCCTTTTAATGAAGCGATATCCTGCCAGGGCAGAATGATTGAAACCGAGTGAAGTAATAAAAAAAGCGTTAGAATGGGACACAGAACAAGCAGAGAGGCCAGCCATACCGGTTTAAACGCTGTTTTCTGGTTTTCAAGAAATAATTGTTTGAAATAATGTTTATTTAATTTACTTTTAAATTCAGCGGCAGCAATTTTTAACTTTTCTGTTAATATAATAAAAATATATATAAAAATAAAACAAAAAAGAAAGTAGAGCATTATCTGAGGCCGTTCAAAAAGAAGGTTAATAATTGTATCAAGAGTGAAAAAATCATAATTTGTATCATGAATACCCAAGTTTTTCATGCTGTTTTTTATTAATGTTTCATCGAAACCCGCGGTTAATACAAGAAAATTATACGCATACCCGTCGGCCATTGAAGAAGGAACATAAACGCGGTTTGACTTTTTATCTCCGTCATCTATTACGCCTGTTACAATCCATGTTTCGCCTCGAATTTTAAATTGGCTGCCCGCGATTTTAACGCTTCCAAATATTGAATTGGCTGCGGTTTCATTTAACACGGCATGTCTTTGAGCGCCTGTCCATGCCTGTTTTGAAAAAAAAGCTCCTTCGGATAAACTATAATTTATAATTTGCGGATAACAGCTGTTTGTTCTGACAAGAGTAACGGAAAAATCAGCGTAAGAGAGAGAGACTTTTTCTGTTGACAATATTTCATAAGTCAAAAGAAAATCACTTTCTGTAAACTCTTCGATTCTGTTAACATTAATTCCATGTGAACCTGTTTGTGAAGACGTTACGAGCAAAAGATTACGCTTTCCGCCATTGTGCGCGAGAAAAGCAATGGCAAACAGCGCGAGCACAGTCAGAAGAAAAACCGCTGCGCAAAATATGTTTAATTTCGCGGATAGAAAACTAATTTTCAAAAAAGTCCTCCGCGTTTTTAAGCGTCACCGTCATTCCCGCTTCAAGTGATTTATCGCTTACAAGAACAATAGGCTCAAAAAAAGTTATTCCCCTAATAACCGCCGTGTTTTGATGATCAGAATCTCCGATATAAATATTAAGCCGCTCAAGGTAATATTCCTGACCCATTATGCCGGAGCGGCGTTTTATCTGATACAAAAAATAACCGTCATTATCCTGATTTATTGCTCTGTTTGGGACAAGGGTAAAAGATGCTGTACTTCCTTTTTCAAAAGTAATATCAAATGTTTCACCGTCTGAAACATCATCGGAAGTTATTGAAATGGTTACTGTTTTTCCGTTAGCTGAAGGCCTTATACGCCCCACAATTCCGTTAAGCGCGCCGTTTGAATTTACAAGCTGGCATGTGTCTCCCGGATTGATAAAATTATTATCAAGGGAAATATTACATTCCACAATAAATCCGCTTCCTGTCCCGATACTGACAAGCAGCGTGTTCTCATTGAAATATTTCCCTCTTTCCACGTAAATATCCAGAATTACCCCGGCACAGGGAGCTCTTATAACCGTATTATTTATATAATCGCGCAGTGTTTCTTCGGTTGTTTCGCGGGTCAGCCTCAGACTGGCTAAATCAATTTGTTTTAACGCGATTGTATGTTCAATATCATGTATTTCCGATTCATATTTATATAAAAGCGCTTTAATGTTATTTTCCGCGTTTATAAGCTCGTTTCTACTCAGCATTCCGTAACTGAAAGAAAGCTGCGCGTCAGCTAACGCAATGTTTGCCCTGCTGATTTCCATTATGATAAGCTCCGACCCCGCTGATGAATATTCGGTGTTTTTTCCTCCCTCAGATGAAAGAGCCTGGAGGATATTGTTCAATCTTGAAAACAGGGATCTGATATCCGCTTCCAGCTTACTGATATTATTGTCTATTTCAGAAAGGCGTCTTTGTGCCGCCGGAATATTAAAATCCATTTCAAAAAGAATCTGGCCTTCTTCAACTCTTTCTCCCTCGCGAACATATACCTTCCCCGCTGCGCCGGAGGAGGCCGCGTATATATTTTCAGTCTCAGCCCATCTTGCTATACCGGAAGAAATTTCCAGTTTATTAAGCGTTCCTCTGGACGGCTTTGTTCCGGTTACCTGCGGCATATTATATGTATAGATGGTTCTGGAAAAGAACAAAAGTAAAACGAGTAAAATAAAAATTAAAGCTCCTGCTGTTTTTTTGTTTAATTTCATATAATAAATCCTTTTAAAAGCATTATTTCACTCCTGATAATTCAATTCCTTTTTCAAGATCACGCTGGCCTGATAATAAAAACCATATAGGCAGGAACATGTAGATGCAGGACGCGGCGAAAATTAACGCTGTTCTTCCGTCCGCAAGACGCGAAAGATATACAGAGAGCGGTTCCAGTCTGAAATTATCAATAAAAATTATAGCCTGCTCGACTACATTCCAGTATTCTATAAAGGTAAGCATGCAAATGGCTGCAATGGTGGATTTAAGCTGAGGAATCAGTATGTAAATAAATATGTATAAATTTCCCGCTCCGTCAATTTTCGCGGATTCAAAATAAGCTTCCGGAATTACTTTCATGCTCTGACGCGAGAGAAATACGCTGAATGGCGAGAAAATCCCCGGAAGTATTATCGCAAGGTAACTNCTCTGTATTCCGAAAATGGAAGCGATTATATAATTNGGAACAAGNACTGCCTGAAGCGGCATCAGCATTACAACAATAAAAACAAGAAATAATTTTTCCTTATGTTTNTANTTCCAGATTGTAAANCCGTAAGCGGTTAATAGACCGGATAAAAGAGCGCCTATTGTTACAGGCAATGCTATTTTTAATGAATTGAAAATTAAAACAAGAAACGAAGGCTGATTTATCAGTAC
>WQSQ01000031.1 GCA_009787775.1 Treponema sp.
AAAGAATGGTTTGATGTTATGGGAACAACTATTCGCCAGCAGCGTGATATGGAGGACAGAACATTGTTTTTGCGCGGCGAGGGAGATAATTATCCAATGTATTATGTGAGCTGGTATGAAGCTATAGAGTACTGTAACAAGAGGAGCCTTAAAGAAGGGTTAACGCCTGTTTACGGCAGCTCCGGAAATAACATAACATGCAACTGGAACGCAAACGGTTACCGCCTGCCTACGGAAGCAGAATGGGAATACGCTGCTAAGGGAGGAGGCAGGGACCCCTTAATCTATACATATTCGGGGAGCAATAACGCAGGCGCTGTAGCGTGGTATGCGGATAACAGCGGAGATAGTACGCATCCTGTAGGAACTAAAGCGCCCAACTCACTTGGTCTATATGATATGAGCGGGAACGTAGGGGAATGGTGCTGGGACTGGTATGGAACATACCCCTCAGGCGCGCAGACAAATCCGTATGGCGCGGCTTCCGGCATTGGCCGAGTGGAACGTGGCGGGGGTATTAACAATTCCGCTACGGGCATTCGTTCTGCGGTCCGTGGCTGCCTCTTTCCTGATACCAGGCACTACAGTATCGGTTTTCGTGTTGTGCGCTCCCAGTAGTACAGCTCGTTGTACAAGGCTAGTACAGCCTGTTGTACAAGGCTAGTACAAACCCTTGTACAAGACTGGTACAGCCCGTTGTACAAGGCTAGTAGTCTGTAACAGCTAAATAGCAGGTGAAAATGAACGGAGGGTTCATAATGGTGAAAGAGACCCTATCAATTGGCGAAAAGCTTACTGAAGCTCAGATTGCAGAAATAAATACTGCAGCAACCCGTACTGTAATCTATACCAATGATGCGCCTAGACTAACCGCCGAAGAACTGGCAGAGTTTAAAAAGGTAAATTCTGAAGCACGAAAAAAGTAAACTGTACCCTGCGTTTATCAAAGACATCATTGGACTGGTGGAAATCTCTAAGTGATGGATATACTGCAGCCATGTCAAGAGTACTGGAAGAAGCTGTTAATTACCCTGACCTGCTGAAAAGAATAATTTAACTTAACATCCCTAAAACCAGCCTCATGCCTGTTTCCGCCTGCACCATTGTTTCTTTGGAAACTTTGGAAATTCTTTCTTTAAACCTGCTGCGATCAATGGCGTAAATTTGCGCGGTAATTATAACGGAATCATTTTGTAATTTTGATTCTTTTTTTCTTAATAATACATTGCCGGGAGCATCCAATAAACGCAGATTTGATGTTATTGGCAGTACGACTATTGTTCTGATTCTGCTTTCATTAAAACTGTCATCCTGAACAATCAGGACAGGACGGCTAAAACCAATCTCACTCCCAAAGGGTATTCCAAATTCTGCCAGCCATATTTCACCACGTATCATTTTTTGTTAATTCCATGATGCTCTCAAGCGCGGCATTTGATATCGGCTCAAATTCACTATAATAATCGCCGCTATAAACTTCGTTTAACTTTTGAGTGATATATTTACGGTTATTGGTTTTCAGATATTCTGATATGGCATTAACATACAGAGCGCTCCTTGAAATTCCCATGTATTGAGCGGTCTGTTCCGCCGCGAAATAAACTGTATCCGGTAATGATATCGCTGTTTTCATACGGCAAGTATAACAAAAGTATAAATAATTGTCAATATTTCCGCATCAATTACTTACTATAATCGTTCCAAATTGTTAAAAAGTTGGCATTTAAAGCCGAAATTCTATATAATATGTTTATGAGGCAAAGAGGCTGCATAATATGGCTGATTTTATTAGTACTGATATCAGGTGTATTTTCGTATGCTCAGGAAAGCGGAATAGATCAATATGCGCGCAGATATCAAAACGGGATATTGTTCTACCAGATGTCGCGCTGGCAGGAGGCTGCTATTGAATTCCGCCGTGCGCAGGAAATTGCCGCAAACATAAATGACTGGTCGCAGGCTCTTTATTGGGTTATTTTGAGTCAGATGGCATATTCAGACTTTGGTTCGGCGCTTTTGGATATGGCGGAACTTGAGAGAAGGGCTCCTAACTCGGTCTACGCAAGAGATATTATTTATCATCGCGCAAGAGTTTATTATATACAGGGTTTTTTTGAAGAAGCGCTGCAATTATTCAACCGTTACAATGTTTCCACTTCTGATGCAGACAGAGAATCGTCAGATAGAAGAGCTGCCGCTTTTTTCTGGATGGGTGAATGTCTGTATTCAATGGGGCAGTATGATGAAGCCGAAAAGTTCTACGCCTGGGTTATAGGCAGGTACCCGGAAAGCCCTAAAATTGAAGCATCCGCTTACCGTCTTGATATAATAAAGCAGAAAAAGATAGAAAATGAGCTTCTGGCTCTGCTGCAATGGAGCCACGAGGAAACGCTGCGAACAAGCGAAGAGTACCAAAGAACAATCAGAACATATGAATATACTCTTAATTTATATCAAAGGCGTATTGCCGAGCTGACGAGCGTTGAAAATGAATACCGAGATACAGTGCCATTATCCGAAACAACGAGCCAGACTGCGGCTCAATCTGCAATAACTGCGCCGGCGGTAACTCAGCCTGTTATAATTGAAGAGCCTAATGTAACAGGTTCCTTGATTGACAGGGCAATAAAACTGGAAAACAATTTACAGGATATTCTAAGGGAAAGAACCCAGATAAGCCCATGGGGAGGAAACCGTTGATTATACGCAAGTCATTTTTCTTTCTGTTTTTACTGACACTCCTGCTTTTCGGCTGCGCGTCGGGGCAAAAGGCAGGTGAAAGCATAATCAATGAAATTAAAGACGGAAATATCCATCTGACACTTAATGAGAAGAAAGGCAGCTTCTCGCTTTTTTACCTTTCAAACCCGAACACCACGATATACACGCCGTTGTTTAACAGTGTTGAGCAGCCGGCAAGCTATACTTCAATTTCGGTAGACGGTAAGGTAAGTAAGCTGGGTGAGAAAAATTTCAGGGCAAAACTTGTAAATAAAAACGGATACCCCGCGTTTCTTTTTGAATCTTCCTCTGTAACCGTTACACAAACATTTGCTCCGGTAATGACCGTTAATTCATCTGTTGTAAACGGAATAATGGTAACGTATACGGTACAGAATAACACAGATAAAAATTATTCAGTCGGCCTTAAGATATCCATAGATACCGAACTGGGAGAAAGGCGCGGTTTAATACCTTTCTATCTTGACAATCGTGAGATTAAAAGCGAAACCATCGCTGAGAAAGATTCGGGATATATGTCATGGGTTAGCCGAAACAACAGTGTTTCATTAATGGGAAGCATCGGTAATCCATTGGATTATTCGCACAAAGCACCTGATTATATTCATTTTGCAAACTGGAGAAGGCTGTACTCAGCTTCATGGAAACTCAGATATTCGCAGGGAAGATCGTTAAGTTCTGATTCCGCAGTATGTTATTTTTATGAACCGTCTGTTCTTAGGAGCGGCGAATCATTTATCTATACAATTTTTCTTACAACAGAGGATGATGTCGGCCTGTATCATATTATTGAACCTCCCGAACCAGCGCCGACAAAAACAGAGACAATACCGGTAACACTGCCTGTTGTTGAAGATACTGTATTCAGATTTAATATCAGAGACATCGAACAGTCTGCAGTTATTCAGGCGCAGTTAACGGGCGACAATGCCAATACCCTGATACTTTTAAAGCTGCAGGATATCTTAAACCAATTTATTAACGGAGAGATAGATCTTAACGAACAGGATCTAGTGGATATTGAGAGTACCATTAACAGGTACAGGTAGCTGTTTTCCAAGATGAGAAATGATCCCATATTAAACAGAGCCGCTTATCTTGCGAAAAAAAACAAATATGAAGACGCAATTAAAATGCTTAAAGATCATGAGAGCCGCTATCGCGATTCCTTCAGGTACTATTATCTTTATGCAGTTATATGCCTTCATTCCGGTAATTTTCTGGAAGCAAAAGAAAACTTTGATCTTGCGAGAAAAAGGAAAATAAATGATCCTGGAACAATGCTGGGACATGCAGTTCTTTATTTAAAAAGAATGAACACTGTGCAGGCTGTCAGTTATTATCTTGAAGTGCAGGAGATGGATCCTAAGAATAAAATCTCCAAAAAAGCCCTTGAGACAATTCGAAAACATTCAGCGTCTGAAGATTTATCAGACTGGATCGCCTCTGATAAATTGAAAAAATTATTTCCGCCTATTCCCGCGGCAGTTTTAGACGGCAAGGATATTTTTAAAGCAATATTAATCTTTGCGGCAGTTTTATTGGCTGTTTACGGAATCCTTGCTTTTTTGAATATTGCTCCGCATCCGTTCAAATCCAATAATCTGCGGGCAGCTGCTGAGTATACGCTTTCAAGCCAGGAAAGAGGCGAACCTGTACAAATCGGAGGTTTTTACAGATATATTTTAACGCGTGATGAAGCGATAAACCTTTATGACAGAGCGCTCTCTCAATTTTCATCTTACCGCGATGAAGCTGCCAAAATTAACATTAACCGCATACTTGAATCAAATGCTTCTGAAGGTCTTAAAAACCGGGCACGTCTTATGATGGATAACATGGAGGTTCCTGGTTTTGACAACTTTAAAAGGGGAGATAATCCATCCTATAATGATGTCTATAACGAGCCTGTTATTTACAGGAATGTTCACGTAATCTGGAGAGGCATGGCTACCAATGTTGAGGTAACAGATGAGTATACGCGCTTTGACCTGCTTGTCGGATATGATACGCGCACATCGCTTGAAGGCATTGTTCCTGTAATATTCCGCGTTCCTGTAGCGATATATACCGAACGTCCTCTTGAGGTGCTTGGAAAAATATCGCTTGAATCTTCCTATTCAGCTATAAACCTTGAGGGGGTTGCGATACATCAATCGGGAAGGCTTGAATAGCGGGGGTTTATTTTGAAAGCAGTAGTGCAGCGCGTGACAGAAGCGTCCGTTACAGTTGAAGGCATTGTTAAAAGCAGAATTGAAGGCGGGCTTCTTGTTTATCTTGGTGTTGCGCATAACGACAGTGAAACAGATGCAGACTGGCTTTCGGAGAAAATCGCCTACCTTAGAATATTCAATGACAAAGACGGGAAAATGAATCTTTCATTAAGGGATTTAGCCGCAGGAAACAAGCATGAAACAGATATACTTCCGGCGGTGCTTGTTGTTTCTCAGTTTACATTGCTGGGTGACGCGAGAAAAGGAAGGCGGCCTTCATGGAACGGCGCTGCTTCGCCTGATAAAGCTAGATTGCTTTATGAATACTTTATAAAATTAATAAGAAAGCATGATCTTGTCTGTGAAAGCGGAGAATTTCAGGCGCATATGAAAGTGTCTTATACAAATGACGGGCCTGTGACGATAATACTGGATACAAAAGATATTTGAACTATGCAATTCTCTATTGATAAACTCCATTAATTATGTTATAAATTCTTTCATTCATGGATAATGTGCCTTTTTACGCATCAGGCCTTGATTTTACATGCAAACGATGTTCTGCCTGTTGCCGGTTTGATTCAGGTTTTGTGTACCTGTCAGAAAAAGACCTTGCTGGATTAGTCTCTGCGCTGAAGATGGAAAGAAGTGGGTTTATAAAGACATATTGCAAATGGGTTTCCGACTGGAATGGTAATAATGTTCTTTCGTTAAAGGAAAAAAACAATAAAGACTGTATTCTGTGGGAAGACGGATGTATAGTGTATAAAGCACGCCCTTTGCAGTGTGTAACTTTTCCCTTTTGGGAATCTATAGTTGCTTCATCTAAAGCGTGGGCCATGGCGGCTTCAGGGTGTCCGGGTATAAATACGGGAGAGCTGCACACAAAAAATGAAATAGAAGCGAATATAAAGCAACGTTCCAGCGAACCTATAATCAGTGAAACACTCAATGAGACAGGTAATATTTAAAGGAAAGACATGACTATTCATTTTTGGGGAGTACGGGGCTCCATTCCGACACCGGCCTCTCCGTCAAGGATCAAAAGCAAGATTTCTTCAATCATTGAACAAATAAAACCTGAAGACCTTGAAAACGCCGAAAGCCGCGAAAGATTTTTATCAGGTCTTCCTCCATGGCTATTCGGAACTGTCGGAGGAAACAGCCCGTGTATAAGTGTTACATTCAATGATAATAAACCTACTCCTTTTCCTCTGGATGAATGTATAATTTTTGACTGCGGTTCAGGAATACGGGAGATGGGAAATGCGTATGCCGGAAGCAAGCAGATATATTCCCATTATCATATATTTCTTTCCCATTTTCATTGGGATCATATACAGGGTTTGCCTTTTTTTGTTCCCGGATATAACCCAAAAATAAAGATTGATTTTTATTCGCCTGTTGCTGATCTTGAGAGAGTGTTAAGCGATCAGATGATCAATCCGTATTTTCCAGTTCAAATGAACGCAATGGGTTCGAGAAAGGTATTCAACTATATTGAGAACACAATTGATATTCACGGCAGGGTTATCAGTATGAAAAAAATGAACCATCCGGGAGGTTCATGCGCTTATTGTGTTAACGAGAACGGTAAACGTTTTATCTACGCGACAGACACCGAGCTTACTTCGGGCGACTTTACAAAGAATGATGAAAATACAACCTTTTTTAAAGATGCGGATTTAATTATTATAGACAGCCAGTATACTCTTGGCGAAGCCATTGATAAATATAATTGGGGGCACAGCGCGTTCAGTCTTGCGGTGGATTTTGCGGTGAACTGGGATATAAAACACATGGTGATGTTCCATCATGATCCAGCGTACGATGACCAGAAACTTTATGGAATATTGCAATCTGCAAGATGGTATCTTGAGAGAATGAATATTAAAAGCATTGAATTAACTCTTGCCTGTGAAGGCTTGGAAATTAATATTTAATCAGGAGATTCGTTATTCAAATTAAAAGATCGAAAAAATTATTACCGGTATTATTCAGAACTCTAGTCTTTATTATTGGATTTATTCTGATTTTAATTCCGGTTTTCTTCGGCGCTGTTTTTTATATGAACTCTTCTGTTCATAGTGTTGATCCAAATATTGTTCTTTCAGAAACTGACGCAATAAGAAGGAACGATGACGGCAGTTTCATGATTGATATCCGCAGGGGGGAAAGCTCCCAATCGGTGGGTCTGCGTCTCGAGAAAGCAGGTTTAATTAAAAGCAGGTACTTCTGGGATATAATTTGCCGCCTTGACAGCGAATTTATAAAGACCGGCACTTACAGGCTTGAGCTTCCAGCAAGCCCTGTCAATATTCACCGTCTTCTTGTATCGGGAAGGGAAGTGCTATACAGGGTAACAATCCCCGAAGGAGTAACACTTCGAAAAATGGCAGGGTATATTGAAGAAGCGGGTATTTGCTCTGCTGAAGATTTTCTTTCGGCAGCAAGAAATCCTGAAATAATCAATCAGTACGGCATACCCTGTGAATCAATGGAAGGCTACCTTTTTCCTGACACTTATTTTTTCCCTGCAGGGTTTCCCGCAGAGCGTGTTGTAAGGACAATGGCGGATAATCTTTATAACAAGCTTGAAACGATATATCCATTAATACATACAATGAACCCCAGGGAAATAAATGATAAAATTATTCTTGCGTCCATTGTAGAACGCGAATACAGAGTATCTGATGAAGCTTCAGTTATGGCCGGTGTGTTTAATAACCGTCTTGGAATAAATATGGCTCTTCAATCCTGCGCGACTGTCGAATATATAATAACAGAGATACAAGAAAAACCTCATCCGAATGTTATTTATTTTTCCGATCTGGAAATTGTTAATCCTTATAATACATATATGTACCGGGGACTTCCTCCGGGACCGATTTCCGCTCCCGGAATAGTCGCCCTGACCGCCGCCATGTATCCTCAAAAAACCGAGTACCTGTATTTTCGCCTAACCGATCCTGCAAGCGGCAGGCATTATTTTTCTACATCCTATGATGATCATATAAGCGCAGGTCAGCTTATTACAAAAAGCCAGTCCTGAAAAACATGGCCTTGATTTCCAAATCGACAATTCAAGAAGTAAATACCCGTCTTGATGCTGTTTCTGTTATTGGGGAATATATAAGGCTTGAAAAAAAAAGCGGACGATGGTGGGGACGCTGTCCCTTTCACAGTGCAGGACAGGAAAAAACCCCTTCATTTAAAGTTGATCCGGAATCGAAAATGTATTATTGCTTTGGCTGTAATAAAGGCGGTTCTGTAATCAGCTTTATCATGGAAATGGAAAAAATTAATTATCCTGAAGCAATAAAGAACCTTGCTGCAAAAATGAGTATTGAAATTATTTATGAAGAAGGTTTCTTTGCAGAAGCTGCACAGGATAATTCCGTGAAAGATGAACTTTTTGAGCTGTATAAAAGATTGACAGTAACTTTTCAGCATTTTCTTCATGAAAAAGGTGATAATGAAGAGTTAAATCAAACAGAAAGATTATCCCCGTCTGGTAATGCCGCATTGGAATATATAAAAAACAGAGGAATAAGCGATGAGATGATAGATATTTTTAAGCTTGGGTTTTCTCCCGTAGATCGGGATTTTTTATATAATTTTCTAAAAAAGAAAAGTTATTCCGATGAATTTCTCGCGAAGTCAGGATTATTTTCATCAAGGTATAAAACAATTCCGCTATTTTCAGGAAGGCTGATGTTCCCGATAGCTGACAAGCAAGGCAGGATTGTCGCTTTTGGAGGAAGGGCTTTACCAGGTATCATCCAAGCAAACGGAAAAGAGCCGCCGAAGTATATTAACTCGCCTGAAACCGAAATATATAAAAAGGGACAGACACTCTTTGCAATAGACCAGGCAAAAACTCAGATGAGGCAGAGTAAAACTGTATATTTAGCTGAAGGGTATATGGACGTAATTGCTCTTCATCAAGCGGGAATAACAAACTCTGTCGCTCCTTTGGGGACAGCGTTCACTGACGAACAGGCGTTCTTTTTACGGCAGTGGGTAGATAAAATAATTCTGTTATTTGATAACGATGAGGCCGGTAAAAAAGCGGCGTATAAAGCAATTATTACATGCAGAAAAAATAATATTTTCTGTACCGTTGCAGATATGCATGAAGGGTTAAAAAAAGAGACTGATACGAAAAATTATGATAAATTTAAAGATCCGGCGGATATTTTAAAGGATTTTGGCCCTCAAATATTGAAAAATATATTAAAATTTACTACAAATGATTTTGAATACTTGATTTTACATAGCAAAAACCAATACAATGTGACAAAAGGCAGTATAAATAGCGCAACGGAGTATATGTATCCGTATTTGGAAGCACTGGAATCAGAAATTGACTGTTCTGATAGTATAACAAGGATAGCTGATTTTTTTAAAATCGAACGAAACGCAGTTCAGAATGATTATTTTAAATGGAAAACAGCAAGATTCAGAACATTTGATGAAAAGCCGGATACATCCAATAATCCTGCTATTGGATCAAAACCCAGGCTGGATATCCGCAGAAGCGGAGAACTTAACCTGCTTACCAATATCGCGCTTAATATGGATTTGTATCCTGAATTTCGCGCTGTTATCAAGATAAAAGATATTGATGATATTACCGCAAAGGAAATTTTTATTGCATTGGAGGAATGTTATAAACATGACGAAAACAGTCTTGATTCTTTATTGATAAAAATTTATGATGAAAACTTACGCAATTTTATAGTTAACCGAGGAACATCAGGGGAATTTAAAGGCGATTCGAGAAGGTTTATGGAAGATGGGATAAATTTAATCAAGATAAAACTTATAAAGAAGAGGCTTACAGAGATAAACAGCCAAATGCGAGAGAGCGAAAGAAAATCAGAAACCATTGAAAATGTTAATGATTTACTTGCTGAAAAGAAGATTTTAGATGCAAAAATTCGAAAACTTGAAGGAAGATAATAAATGTTGAGAACAATTAAATATAAGAGCAGAAAAGCACCTCCTCTATTAAGACATTTTAACGATAAATCTGCCCGTAAAACTCTTATTATAAAACAAAGCGAAGCACAGGAGATGATTCAGGAAATTAAGGAGATTACTCCCTCGATGGAGCAGGTTTCGGATCCTGCGATTCTCAAGCTTCTTGAATATGGAAAACAGAAAAAATCTCTTTCATATGAAGAACTCTCCGATTTTCTACCTGAATATATAACCAACTCAGACAAGATCGAACAGGTTCTAACGCTACTGGAAGCTAATAATGTTCAACTTATTGAAGAAGAAAACGCTTCGGATGAAGATGATAGCGATATCCATAAAAACAAGGAAACGGGTAAAAAGAAATCCGCCTCCGGAAATGACAAGGATTCTTCGCTTGTAGATGATCCCATAAGGTTATATCTTCGTGAAATTGGAAGAGAACATTTATTAACTGCAGAACAGGAAATAGAGCTTTCAAAACAAATGGAAGACGGCGAGAATATTATAAAGAATGTAATTAAAAAATCAGGCATGATAATCCCTGAGTTTTACAATATTGTTCAAAAAGCATTTTCAAAAAGAGACATGAAAGAATTAAATCTTTCAAAAAAAGAAATTACAGAGCACATGACTGAATACCGCAGATTGAATCAGTTCTACAAGGATGCGTTACGTGTAATTCAGCTTGATCTGAGAAATTATATTGAACAGAAGAAGTTGTTAATCGCAAAAGATGAGGATTATAAGGAAGACAGGGATTGTTCCAATATCCGCAAAAGGATAATGAAGACTGTAAAAAATTCACAGATTCATCCTGATGAAATACAGGCTTTTTCCGATAAATTTATCAACGCTTCAAAGAAAATTAAACGGTACATAAAAGAACAGGAGCGCCTTCAAAAACATCTGAAGGTCGGCTCCTTGAAAGAACTTCGCACACTTGGAAGATTTTTAACAATAAAGGATGAAAGAGAAAAACTGGAAAAAGAACTGGAGCTTTCTTCTGACGAGATTAAAGAAAAAATCAGGCTTGTTCAGGTAACGGAAAGAAAACTTAAAGACCTAGAAGCGGAATTTGAAGAGCCGATAGATAATATAAATCAGATGGCAAATGAAATATTCCACGGCAGGATAATGATGAAAAACGCGAAGGACAGGCTTATAAGGGCTAATCTTCGTTTGGTTGTTTCAATCGCAAAGAAATATACAAACAGGGGCCTGCATTTTTTTGATCTTGTTCAGGAAGGTAACATTGGCCTGATCAAAGCGGTAGAAAAATTCGAATATCAAAAAGGTTTCAAATTTTCAACATACGCAACATGGTGGATTAGACAGGCGATTACACGTTCAATTTCGGATCAGGCGCGTACTATCAGGGTTCCTGTTCACATGATCGAACAAATAAATAAAGTAGTGCGTGAATCAAGGCAGCTTTTGCAGTCATTGGGACGGGAACCTACAGACGAAGAAATTGCTGAAAAATTGGGGTGGGCTCCGATGAGGGTAAAATCGGTGAAAAATGTCGCGAGGGAACCCATAAGCCTTGAAACGCCGATCGGAGAAGAAGAAGACTCATTATTGGGAGATTTTATCGAAGACAAAGATGTTGAAAACCCGGCAAACCAGACTGCATTTAAAGTACTACAGGAACAGCTTGGCAGTGTTCTTTCCACGCTTCCGGCGCGTGAACAGGAGGTACTAAAAATGCGGTTTGGACTTGATGATGGTTACTCGCTTACACTGGAAGAAGTTGGATTGTATTTTAATGTAACCCGTGAAAGAATAAGGCAAATTGAAGCAAAAGCGCTACGTAGATTAAGGCATCCTAAAAGAAGCCGCCCATTAAAGGATTATTTAGATCATTAATAATCAGGAGGGATAAGAAAATGGTAACAGAAAACGATTTGAACAAACTGAGATCATTACAGGAAATCATTTATGAGAAAATCGGCCTTGAAAAAAACATTCTGGAATTACCCAAATTATTGGGAACACAAGAAGAGCTTTTAAACAGGCTAAAGAAAACTTTTATCGAAAAAAATTCCGATTATGAAAAAATTAAATCTGAGGAGGTTGATTTAAAAAACAGACTATTCGAAGCTGAATCTTCAAGGGAAAAATCCGAGAAGAATATGGATGTTGTCAGCACACAGCGTGAATATGAAGCTCTGGACAAGGAAATTAAGGATGCTTCAGAGAAAGAGCAACAATACCGCAAGGAATTACAGCAAAAAGAAAGGTTTCTTGCTGACCTTGATGAACAGATAAAACAACAGGCTTCTTTAATTGAACATCAGGAAAAGGATCTTGAAGATCGCAGAAAGAAAATCGAAACTGAAATCAGCGACAAACAAAAACAAATTGATAATCTTCGCAGGAAAGAAAGTAAGCTTACAGAAAATCTGGATACCGAAGTTGTATTCAAGTTTGAAAGAATAATTAAAAATAAAATGGGAATTGGCATTGTAGCGATTAAAGGCAATGTATGCATGGGATGTCACATGATTCTTCCTGTTCAATTTGCGAATGAAGTACACATTGGAGAAGAATTTGTTTTTTGTCCGTACTGCTCACGAATTCTATACTACGAAGAATCAGCAGACGGAGATGAAGATTACTTTAATACTGAAGATACCGGCTCTCTTTCAGATCTAGATGACATAGAAGACGAAGAAGACGAAGAAGAGGATGAAGAAGAAACCGTTAATATTGATTCAGAAGATTAAATAAAGTGATGAACCATAAGCCGGGTTCTGTCCTGACTGAAAATATCAAAAATAACTCTGCTTTGATTTATGAGCAGTGGTATTCTTGGCGGTCAGATACTGCCATCTGTCTTACAAAACCGTTTCCGGTTTTTTTTAGCAGTCTACCAGCGTTTAACCGGCGGGCAACCGGTACAGCTAAAGCTATGTACGCAATTTGACTTTGCTCCTGATGAGGCTTGCCATTTTCCAGCTTTGCCGGAAAATGGATTTGAGTTATACTTACAGCAAAACCCATGCACCATTCACGGTAAAACCAGAATCTTTCCGGCGATATTGCTACAGCCGAGGTGGGCTTTTACCCCACCTTTTCACCTTTTCCCGTATTGATCGGGTAGTTTATTTTCTGTGGCGCTGTCTATCTCTGACCATTTAGCTAAAAATGACCGGATCCCGGGAGTTACCCGGCATCATACCCTGCGGAGCCCGGACTTTCCTTCCGAAGATTAAAAACATTAGTAATTTTTATTACAAAAAACATTTTTTTAGTCGGACGGCAGCCAGATTCATCACAAGCAAAATATATGCTTTTTTAAAGATTTTTTCAATACTTTTTCTTTATTTTTTTTAAAAAACATGTTGTTAATTGACACTTTTTTTAATTTTAGATAGAATTCTCATCAAGTATGGAGCTTAGTAGTAAATATTGGTCCAGATATGGACGGCATGTATACCTTCTCAAAAAAATTCGAGCTCTTATATTTGTTTTTTTCTTTATCGTGGTTATTATTACTGTATTTCTTTTAATATCAAACGTTAGAAGTAACATGGGAAATGAAAGGCAGGAGATTTTACAAATTTGGAATAGTGGAGATTATGAACAAGCATATAAATTAAGTAAAATAGCTCTCCTTAACAAGCCGATTGATTATTTTCTTCTTACGATAAACGGATTTTCTGCATATCAGATGGGAATTTCACAGATTAATAACCAGAATATGCTTATCTTTATTAACGAATGTATATTCTCATTAAGAAAAGCTCTTATTCAAAAAGAATCATCAGACGACGGCCGGGTTTTCTATGTACTGGGAAAGGCATATGGATATAAAGGCAATGAATATGCCGACTTGGCGGTAAAATATCTGGAAACAGCAAACGATCTTTTGTATCCAGCCTCTGACATTCCGGAATACCTAGGTCTGGCGTATGCAGCTTTTGGCGATTACAGAAACAGTGTTGAAGCATTTTCAATGGCCTTCGTTCCTGATAGGCCTCCATCTGATAACCTGCTGTTGTCAATAGCCCGTTCTTATATTGCATTAGCAGAATATAATACGGCCTATGGTTATCTTCAAAGGTGTATTGATATTTCACCTGATTCAAAAACGGTTGTTATTTCTCGTATAATGTTAGCTGAAATCTACAGCACGAACGGCGAATATGATAATGCGGAAACGCAGTATTTAAAAATTTTAACTGATTCCGGTGAAAATGCTGAAGTTCGTTTTCAATTAGGTGAGATTTACAACCTTAAGGGTGATACGACAAGAGCAAGAGCGGAATGGAGATTGGCGTACAGACAGGATCCGGCTCACGCAAAAGCAAGAGCACGGCTTAATATATAATCAAGGAGAAAAGCATGTTTGGCGGAATTTCATCAGATTTTGGCATTGATTTAGGAACTTGCAATACGCTTATCTATATCAAAGGAAAAGGCATTGTTTTAAATGAACCTTCTGTAGTGGCTGTAGAACGCGGAACAAAACGGATTGTGGCGGTTGGAGCGGATGCCAAAAGAATGCTTTGGAAAACGCCGGAAAATATTATCGCGATAAGGCCAATGCGCGACGGAGTGATCGCGGATATTGAATCAACTGAAAAAATGATTCGCTGTTTTATTGACCGTGTCTTTCCGCGATACCGCTTTATCAAACCAAGAATGGTAATAGGAGTTCCTTCCTGTATCACAGAAGTTGAGAGACGCGCTGTGGAAGAAAGCGCGTATAAATCCGGCGCAAGAGAAGTACGTGTAATCGAAGAAAGCCTGGCTGCAGCAATAGGTGCAGATATCCCAATAAGGGAGCCCGCCGGCCATATGATTCTGGATATTGGAGGCGGAACAACGGAAATATCAGTTATCTCTCTTGGCGGTATGGTGGTAACAAGTGCAATCCGCATCGGCGGAGATGAATTTGACGATTCGATAATTAAACATATACGTAGCGTTCACAATCTGATAATCGGTGAGTATATGGCAGAAAGGTTAAAGATTGAAATTGGAAATGCTGCTCCTGAAAGAACAATTGAAAAAATGGAAGTAAAAGGAAATGACGCAATTACAGGGCTACCACGAAGGCTTGAAGTAGATTCAGTTGAAGTAAGAGAAGCATTGAAAGACCCAATCACTCAGATTATTGATGAAATAAAAACAGTGCTTGGTAAAACCCCTCCGGAACTTGCGGCAGATATTGTTGACAGGGGAATTGTGATGACAGGAGGTGGCTCTCTTTTGAAAGGGCTTGATAAACTCATACAGAAAGAAACAGGAGTTCCTGCGATTATTGCCGAACAGCCAGAAATCTGTGTAGCACTTGGAGCAGGCAGATATTTCGATTATATAAAAGGCGCTGATCTTACGAGAAATATTTATGATAGATTAAACGGATAAAAGGATGAATCGCGGATTCTTTGGCAAACTACACACAGGTAGCGTCCGTAAAAGCAACAGCAGAACACAAAACACGCAGGTAAACTTTTCCGTTTTTGTTTTTATAATTCTTGTATTAATTTCGATTGTATTTCTCTTATTATCAACAAGAGATTTTATTCTTGGAATAAAAAATGCAGGACTGACCATCTTTTCCGGTGTGAGGGGAGGTATTTACGAGATTAATTCATTTATATCAAGAAGCGTATTATCAATTAGAGAGCTCGCAACATTAAGACAGGAACACGCGAACCTTTTAAGGCAGCTCGATCGTTTTGAGGAGCTTGAACGAAGTAATGCTGAAATATATCAGGAGAATACACGTCTTAAGGAACAGCTTGATTTTTCCAGGACCACTCGTTACCGTCACATTCCAGCTCAAATATCGGGCAGGGACCCCGATAATCTTTTTTCTGCAGTAGTAATCAATAAAGGCAGTTTTTCCGGAGTTTTGAATAATATGTCTGTTGTAGCCTGGCAAAACGGAACCCAGGCGCTTGTTGGAAAAGTAATTCAAACCGGCGCTTTTGAAAGCCTTGTTATGCCGATATTTGATATAAATTCACAAGTTTCTTCTCGTTTTTCTGTCTCTCGTTTTGAAGGTATCATAGAAGGGCAGGGTAATTCTGAATCTCCTCTTTTGATGCGCTTTATCCCAAGACGTGCAAGGGAAGAAATAAACATCGGAGATGTTATTGTTACAAGCGGCATGGGAGGGGTATTCCCACCGGGTATTAATATTGGACGAGTAAGCGCAGTCAATACACTGGAATATGAGACTACTTTGGAGATTGATGTTATTCCAATGATTGATTTTTCCAGGCTTGAATATGTTTTTGTTATAGAAGAGGAAATCAACGATATACCATTATTGCAGGAACAGATCGATGATTAAAAGCATTATATGGACAGTTGTTTTATGTATAATAGCAGTAATCTTGCAATCTGCTGTTATAAGCAGAATTGCATTTTTCGGAATTGTTCCCGATCTTGCTCTCTGTATTCTGGTATTTTCTGCTTATGTAAACGGAACAATGACAGGGCAGGTTTCCGGTTTCTTCTCTGGGCTTTTCTATGACTTTCTTTCCGCCGCTCCGCTTGGTATGAATTGTCTTATCCGTACATTAATAGGCGCACTGGCTGGAATCTTTAAAGGTCAGTTCTTCTTTGATTATATATTCATGCCTGTTATCCTTTGTGCTTTGGCAACTGTTTTAAAGGCATTAATTATTTTTATTCTTCATCTGATTATGGGTCAGGTTGTTCCCGTTTATTCATTCACAACATATGTCTTTTGGATCGAATTGGGTCTTAATGTTTTAAGCGCTCCGCTCTTATTTTTTCTGTTAAGAAAATTCAAGCTAATCCTGATAGGAAGGAGTTAGATATGCATGAAAATCATGAAAACAGGATTAATATATTCAGAATAATTTTAATACTGGTTTTTATTATTTATTCAGTAAAACTTTTTAGCATGCAGATTCTATCGGGAGAGATATATTTAATGCGTGCGCAGGATATTTCCCGAAGAACTTACTCTGTTCCGACGCAAAGAGGAGAAATATATGATCGAAATTATATAAACCCCCTGGTTATTAACAGGGATACTTTTGCAATTACTATTACACCTGCCGATGTTCCGCGAAACGGAATGGATGATCTATTGGAATCTGTCTCGGATATTTTAAATATTTCTGCCGAAGAGATCAGAGCAAAGCTTCCCAGCCAATACCTTCAGCTTTATCAGCCTGTAGAAATCGCATCTAACGTTCCATTTCCGGTTATTGCAGCTCTTGCTGAAAGAAAAAATAACCTGCCCGGTATATCATGGCATATCAAATCTGTACGTAATTATGTAGAAGTCGGAAGCCTTTCTCATATATTGGGCTATGTAGGAGACATTACCCGTGATGAACTTACCAGTCTTTATAACCTTGGTTATCAAATGGGAGATATGATTGGGAAATCAGGAGTTGAAAAACAATATGATCAATTGTTAAGGGGAAGACAGGGCTGGGAAACCAGAACAGTAGATTCAAGAGGCAGGCGTATTGCGGGACGCGAAAATGTTGTTCATGTACCTCCGGAAATGGGAAGGGATCTTGTTCTGACAATAGACGCTAATCTCCAGGCATTGGTAGAAAAGGCAATTGGCAATCAAAACGGAGCCGCTGTTGTTATGCGCCCTTCAACAGGAGAAATTCTTGCGATGGTTTCTTATCCATGGTTTGATCCTAATATTTTTACAAACGGACTAAGCTCGGAAATTCGTGTTTTAATGGATGATCCTTCAAGACCGTTTCTTAACAGGGTAATTCAATCAAGCTATCCTCCTGCTTCCACTTTTAAAATAATAATGACTACGGCAATTATTGCAGATAATGTATTTTCACCGGATCAGGTAATTATGTGCAACGGCGTGATGACTTACGGCAACCGTAACTGGCATTGTCATTACCGCCCTGGACACGGAAGGCTGAACTTAAGAGGTGCGCTTTGCCAATCATGTAATATTTATTATATGACAGTCGGAAGAGATAATGTTGGAGTAGAAAGAATTGTGGAATTTGCGCGTAAATACGGTTATGGTCAAATGACAGGTATTGACCTTCCAGGTGAGATTGAAGGATTAGTTCCGACTCCCGGATGGAAAGAGCGCCGTTACCATGAGGGATGGGTTTTGGGCGATACAATGAATATGTCAATAGGACAGGGATATACGCTTGTAACTCCTCTTCAAATGGCAAGTATGGTTAGCATGGTAGTAAACAGCGGAAAGATTTACAGGCCTCATGTATTAAAAGAAGTCCGTGACCCTGTAACAAATTCGATAGAAAACATTACAGAATATGAAGTAATACATGAAAGCTACATATCTCCTTCTGTTTATGAAGCAGTACGCCAGGATATGAGGGCTGTTGTCACTCAGGGAACCGCTCAATGGCCGTTAAACATGAATACTGTGCAGATTGCGGGAAAGTCGGGCACAGCTGAGATTGGCGCTTCTGATCGCTGGCATTCCTGGTTTACTTCGTTCGGGCCTTTTAACAGTTCAAATCCTGATGAGCAGATTGTTGTTACAGTATTTATTGAGGCAACTCCTGTTCAGTACACAAGTGCTTCTACCGCAACCGCAATAATATATCAGGGATATTTTGCAAATCAGGACTATAATGCTGCTGTACGTGCACTTAATTTCTGGGACAGGATGTAAACTGATGAATATACGGAATATTCTTGGAATTGATTATTTATTACTACTGCCTGTTTTGCTGCTTATGGTATTGGGTATTCTTTTTATCTATTCATCAGGAATTAACTCGGACGGAATTCTTGTTTCCAATGAATATATAAGGCAGATTATCTGGGCTTCTGTCGGTATTGTAGCTGCAATAGTGCTTTCATTTATTAGTTACCGAAGGTTTTATAATATTGCGTTATATATATATATTATCTCGATTGCACCTCTTGTTTATACCCTTGTTTTCGGACACATAGTATCCAATGCTTCCCGCTGGATCAGATTTGGTTCTGTTGGCTTACAGATGTCGGAATTTGTAAAGATTTCAGTTATTATACTGCTTGCGCGCTTTCTGGCGGATACCGACCGAAACAGGGAATCATTTTCCCGTTTTTTCATCAGTTGTATCATTGCTTTTTTTCCGATGGGTATTGTTCTTCTTCAGCCGGATCTTGGAACCGCTCTCGTTTATATTGCAATTTTACTGACAATGATATTTATGGCAGGAGTTAGATTACGTTATGTAGCTTTTATGGTGTTTTGTTTTGCCCTTACAGCCATTTTTCTGTTTCTGCCGTTATGGCAGACATATATTTTACAAAGAACAATACCTTTTATTGCGGTTTTCACCAACACTCGGATAATTGCTGTTGTAATTTTGTTTTTTCTTTTGATTGCCGCCATAGCATTATTTGGCTACCTGAAATTTAAAAAGAAATATTTCTTCTGGGTTGTATACGGATCAACCATAATTATTCTTTCGCTTGGTGTATCCTATGTCGCCAGGATAGTGCTAAAGAGCTATCAGCTGATGAGGCTTATCGTTTTTCTGGATCCTAATGTAGATCCGCGCGGCGCTGGTTGGAATATCATTCAATCGGTAACTGCAATTGGGGCCGGAGGGATAACGGGCAGAGGATATTTACAGGGGACGCAAAGCCATTACCGTTTTTTACCCGAACAAAGCACAGACTTTATCTTTTCCATTTTTTCCGAAGAAGCAGGGTTTGCAGGAGGGCTGCTGGTGTTCGCTCTCTTCCTTCTTATATGTATCCGATTAATGAAAACAATGAAAATAACAAATGATCCGTTTGCAAGGTATATCTGTGCGGGATTTGCCGGAATGTACAGTTTTCATTTTATTATTAATGTCGGAATGACAATGGGAATAATGCCTATTACAGGTCTTCCGCTTTTATTTATGTCATACGGCGGCTCTGCCATTCTCTCGTCCATGATAGGAATTGGCCTTGTCTTGAGCATTTATATAAGACGCTATAATCGTTAAAAGACAGGGAGATTAATTCATTAGTGCCTGAAAGTATTGAATATATAGACCCAATCAGTGAATTGGGCAGCCTATTGCTTAATATTGATAAACCTGCGCGTTATACCGGCGGCGAAGTAGGAAGACTTGCAAAAAAAGGATGTAATTTTAACACTGTAATTGCTTTTCCAGATCTCTATGAAATAGGAATGGGAAATCAAGCAATGCGGATCATTTATAATAGAATGAACAGCATACAGGGTATTTCATGCGAGCGCGCTTTTGCACCCGCTCCTGATTTTGAAAAATTGTTACGCGACAGGAATGTCCCATTATACGGTCTTGATACAGGAATAAACATTGCCAGCGTTGATTTATTAATGTTTACGCTGGGATATGAACTTGGCTTAAACGGTATATTAACAATGCTTGACGTATCCGGTATCCCTATTCATTGTGAAGATCGTATTAATTTAAAGAGACCAATTGAACATAATATTTACAGCGATATGGAAGACGATAGGAACCTAATTAAATTTCCAATAATTATTGCAGGAGGGCCTGCCGTATCAAACCCGCTGCCTTATTCACCCTTTATCGATGCGTTCTGGATAGGAGAAGCTGAAGCGGGTTTCTTTGAGCTTGCTAATGATTTAGCCAATCTTAAAAAAGCAGGGGAGGGCAGGACAGAGCTGCTGAAAAAGATTTCATCTCATCCAAATGTTTGGGTTAAGGGAAAAGAAAAATCAAAGCGCGCTATACACTTTGATTTTTCCAAATCTGATGGAAATATTGTACAGGAAGCTGCCGTTTATCCTGTTCCAGGCATGAAAATTGTACATAACCACGGTACTGTAGAAATAATGCGCGGCTGTCCGAACGGCTGCCGCTTTTGCCATGCGGGTTACTGGTACAGGCCATGCAGGCAGAAGAACAGCGAGCAAATAATATCTCATGTTACCGAAATGGTAACAAAAGGCGGCTGGCAGGAAATAAGCCTCTCTTCACTTTCTTCAGGCGATTACAGCGGCATTGATGAACTAATTGAAAACCTGAATCAGAAGTTCGCAGGTAATCATGTTTCATTCCAGCTGCCTTCCCTGAAAATAAATGGGTTTTCGCTGTCGTTGCTTGAGAAAATTTCTGTTACAAGAAAAAGCGGTCTTACCTTTGCAGTTGAAACTCCAAGGGATTTATGGCAAATGGCTATCAACAAGGAAGTAAGCAGGGATTCTGTTGTTGCAATCCTGAATGAGGCAAAAAAAACAGGCTGGAAAAGCGCCAAGTTTTATTTTATGGTTGGACTTCCAATTCTTGATTTATATGAGAATGAACAGATAGTCACGGACGGATTGGCAAGTGAAGAAGAAGAAATAGTATCCTTTATTGAAGATATCACTCATAGAAGCCGGATGCGTTTTAGTATTAATATCGGTATATATGTCCCAAAACCGCATACGCCGTATCAGCGGGCTGTGCAGATAAACAGTATTTATGCAGAAAGAAAAATCGAATATATTCGTGCAAAGCTAAAGCCGATGGGACATAAGATTAGTTCCTCCGATTCATTAATTTCATGGATTGAAGGCATGTTAAGCAGGGGGGACGAAAGAGCGGGTTTTATCTGCGAAGAAGCCTGGAAGGAAGGAAGCAGACTGGATCCATGGAGTGAATTTATAAATAGGGATAAATGGTTTGAAGTTCTGGAAAAACATTCTGATTATACTAAATCTTTTTTTTCGGCAATGAATAATCTGCCATGGTCATGCATCGATTCATGTGTAACAGATGAATATTTTTTAAATGAGTTTAATAAGTCCAAAAGAGCCTTAAGAACATCTTCATGCAATGAAAAATGTAATTTATGCGGTGTTTGCATAAAGAAAGCAAAACCAAAGAATAATACCTTGGAAAATAATATTATTAATGAAAAAATTAAACTTTGCGGGATTAAAGTAAGTAAAAAAGATCCTTCCATACACAGGCTGTTATTTAGTTTCAGCAAGAAAGATAGCGCAGTTTTTCATGGTCATTTAAGTCTTATCGAAATATTTTCTCAGGCTTTCAGAAGATCATGTATTCCTGTCATGTACACTCAAGGTTTCAATCCATTGGCAAAAATGCAATTTGCATCTCCGTTAACGACAGGCATAAAAGCTGAAAATGAAATAGCAGCTGTTGATTTTTATCAAGATAAACCCGAAGGAAATTTCAAGGAAAAGCTGAATGCCTGTTTACCTCAGGGTATCCTTATTAAAGATTCAGAATATTTTTTAATTAGCAGCGGCATGAAAAAACATTCATTATCATCTCTTTTATGGGGATTCTCTTATTCTAACAATGACGGAAATCTTGATTATGTTAACCAGAACAATGAAAAGGTTTACAGACAAGATCGGCTTGATTATTGCCGTAATGATCCAGGAGATAAAAATATATCTTTGTTTAATTTGGAACGGTATGAAGTACTGGCGCGCAATATAGTTAACGATAAAAATGAATGGCTGTCATATTTTGACGTTTACAGATTTCTATACCAGTATTCTGTATAAAATATTATATTTTTTACATGATATTGTTATTACCATTTATAAAAAGAGGAATTTAAAACTATTCCCAAGTAGACAGAATATTCAATAAAATTATGAAAAATTCTGAGAATACTTAAATAAAATCTTAAAAATTAAACTTTATTGTTTTTTGCCTCAATTAGATTTTCGGCGAAGGTTTAAAAAACCTTTAATGAAAAAGATGAGATTTACATTATAAATCTATTTGATTTTATTGTAAATCCCTGTTTGGGTAGTACGAGTACCTGACAGTATTAAGTTTGCCTATAGGCTGCCGAGACGCTCGTACCGTCGGAGCAGCCTTTTTATTTAAAGGGGGAATATATGATACTTTATGCTGTTTATGCAGAGTTTTTTAAGGATGGTGTAAATGCTATATGTGTCGAAAGAAAATGCAGAAAAACACCAAAGAATGAAATTGCACTTAAATACGGATTATCTGCATTTAAAATTTGGTTCTAGGACAAAAAACACGCAATTAATTTAGTTGAAAATATTGCAAATAAAAATTTCGATTTAAACGAAGTTTCCTGTCTCTATAAAATTATTACTAATTTGGAGGCAGCATGATAGAAGTTTGGCAATTATTTAGGGAGGGGAAATGAAAATTAACAATAAAGATAATCCATTTAATGTCCAAGCCGGACAAAAATGGAAATCCAAAGATTCAAGGCGTGAAAGAAAATTTAAAGTCGTGCAAATTGAAAGATTTATCAATGGCCATTTTGCGGTCGTTGATTATGGAGGTTTACAAACAATGATCAGCCTTGAGAGATTTTCAAGATATGTAAGGTGCAGATAACTTTTTTTATCTGCGGTAGTTTTAAAAGATTTTAGCCAGTTAGTAGAGCGTGTTTCATGCCGCCTGTTAACTCTAAAAAAACATGTAATGAATTAATCCAGTCAAAAGGCTGGAAGATCATTGCTCGGTCAAAGGAGGGAAGTATGTACGCTATTCAGGTTAGAACAGGAAGTGAGGAAAATTTTATAAATCGAATAAATACCTATCACTTTGACCTAAAAATATACTTTCCAAAAAGAAGTTTAAAAATAAGAAAAGAAGGAAAAGTATCGATACAAAATCAGCCTGTTTTTTCAGGTTACGTATTTGCCGAATCAGAGATCGATAATGAAAATAAATGGTTTATAAAACAAACCGCAGGATTTATACGATTTTTAAAATCAAATTATGAAATAACGCCGTTATCAAGAAAAGATACAGAGATTGTAAATCATTTTATAAGAAATAAAGGAATATCGAAAGTTAAATTTAACGAACAAAATAAAATCGTTGTTTTAGAAGGCTGTCTAAAAGGGCTAGAAGGAAACATCGTTAAAGTAAACAAAAGAAAAGGCAGAGCAAAAATCAAACTGGATTTATATGACGATTCATTTACAGTCGACCTTGCTTTTGAGGTAATCGGAGCGGCGTAAATCATTTTGTTTAGAAAGGAGAGAGAAATGAAAGGTTTATTCTACCGATTAGGTATCTCTTTAAAAGAAAAAGGCGAAAGGGAAAATAAGGGCTGGATGATCAGGCTTGGCCTTTCTATTCGTTATTGGATATGTAAATGAGAATAACTATTTCTAGGCCGATTAATGGAATCAACAGCAATGAACATCTGTT
>WQSQ01000032.1 GCA_009787775.1 Treponema sp.
CGCTCAAAGTCAGCCGGCCGCATCTCGTTCTGCAATCCCTCGGTGTACATTTTAACGGGATCAGCCGGCGATAACTTATAAAGCGAGAATATTATAACGGACACAATAAAGAACACGAAAACGATGTATACAATGCGCCGTATAATATAATTTAACAATTTTCTTACCTGCTACATTATTCAACCCAAGCGTTAATAATCGCCGATGTCCACGGATAAAGAGCATTGTGAGAAAATCCTTTCAGCTTCGGATTAAAGAAGTCATAATATTCATCGGAATAAAGCGGAAGATCCGGTAGAATCAGGTTGAAGCGTTTTGCGAAATTCAGCCAGCTCCTTGAGAAAGACGCTCTGTCGCCGGGTGTGGTATTTTTCATTTCCTGAGTGTACCTGTTGAGTTCCACGTCAGCGACAAAGTTGGAGTTATAACCGCCTACATCAGCAAATGTATCGCGTTCCGGTGTGTAATAATACCAAGGTGAGTCCTGCACGTTGAAACCTGAACCGCCGTTCATCATGTTGTAGCGCTTGTTGCCTGTGCCGTATATAGCGTTTCCGAACGCTGTTGAATCGCCCCATTCCTGCCTTATTTCCATACCGACGCTTCTTGCGTTATCTGTAATAAAGGTGCTGAGCATTTCGCCGATTGCGTTTGAATCCGGCGAGAACCATTCGATAACAAGAGCCATTAAGCTGCCGTCCGGCATTCTTTTGTAGCGTGTGCCTGTTGTGTAAGCGCCGCCTGTAGCGTTAAGCGTCCAGCCGCCCGCCTCAAGTTCTTCCCTTGCTTTTTGCAGGTTTAATGTATAAACTGTCAAATCCCTGTCAAGCGCCGCTCTGTTGTCAGCGAGCATCCACTGCGCGCTTCCGATACGGCTGTGAACGATAATGCCGAAACCGCCGGTGTACAGACGCACAAACGCCTCACGATCCATCGAATAAGCAATCGCCCTGCGAACTTCCGCGAATTGTGTCGGACCCCAGTCGCAGTGGAAAGTGATCTTGCCGAATCCGTTGCGCGAATAGGTGATATAGTCAGCTTTGCCGGCGTCAACAAGGTTAAGTCCCTGATTGATAAATTCACCGCCTGAGTGCTGGATAAGAAGGTCGATTGTGCCGGCCCCCAGAGCGTCAACCGCTGTCGCCTGAGATACCTGATAAAGAATAAGCGTCTTGATGTACGGTTTTTCCTTTTCCGGACCTGAACCAAGATATTTATCGTTGGCTTCAAGGGTGATCATGTATGCGCTTGCGTCATAACTTACAAAGTTATACGGGCCGCTTGTTACCTTAGGATTATAGCGGTAGCCTGTTGAGCCGTTGTCAACTGTAGACTGCAGAAGCTGAAGCGTATAGGGCCCTGTGATTTCCGCGCCGCGCCCGTTATCAACTACATCGCAGCCGGGAGCAAGAACATGTAATGGAAGCGGTACTACGTTGGCGTAGGTAATTTCATACCAGAACGGGAAGGTCGGGTCGCCGTCTCTGTCAACCGGCGCGACGGTAATCGAGAATGTATATTCACCCAGGAGATTTATTCCGCTGAATAAATTGGAAGCTCCCGTGTTATATTCCTGAAAACCCTGGTACATACCATAACTTGTCCATCTGTTCGCGCCTAATTCCCTTAACTGAGGGCTGCAGTTAAAGAGAAGCGCAAACACATAATCCTTGGCAGTAATTCTTGTACCGTCATTATAGGTAAGGTTGTTGTTAATCTCGATGGTGTAGGTTTTGCCGCCGTCGCTGTTGTTTGTGGTATTAAATGATTTAACAACCACAGGGTCGGTCAAGAACTCGTCATTATCGGTATACATAACTGTACCGTAACCATAGATCATGTCCTTGGTATTGGCGTTAGCAACAAGGTTTGACCAGCCAGTGAACATATCGCCGTTCATGGCGTTTACGCCTACAACAAGGCTCCCCTGCGGCACGGATGGTCTGCCGCCAGCGGCGCCTGCAGCAGTTTGTCTCTGGCACCCGGTATACGCCATAAGTGCCATCAGGATTATCAATGCCAAGACGATAATCCTCTTTAAATTTTTCATTCTTATCCTCCTTTCAAAGTATAGACTATTTGCGGAAAAGCTTGTTTTCTACACATTTATTTTATTTGTCAAATTCCAAAAAGTCAATAAAAATACATAGCGTATTCAAAACAAATGTATCAATTTCATGCTGAAACCGCAGCCAAATTCCAGTATGGAATCGCTGTCAGGGCCGGACTGGAATTGCAGTTAATTCCGGCTCCGCTAACTTTTTTTGCAATATTTATCTCTGATGTCCTATACTATCCAGATGAGACAATGTTGTAAAGGTTCTTTAATTCTGCGTAAAACTCACTCAAATACTTATTTAAATTCTATAGCACAGCCTGGAAGTGTAAAAGGGGCAACATTGTCTTTCCCTGAAAAAACATGTTAACGTGTGATTAGTACTACTAGCTATTAATAAGTTTTTCTGTTAACATTTTTCAATCATGGACAAATTAATCATCAAGGGTGCGCGCGAACACAATCTTAAAAATATAGATTTAGAACTGCCCCGCGATAAGCTTATCGTAATATCAGGACTTTCAGGCTCTGGTAAAAGCTCCCTTGCTTTTGACACCATTTTTGCCGAAGGTCAGAGGCGTTATGTTGAAAGCCTTTCAGCATATGCGCGCCAGTTTCTTGGGCGCATGGATAAGCCGGATTTGGACTACATCGAAGGTCTGTCGCCCGCGATATCAATAGAACAGAAAACAACTCACCGTAATCCGCGCTCTACTGTAGGAACAGTAACGGAAATATACGATTACTACAGGCTCCTTTATGCCCGCATAGGTGTCCCGCACTGCCCTGTTTGCGGAAAGGAAATCCGCGAACAACCGGTAGATTCAATAATTGAAACAATTATGCAATATAAAGAAGGAACAAAGATTCAGCTTCTCGCTCCTGTTATCCGCGGGAAAAAGGGAGAACATCAGAAAATAATTGAAGATGCCCGCAAAGCCGGTTTCGCGCGCGCCAGGATAGACGGAGTGCCTGTAAATCTTGATGAAAGCATCAGACTGGACAAACAGAAAAAACACTCAATTGAAATTATTGTTGACAGGCTTGTTATTGGCAGAGAAATCCGCGCAAGGTTAGCCGAATCTGTAGAGACCGCGATTCAGACAGCGGACGGTCTTATGACTGTGCAGATAACGGAGGACGGCAAAAACACAGAGCAGGTTTTTTCGCAGAAGAACGCCTGCCCCGACTGCGGAGTATCAATCCCGGAACTGCAGCCGCGCCTTTTTTCGTTTAACAATCCCTACGGCGCATGTCCCGGCTGTTCCGGAATCGGCGCGAAACTTGAGTTTGATCCCGACCTTGTAATCCCCGATCGCTCTCTTTCGTATAACGAAGGCGGCGTTATTCCGTACAATCCCGACAGCGCGTGGCACTCCAGCCGCTTTAACGCGCTCGCAAAACATTACGATTTCAGCCTTGATACGCCCATTAACAAACTGCCGAAAAAAATTGTAAACACGATCCTTTACGGCACCGAGGACGAAGTTAAAGTAAAATATGTTAACCGCGAAGGAACCGGCCATTTTCAGTATAATACGCAGTTTCCAGGCATTCTGGAAGAATTAAAACGCAGATACCTTGAAACACAGTCGCAGGGAGTTAAAGACTGGCTTGAAAAGTTCATGAGCCAGAAAGCCTGCGAAGACTGCGGCGGAAAAAGATTAAAGCCCGAAGTGTTAGCTGTCACTGTAGCTGGAAAAAATATCTGGGAGCTTTCAGGGCTTTCCGTAACAGACTCAATAAAATTCTTTGAGACTGTCAAATTTAATACAAATGAAAATAAAATCGCGTATCAGATACTAAAGGAAATTAATTCCCGTCTTGGTTTTATGCAGAATGTAGGCCTTGATTACCTTAGCCTTGAGCGAAAAGCGTCTACTCTTTCAGGCGGCGAAGCCCAGAGGATCAGACTTGCGACGCAAATCGGCTCAAGCCTTGTAGGAGTTCTCTATATTCTTGATGAACCGTCTATCGGGCTTCACCAGAGGGACAACCAGCGCCTTATTGACACGCTTTTGTATCTTCGCAATCTAGGCAACACTCTGATTGTAGTTGAACATGACGAGCAGACTCTGCGAACCGCAGATCACATTGTCGATTTGGGTCCGGGAGCGGGTGTTCACGGAGGCCTTGTTGTCGCTCAGGGAACACCTGAAGATGTGATGAAGATAAAAGAAAGTTTGACAGGCCAATACCTTGCGGGTGTTCTTCGTATTGATATTCCCAAAAAGCGCAGACAGGGAAACGGAAATGTAATAAAAATAAAAGGAGCAAGCGAACACAATTTAAAAAATATCGATGTGGAAATTCCTCTTGGAATCTTTACATGTATTACAGGCGTCTCAGGTTCGGGGAAATCCACCCTCCTTTCAGATGTTTTATATCCAGCGCTTGCCAATAAAGTATACGGTTCAGGCAGAATCGAAGGCGCATATAAAAAACTGGACGGCGCCGAATATATAGATAAAGTAATTGATATTGATCAAAGCCCCATCGGCAGAACTCCGCGATCTAACCCAATTACCTATGTCGAAGGTTTTACAGCTATAAGGGATTTATTTGCGAATCTTCCGGATTCAAAAATGAGAGGCTATAAACCAGGACGATTTTCATTTAATGTACGGGGCGGCAGATGCGAAAACTGCGAAGGAGACGGAACAATCAAGATTGAGATGAATTTTCTGCCGGATGTTTACATAACATGTGATGTATGCCAGGGTAAGCGGTTTAACAGAGAAACTCTAGATATCCGTTACAAGGGAAAAAACATCAGCGAAGTTCTGGATATGACTATTGAGGAGGCTGCTGATTTTTTTGTTTCCATTCCGCAGATTTCCCGTAAAATGCAGACCCTTTTGTCTGTAGGCCTGGGTTATGTGAAACTCGGACAGTCCGCGTTAACCCTTTCCGGCGGAGAAGCGCAGAGGGTAAAATTGGCTCTTGAACTGTCAAAACGTTCCACAGGCAGTACCCTTTACATTCTTGATGAGCCGACTACAGGCCTTCATTTTGCTGATGTAAAGCAGCTGATGGAAGTAATTCAAAGGCTGGCAGATCAGGGAAACACTGTTATAATGATAGAACATAATCTTGATGTATTGCTGCAGGCAGATCATATTATTGATCTTGGACCGGAAGGCGGCGAGAAGGGAGGGCGGATAATCACGGCAGGTACGCCTGAACAGGTAGCAAAATGCGCAGGTTCGTATACAGGTTATTATGTAGCACAAATGCTGAAACAAAACTCCTCGCACAAGAATAGGAGACAATGAAAGACAAAAGTGATCGTAAAGATAACAAGGACTACACCGCAAAACCGCAGATAAATCAAAGACGCGCGGCAGCACAGGGGTTTTGGGGTCGAACAAACAGTCTGACACCCTTTTTTCCCTTGTGCGCCTTATGCGCCTTTGCGGTTAGTTCTTTTATTTTTTGGAACCCAATTATTCTCGCACAGGATGATATCCTGTCTCTGATAACAGAAAGACAGACCGCGCTTAATGACGCTGAACTATACAGCGAAACTCATACAGAAGAAACGCTGACTCCCGCAAGACAGCGTACAGAAATGGAAATAAGAACATCAACATTAAGCGAACTTGCGTTATGGTGCCGGACTCTGGGTCTTTCGGAAAGCGGTACAAGAGCGGATCTGTCACAGCGCTTAAGGAGATACTTTAATTTACCGGCGCCTGTACAGAATGAAGACAGGAGAATAATAACAATTGAGTCCACCCAGGTTTCTGAATATTTTACGATTGATGTGATTGATGAAGATTACGCAAGATTGACAGGGAATGTCTCTCTTCGTCTGATAGATGACAATACAATTCATACAATAAGAGCGGATGAAATACTTTTTAACCGCACCAGAAATATACTGACAGCAAGAGGCAATGTGGTATACGAAAAAAATGATAATGAATCAACAGAAACATTCAGGGGAGAAAATATCACTGTTAATCTTGATAACTGGTCAAGCATTTTGCTTGACGGAAGCTCTGCGCGCGGACTTGACAGCGGCGGAACTTCATATCTTTTTTCGGGTTCGGTGATTTCACAAAGCGATGATAATGTAACAGTTCTTTCCAAAGCGACAATAACGAACGCAGCAAATGAGGAAGCTCTCTGGTCCATCACCGCGTCAAGGTTGTGGCTCCTTCCGGGATCTGATTTCGCGATTTTAAACGCTGTATTAAAAGTGGGTGAAATTCCTGTATTATATATTCCGTTCTTTTATTATCCGGGCGATCAAATCTTCTTTCATCCTGTTATCGGGTATCGAAGCAGAGAAGGCGGTTTTGTTCAGACCACAACCTATATCCTGGGACAGCCGCGTTCTGATCCGAATAACACTAACTCCATCAGCAGAATTCTCGGAAATTCAAATAATACGGAAAGAGAACTGGAAGGATTATTCCTGCGCAGTACAGGCATAAAAGTGACAGATACTAAATCAATCAGCCTGAAAGTGTTGGTTGATTATTATGTAAATCTTGGTGCTTATCTGGGGCTTGATTTAGCTGTTCCAAAAACCGGAATATTAAATCCACTGGTATTTTCCGCAGGACTCGGTTTCACAAGAACTGTTTCAAACAGAAACGGAAACTATACTCCGTATGATGATGAAGGTTCATTTGACTGGAACCATTCCAGCCTTTTCTCTTTGTCAGTCCCGTTTCGTTACAGAATGAACTTTAACAGTTCAATTAGCGGAAGATACGGCAGTCTATTTTGGAATATTCCCTTCTTTTCTGATCCTTTTGCTGAAAGTGATTTCTTAAACCGCTCGGAAGACATGGACTGGGTAAATATGCTTCTGCAGGGAGCGTCTCTTAATGAAGAGAATTCAACGAGAAATGAGATCAGGTTATACCAATGGCATGTAAACGGAAACCTGAATTTTACACCTTCTGCCGTATCGCCTTACATATCAAGAATTTCATTGTCAAATATTTCAACTACCTTATCTTTCAGAGTAAAAGATGATCTTGTTTCCCAGAATAATGCTGATTCTCCGCAGCGTTACTTTTTCGCTCCGGATAAATATACAATTTATAATATTTCAGGTTCAATATCCGGAACACCTCTTACCTATCCGTCTGCATCAAGAGCGGCAAATACACAGAATATAAGGGAAGATGATCCCCTGAACGGAATCGGAACTCCTGTCTCTCCATGGGCACAGACTCCATCCGGAGACAACACACAAACACGAAGCTCAAACCAATCTGACATCCTGTCTCCTCCGGCGTTGGCTCAAACATTCAATTTGCCCAGAACAGGGAATACTGCGTATACAATTGATTACCAGATATCGCCTGCAAGCTCTACGGAATTGCAATTTTTTACAAATAACTGGAAATCATACGATTTGGTCGACTGGAAAGATACTCAGTCAATTCTGACAAGCATCGGCGGCAACAGCAATGTCAACTTCCGCATAAATCATACTACAGGTTTATATACAAATATCATTACATTATTCGCAAACGGCACATGGCGGGATTACGGCTTCCTGAACGAAGACGCGTTTCTTACAAGCAGCGGATTGGTTGATGAAAACAGGATGAAAGAAGCAAGAAGGCAGCAATACAGCCAGACAAATTATTCAACATCCTATGCATATAATGGGACTGTCCGTCCGCTAATGGAAAACTCAATATTCAGCCAGTCATATCTGCAGTATAATTTAAGAGGTACTCTTGTAAGATCAAAAAGATATTCTGGTGCAGACGGTCCTGAACTGACGCCTCAATGGGGCTCATGGGTAAAAGAAGAAAGAAGGGGAAGCGAAGACATAGCGGGTCTTACCGGCAATCGCTTTTCCGCCAATCTTTCTGCCAATATCATGGACAACAATCAAACTATTTCTGTCAGCGCTGATTTGCCTCCTCTTGACTGGGCTATCATAACAAGCGCTGCTTTCAGGTACTGGATTTCCGAAACAAGCATTAACTTCGGTTTTGAAAGACCGTCTCCGGAGAAGAATACACAGTCTCAGGAAAAAGACAATGACTGGATTTTTTTACCTGTTTATTTTACACAAATCTTTAGATTTCCCAGCATAGGTTCATTTACATACAACATGGTTTTAAAACCGGAAGAAGATAATGATATTACCGGTATCACCGCGTCATTAACACTATGGAATTTCAGAGCGTCTTTTACCGCCGAAAAAATGCGGAAATATACGTTTACACCTGTTACAGATTCGCAAAGCGGCAGCTGGGTGCAAAACGGGGATCCTGTTCTTGTACCCAGCCAATTGTCGCTTTTCTTTACAGATCGCAGGGAATTTCCCAATAACCGTATCAGCTATTCATTCGATATAAGTACATCGCTTGCCTTTGACCTGCAGCGGTATACCAATTCAAATTTTCAATTAACATTGGGTTTGCGGTTTAATGTTCCCGGTCTTTTGGAACTCAGGTTATCGGCAACAACCCATAATACTGTTATTTGGCGTTATTTTAAGGCATTCAGCGGTTTAGATGATTTAACATTTATGTATCCTTCAGGGCCGCAGAATAATATTTTTATCGATTTGATAGATTCAATAAATTTCTTTAATGAAGATAAAAGGCGAAGGTCAGGATTTAAAATACAGCGTTTTAACTTTTCAGCCATTCATTTTTTGGGTGACTGGCAGGCAGAGCTCGGTATAACAATGTATCCGCATCAGGTAAATAACCAAAGATACAGAATAGCCACCGATATTAGTTTCCTTGTGCAATGGAAACCAATAACGGAAATAAAAGCAGATATCGGTTACGACGGCAGAAACGAAAGGTGGACATTCAAGTAGCCTATTGACTATATCATTTTTCAAATTATAAGATTAATAAAGAGGTTTTTTTGGAAGAAGGGATAACCATAGCTTTTGACAACAGAGAAATGCTTTCCGGAATTTGCGGCGCGAATGACGGGAACCTCAGGATAATTGAAGATTCTATCGGCGGTTTAATTACGGCAAGAGGCAATGAGATTCATTTTGAAAGCCGGAATAACACATCCGTTAAGCGTTTCAGAACCATGATGGATAACCTTATTGAATTATTAAAAGAAGGAGAGCTGCTGTCTCCTGAATATGTTCAGGCTCTGGCAGGCGAATTTGTACCTGGCGAAACGGAAATCTCATCACCGGATGAGAAAGGTTTTTTCCGGGATTCAATGATACAGATTCCCCACGGATTTAACAGGGTTTATCCCCGCAGTAAAAATCAGGCTTCCTATATACAGGGAATGAGAACAAACGAAATTTGCTTTTGTATCGGCCCTGCAGGAACGGGGAAGACCTATCTTGCTATAGCTCATGCACTGCAAATACTGCTTTCAAAAAAAATACGCAAGCTTGTACTTACGCGCCCTGTAGTTGAAGCGGGAGAGAACCTTGGTTTTCTTCCCGGTGATCTCGCGCAGAAAATAGACCCTTATTTGAAACCTCTTTATGACGCTATGGAATCGCTTGTCCCATATGATGTTATCAGCAGAATGGAGGAAACAAGAGCGATTGAAATTGCGCCGCTTGCGTATATGAGAGGACGCAGCCTTAATGACTGTATCGTAATTCTTGATGAAGCGCAGAATACAACAAAAGAACAGATGAAAATGTTTTTAACGCGTATTGGAACATGCACAAGAGCGGTAATCACGGGAGACTCTACCCAGATTGATCTGCCGCGTAAAACAGATTCAGGGCTTTTGCATGCTCTTGATATTTTAAGGGAGATTGAGGGATTATATTTTTCATTCCTCCATACAAGCGATGTTGCGCGTAATCCCCTGATTAAAAAGATTATACAGGCATACGATGAAAATAAATCCTGATTTTCTGAAAAAAAATATATCATCTTTTTTAAACAGGATGCGTTCCGGTCCTGCAGTTTTCAGCATATCGCTGTGCATAGCCGCGACATTCGTAATTATTGCTGTTAAAAGCGATGAATCAATAGGCGATATCAGAACAATATTTGGGTTTTCGCTTCTTGTACTGATGCTCTTCATCCTGTATATAATCCTACAGGGAAAAACCATCCTGCAAAGAGAATTAAACAACAGGGAAAAATACCTTCTTGCATCTATTATCGGCTTTTACATTATCGGCGGAGTTTTAATTAAAAATCTTTCCGAAGGTTATATAAACATTCCTGTTTCCCTAGCGATTCCCACTGCGCTTTTTATAATGCTGCTTGCAGTTTTTTTGGGACGAAGGCTCGCTGTAATAATGGCTATAGCGCTTCCGCTGGGTGCATATTTTGCCGGCGCTTTTGATAATCATTCATATATCATCGCTCTTTTTTCAGGAGTTGCTGCTTCCATAGTGCTTCATAATGCTCAAAACAGAATGAGTCTTATAAAAGCGGGCCTTATTATTGCGGCTGCAAATTTTGCCGCAGTAATTGTGGTGCTGTTAATCAGCAGGGCAGGTTTTTATGATTATCCTGTTCCTTTGTTTTGGGCAGTTATAAACGGAATAATATGCGGAATGTTGATACTTGGTTTTCTGCCGCCGCTTGAACACGCATTAAACGCAGTAACTATTTTTAGGCTTATGGAACTATCCGACCTGAACGCTCCGATTTTACGAAAGCTTTTTACAACGGCGCCTGGAACCTACAGCCATTCGCTTATGGTTGCGAATCTTGCCGAGCAGGCATGCCAAGACATCTGTCACCAGGGCGGATGGGCAAACGCAATGCTCGCGCGTGTCGGAGCGTATTATCATGATATCGGCAAAATGGATAATCCTGATTACTTTGTAGAAAATCAAACCGATCACAACAGGCACGATGATATAGCCCCACGACTTTCAGCAACTATAATCCGCAGTCATGTAAAACTTGGAGTGGAAAAAGCAACCTCGCTTGGCCTCCCCAAGGATGTAATATCCATCATCGCCGAACATCACGGTAATTCGATTATCTCCTGGTTTTATAATAAAGCGACAGAGAATGAAGTAACTGTTAATTCCGAAGACTTTTCTTATCCCGGCAGCCCTCCCCGTTCCAAGGAATCTGCCATTGTAATGCTTGCCGACATAACTGAAGCGGCAGTCAGAACTTTAACAAAGCCGACAGCAGCCAAAATTGAAAAATTTATACAACAGCTTTTTCAGGCAAAAATTGATCACGGACAGCTTTCAGAGTCCGATCTTTCATTCAGTGATCTGGAAGTTATAAAGAAGGCCTTTGTTAAAGTACTTGCAGGCTATTATCACTCCAGGATTGAATACCCAAAACAGCAGAAGGCTGATGATAGTGAATAATGTAATAATAAATACTGACGGGAAGCCGCCGCCTGCGTGGAGCGCAGATGCTGAAAATTTTGCGCTTAAGGTGCTTGATGAAATAAACCGCGATAACTGGGAACTTTCAATCCTCTTCTGCGATAATAAAAAAATCACCGAATTGAACAGGCAATACCGGAAAATAAATGAACCTACAGACGTACTGTCATTCATTCTGGGAGAGACTGCGCAGGAAAGCGATAATACAATTTATTATCCTGGAGACATTATTATTTCACTAGATACGCTCCGTGAAAACGCGCAGTATTTTCAGGTTACCGAAGATGAGGAATTACGAAGACTTTTAATACATGGTATTCTGCACTTGGACGGAATGGATCATGGTACAATAAAAAAAGATGAACCAATGCTCATATTGCAGGAAAAACTGCTTAACAGGCTCAATAACGAACATATTATTCCCATGGACGGAGAAATAAGTTGAAAACCCCCTTTAAAATTAATTCGCAGGCAATAAAGGAACTTGAAGAAGACAAAAGACAGATGATCAGGGGCATCGTTGAATTATCCGATACCACGGTTAAGGAAGTGATGGTCCCAAGAACCGATACTGTTTTTCTTTCTGCGGATGATTCAAAAGAAGATATCCTTGAGCGTATAAGCGAAAGCGAACATTCGCGTTTTCCTGTATATAAAGATACTGTGGATAATGTAATCGGAATCCTGCATGTAAAAGATGTGCTGAAAGCGCTTGTTAAGAATGATACTTTTGACATAAACGGGCTTGCGAGAAAACCGTTTTTTGTGCCGGTCTCAAAACGTATTGATGATTTACTGAGGGAATTGCGGCGAAAGAAGGTACATATAGCGGTAGTGGTAGATGAATACGGCGGAGTATCAGGCATTGTGTCCATGGAGGACATTATTGAAGAAATAATCGGCGACATTCAAGATGAATTTGATCATGAGACTGACGATGTTCTGGTGTTGGGAGACGGTATATGGCTTTGCGATGCGCGGGTAAACCTTGATTTCCTTGCTGAAGAAACGGAGATTCAGCTTCCGGTTGATGATTTTGATACACTTGGCGGTTTTGTTTTTGACTTATTCGGAAAAATACCGGTGAAGAACGAGAAGATTACATATAAAGATTATGATTACATAATACAGGAAATGGACGGTCATAAAATAAACAGTATTAAGATTGTTACGCACAAGAAGGAATAATTGTTTTACTAGGGGGAGGGGGACAATGCTATTCAAGAATTTAACCGCAGAGTTACACAGAGTTACACAGAGCTGTACGAAGAACAATAGTCCTGTATGGTTTGTCTTATTCATTTTCTATTTATCTTTATTCATTCCATTAACGGCTGAAGCGCAGTCGCAGGGTTCCGCAGCGGTTTTCTATGAACGCGGGAAAAGCTATATGGCCGAAGAAAACTGGTATTCGGCGATTGAGTCCTTCCTTGAATGTTTAAGGCTAAATCAGGCGCATGCGGAAGGAACTGCCGCTCTGGCCGAATGTTATTATGAACTCGCGGAATTTGACGAAGCTCTCGGCTGGGTAAGAAGAGCAAGAACTCTTGCGCGTAATAATATGTCTGTGGCAAACCTTGAAGTCTTTATACTTATAGCGCTTGGGCATTTAGATGAAGCCTCATCGCTTGTTAATGAAATTCTCGCAAGGGAGCCGTATAACAGGGAAGCGCTGTTTGCCGCCGGGGAACTGGACATAGCGAGAAACAGGCCGTCGCAGGCTCTTCTTCGCTACCGCGATGCTGTCCGCCGTTATCCTGACGATCGAAGGCTGATGATTTCCCTCGCTCTTGTAACTCTCTCGCTCGGTGACAATGAAACAGCCGTCACCTATATAAATAACGCAATAATCCAGCATCCCGATGATTACCGGGTTTATTATTACGCGGCCTATATATATTCCATGAACGGCAGAATTACAGAAGCCATTCAGTACGCCCAGATGGCTCTTTATTACAGGCCTGCGCACGGGCCGACTCAATCCCTTATGGCAACACTGCGCTACCGCAACGGCGAATATGAAGAAGCGTCGCGGCTTTGCGACATTACAATAGCAAACAACAGGCAGGATACGAGCGCATGGTATTTGAAAGGGCTGTCATTTATCAGGCTTGGCAGGCTTCAGGATGCAATAACTGTTCTTTCCACAGCAATCTCAATCAATGAAAACGAGGAATTTATCCGCGCCATTCTGGAAGAAACTCTTGTTTCGTCAACCGGCCTTGAAGATCCGCGCCGCGCAAGATACGCGTCATGGCATTTTAACAGAGCGCGAAGTTTCCGCCAGCGTAACCTGATCGAGCAGGCGCTCTTTGAATATAGGCGCGGTTTAAGGCTGAATCCCTTTGCGGCAGACAGGCGCGAATATGCCGAGCTCCTGCGGCTTCAGGGCTACCCTGCCCGCTATCTTGAAGAACTCCGCTTTTTGCAGGATCAGGGCATGGCGGACAGGAGTCTCAACGATGCGATTGAAACATACGGCTCGCTGCTTTCAAACGCGCTTTTTAAACAATGGCAGGTTAACCCGATAAACCTCGCGGAACGGCACTGGAAAGTAGCGGTTTTCTCGCTTGCACAGCAGTCCAGTTTTTATCACGCGGACGCAGGCGCTGTCTCTGCGGGAGTCATCAGGGAATTATTAGTTCACGACAGAAATATCACGCCTGTGAATCTGGAACTGCGTCAGGATACTTTTTCCCAAAGTTTCAGGCAAGCGAGAGAAAGCGGAGTTGATTATTTTATTTTAATTTCTGTAACAGAAAATGAACGCGACATTTCCATAAAAGCGGAAGCCTTTGTAGGCAGAACAGGAACACCGGCTGGAACATTTTACGCGTACCGTACTGGAACCGACAGGCTTCGCGACGCTTGCCGCGGCATTATCTCCCAATTCTCCTCATCAATGCCCCTGCGCGGGCGCCTTCTAATCCGCAATCAGGGACAGGCGCTTATCAATAAAGGAAAAGCAGACGGCATACAGGCGGATACCGTGTATGACATAGTAAAACGCGGCCGGATACAGACAGCAAACGAAGGCATCGCGCTTGTTTATTCAGATGATGAACTTGTCGGAAAGCTGACAATCACCAATGTAGATGAAGAGATAGCAATCGGGACTCTTGCGAGAAACGGCTTTTTTGATCGCATTGAACCAGGAGACGAAGTTATCCTTCAGATTAGTAGGCCTCAGCCGCCCGCAATAGAAACAGCGGCAAACCCCGAACTGCGCGCACTGCTTAGAACATTACGGTAGTAAAATCAAATGTTGGATGTTTTTAACAAGCCCGCTTATTTCAGGTATTCCCTGCCCGCTCTCCTGCTCGCATTACAGGTAATTTCATAGGGAATGGTTCCGGTGATTTCAGCCAATGCCGCCGCGCTATGCGTGTCTGATGCCTGACCGCCGAAAATGACGGCTTCGTCCCAGCGTCTTATATTCGGGAGCGTTTTCATATCATCAGTACAAAGGTTTGCACAGCATTGATCCATTGTAATCCGGCCTATCAGGGGAAAAGCTTCGCCGCCGATTAATACCTGCCACTTGTTGCTCGCAAGGCGCGGGAGGCCGTCAGCGTAACCGGCTGAAAGAACGGCAATAAAGGTATCTTTTTCCGCTGTCCATGTTCTGCCGTATGAGACAGACTCGCCTTTTTTTACTTTCTTTATAAGCGTAACTGCGCACCTCAATTCCATTACCGGCTTTACTGTTATCGGAGCATATTCTTTCAGATTCATATAATGATCGGAAGGAGACTTGTTTTCCTCCGCTGTTTTATATCCGTAAAGAAGGATGCCAGGCCTAACCATATCAAACCAGGAATCAGGATGTAGTATAACAGCGCCTGAGTTGGCTGCATGTACAATTCCAGGATTAATACCAGACGCGCGGATTGAGCTGACTGCTTTATTAAATATCTCCAATTGCGTCTTTGTGTACGCAATATCCTGCTCTTCGGTTGAATCAGATACCGCCAGATGAGTGGCCGTTCCGGTTAGTTCAAGGCCCTGGCAGGAAGCAATAAAGCGGGCAAGATCAAGGGATTCATCCGCATTACATCCCAAACGCCTCATACCTGTGTCTATTTTTAAGTGAACAGGCAATTTAACATTCTGCGCCGCACTTCCTAAAACTTCCGCAAACCGCAGGTTCGCAGTGGTAACATGTTCATTCAGCGCACGTGTAAAGTCAATGTCCGAGACAAGGGGAGTCAGGTTTTCCCTTATAATATCCGCAATATCATCAGGATGAGGCTGTGAAAATATCAAAATGGGAGCCTTTATCCCTTCTTTTCTGAGTTCTTTCCCCTCTGAAACAGTTGCTGTTCCCAGAAAACCAACTCCGGCTTCCAGGCTTGCCCTGGCAATTTGAATAGCTCCATGGCCGTAAGCGTCAGCTTTTACCGGAACACAGATAAGCCTGCCTTCTCCGGTTCTGTTTTTTACGGATTTAATGTTTCCCTTTAGATGTTCAAGATATATTAATGCCCTTGCACACATAAGAAGATATTAGCAAAAAACCGGTTTTATATAAAGTTGATTTTTTACCTTTTTTATGATACATTGATGTTGGGTATGTGTGTCCTGAATACTGGTAAAATATATCTTTTCGCTTTTCTTTGTATCTTTATATCAGTCTTTTTTGGCAGCTGCGATGCCATCGATACTATTTTACCTTCTGCCGGCAGCTATAAAATAAGTATAGAAATTAACGATATCCTGCTGGATGACTGTTCGTTTATTACATCAAATGACAATATACGCCCCGTTTTTGAAGATCCTGTATCGAAAGATCAGGATGTTACCGGTCTGATTATTTTTATTAAGAACACAAGCGGCGAAATAAACGGCTCAAGGGTTACTTACAGTATTTTTGATGAGGAACCTCCAAGGCGATCATCGGATCAAACCGATGATAATTTTATAATTCACATTGATAATTTTGATGATGTTTTGCCGTTATTCTCCCTGCCTGATAATTTAGCCATAGGAAGCTATACCATTGTCTCACAGGTTATGAACGGAAGGGGCGTTCTACAGAAGACAGAAAAATTATTTTACTATCTGGGCAAGAATGATTTTTCTTTTAAAGGGATAAGCGTATACCTGCCTGGTATTGCTGAAAATCTGCAATTTATACAAAAGGGAACCGTTGTAATGCTGGAAGCTGATCTGGAGTTTTCCGGTGATCTTAATCCGTACGTAGTATGGTATGAAGGCAGAAAGAAAATCAGCGAAGGCAGCTTCTCTGACGGTGCAGGACAGCTTTTTTGGAAGACGCCGGATCAAAGCGGATTCTATTCAATAAGAGCAGAAATATTTCCGGTTAGAATCCTGGATAGACTGGCAGGTTTCAGGGAAGATATATCTTTGCTTGTTTCATCCAAAACGGTTGATATACATATGGTTTCCTGGAACATTCCCCAGCTCATCAGCTGGTATACTTTCGAAGGCAATATGGACAACTCCAAAATACCGGCGGCTGCAGGACAGCTTGTTTTGAATCCAGGAAATTCCGTAAAATGGATGGGCGCGAACGGAACTTACGGGATTGCTACAGGTTATAACAATACTGTCAGTCTTCCAAAAAACGCAATTCCGGATAGCGAGATAAAAACATGGCAGACAATTTTCCGGTTTATGCATGTAAACGACGGCGGAATCTTTACGATTGTGTTTGATTCTTTAAAACATGTGTATATGCACCTGTTCATGGAAGACAGAAACCTTGTTCTGACATTAACGTCTCCCCCAATGACCGTTTCCCAGATTTATACCCTGCCTGAAGCAGAGGAAGATTCTCCCAAACCATTCTTCCGCACTGCCGGTATCAATTTTTCCGTTATGCCTGGTTTGTTGTCCGCGCAGATTAACTTTATGGACGGTTTTATCGGCAGTGATCCGCTTATGATACCGATATCAGTTGAAGCTGAAATCGAAGAAGAGTTTCAGATAATTTTAGGAGCTTTGGAAGAGAATAATATGTTCAGCAATATTCAAACCGGCAGCATATCCGCGTTAACTGCGCTCTGGGACGAATTTGCCTTATACTATATGCCGCCAATGGATATTATATTTGAAGACGCAAAATCCAGGGTTGCGGAAGAAGAGCAGGCAGCAGCCGACGCTCACTAATTATTTTTATTATGAAGATTTTCTTTTCTGCGGCGGTTTTCCTGTTAATACCGATGATTATTATTTCATGCGCAAGCAGATCTCTTAATACATTCATTCCGGTTCCGGATGAAACTTATTTTAATACCCAAAATAATATTGGAATAGAGATCCGTGATATTATTGGGACAAAAGATGATACACAGTCAGGTTATTTACCCGCATGGCTGTCTTTTTACATAATCGGAGGTCTTGAAGCAGTAGAAAATCTTTATCGTTTTAATGATAAATATGTTTTTATCGCCGTAAACGAGAGTGATAATTTAGGCGCTCTGAACAGATGGGCGGAGAATTTTTCAACGGTAAATGACTTGCCCATGCTTGCGGCGGCAAGAGTTGAAAAAAGAATGATTTCGTCAGCTTCTTTGTATCCGGATGATGAATACGGTTTATTTTATGAAAGAATGGTAAAAAACGCATATAACAGCGAATACCCGGGCGCGGTTAAGGAAGATACTTACTGGATAAAAACAAAAGCAAATAATGAAACCAGTAATGAGCAGGGAGAGACAACTGATAATACTCCTTCCGAAGCCATTGTGTTCTTTGTGTTAATAAGCATTGATAAGCAGACAATACAGACAATAATAACGGATTTAGCGGCGCAGACAGCCGCGTCAGTCACATTAACCAGAAATCAATCTGCCGCAGTTAACCGCCTTCGCCAGACTTTCTTTGACGGTTTTTAAAATGACATATAATAATTCATGCTCATGTTACGGTGACGACGCTCCTATAGCGGCGATTGCGACAATTGCGGGAAACAGCGCGCTTACTTTAATCCGCTGTTCAGGAAAAGGTTCGCTGGAAGCGGTGTCTTCCGTCTTTACAGCAAACCTGAAAACCGCGCCTGATATGCAGAAAAAGAACACTCTTAAAAACGCTCCGGGAAACACTGTTATTCACGGCTGGATAGCCAAATCCGGCGGGCATGGAAAGAATGCAGAAATAATTGATGAGGTTCTTGTTTCCGTTTTCCGTTCTCCAAAAAGTTATACAGGCGAAGACAGCCTTGATATCTGCTGCCACGGAGGTTCATGCGTCGGCACCGCTGTAATGGCCGCTTTAAAGACTGCGGGTTTCCGTGGCGCGCTTGCAGGTGAGTTTACTTTCCGCGCTTTTATGAACGGAAAAATCGATCTTACAAAGAGTGAATCTGTAATGGAGCTTGTCTGCGCAAAAACAGAGGAAGGCCGCCGTCACGCTGTTTCCCGTCTCTGCGGATCATTACAAACAGAAATAAATGAAATAAAAAACATGCTTGTTTCTGTACTGGCAGGCGCGGAAGTTTTCCTTGACTATTGCGAAGATGAAGTCAGTACAGACGCTGATGAAATTGCTGGCAAACTCCCTAACCGAGGCATTGCACTTGCGGCGCTTGACCGTCTGAAGAAACTCTCTCTATCCTGGCAGATGGAACGTGTTTATAAGGAAGGAATAACCTGCGTAATTGCCGGTCTTCCAAACGCGGGCAAATCAAGTCTTTTTAACATGCTGCTTAAGGAAGATCGTTCCATTGTCACAGAAGTTCCAGGCACAACGCGCGACTGGATAGAAGCATGGGTTTCGATTGAAGGGATTCCTGTCCGTCTTGTTGATACTGCCGGTCTGCGTGAACCGTCCGATTCTATCGAGAAAATAGGCATTCAGCGCAGCCGTAAACTTTTACAGGAAGCGGATATTGTTTTATATCTCGCAGACGGCGGACAAGGTTTAACTAAAGAAGATATTGAAGAATTAGAAACGTATAATGAAGAGCGTAAAAGATACTTATTGTTATGGAATAAATGCGACATCGCAAGGCCGCCTAATCCCGCAGCGAAGCATCCTGCGCCGCAGCTTCCCTTAAAAGACATTTCTCCCATTTGTGTAAGCGCAAAAACAGGCGAAGGCCTGGCAGAGCTATGTTCGGCAATTTCTTCCGTAATATCCAAAACTACAGGCTTGATGAATGAGCCGGCTTGCGCGGCGGTCGGCACTGTACGTCAGAAAAAACTGGTCGATGCAGCATGTTCCGCGCTGGAAGAAGCGCTAATGTTAACTGAACAGGATGCTCCTCTTGATATAATTGCGCCTTTACTGAGGGATTCTGTTAATTCTCTGGGTGAAATAACAGGAGAAGTCTCCGCTGCCGATATTCTGGAAGAGATGTTCAGTAAATTTTGTGTCGGGAAATAACCCTTCCCCTGAATATATATATGTTTTAATGTATACCATACGCAAATAATAACCGGAGTTTAAATTGGATTACGATTGTATTGTCATAGGCGGGGGGCATGCCGGTATTGAAGCGTCTCTCGCTGTCTCCCGCCTTGGCTTTTCCGCGATACTCATTACACAGAATCCAGATAAAATAGGAGCGCTCTCCTGTAACCCGGCGGTTGGCGGGCTCTCCAAAGGCAATCTTGTAAGAGAAATTGACGCGCTTGGCGGAGAGATGGCAAAACTGATTGACGCAACCATGATCCAATACCGCGTTCTTAACCGTTCGCGCGGACCTGCGGTACAGGCTCCGAGAGCGCAGGCGGACAAGCAGGCTTATCAGACCGCAGCGCGATCCGTTCTTGAAAAGCAGAACAATCTTTCAATCTTCATGGATACTGTAACAGATTTAATTATGGAAGGCGGTTTCCATGAATCATTAACCGTTTCCGGCAAAGCCAAAATAGCAGGCGTAATCACTGCCAGAGGCCACCGCATAACAGCGCGTACAGTAATCCTTGCGGCCGGTACATTCATGGAAGGGAAGATTTTTATCGGAGAGTATGACGCTCCAAACGGGCGTCTGGGCGAGGAAGCGGCAATTGGGCTCGGTTCGGCTCTTCGCCGTCTTGGGTTTCCTGTCGGGAGACTTAAAACCGGCACTCCCGCGCGGATAACGGAAAACTCAATTGACTTTTCCAAAATGGAAAAACAGGACGGCGAAGAGATGCGTCCCTTTTCTTTCGCCGGTGATTCAATTACCGGCAGACCGGCTCTTCCATGCTGGGTTACATTCACCACGGAAAAAACGCATGAAATCATCCGGGCGAATATTCACCGCTCTCCATTATACGGCGGAAAAATAACAGGGGCCGGAGCGCGCTACTGCCCTTCCATCGAAGACAAGGTTGTCCGTTTTCCGCAGCGCACAAGGCATCATATATTTATCGAGCCTGAAGGAGTTTCAACCAGCGAAATGTACATGAACGGCGCTTCAAGTTCCCTGCCGGAAGACGTTCAGCACGATTTTATTCACAGTATTCCAGGGCTTGAAGAAGCTCACATTGTCCGTCCCGCCTATGCTGTAGAATATGACTATATTGATCCGCTCGATCTTTATCCGTCACTTGAATCAAAACGCCTTTCAGGTTTCTTTTCCGCAGGGCAGACAAACGGATCTTCGGGGTATGAAGAAGCCGCCGCTCAGGGGCTGATTGCGGGAATCAATGCGGCAATGAAGATGCAGAACCGTCCGCCCTTTATTTTGGGACGCGCTGAAGCTTACATTGGCGTTCTTGTTGACGACCTTACCACCCTGGGAACAAAGGAACCGTACCGCATGTTCACAAGCCGCGCCGAGCACCGCCTGATGCTGCGCCATGATACCGCTGATATACGCCTTACTCCAAAAGGCCGCGAAGCAGGACTAATTGATGATGCCGGATGGGAACGTTTCAACGAAAAAATAAAAGCCCTTGATGAAATTACAGAACTGCTTTCCAAACGCAAAGGTTTGGCTTCCTTTATTGACGAAGCGGAATTATCCTCTTGTTCTCCGCGGTTAAATCAGCGCAAAGACCTGATTGAGAGCGCGCTTCTTGATATTAAATACGCAGGTTACATTGAAAAGGAAAAGCGTTTTGCCGCAAAAACCGCTAAAATGGACTCAATCAAGCTTGATCCAGGTTTGGATTATTCTTCCATCAACGGTCTTTCAGCAGAATCCAAAGAAAAACTAACAACAGTTAAACCCCTGACCGTAGGACAGGCAGCGCGCATACCGGGCGTAAGACAGGGTGATATCGCGCTGCTTATTATTCTTGCAAACAAAAGGAAATGAACCTTATAAGGAACTTCTTTGCCGCGTTATTTATCCATTTGCGTGTACCGAAGAACTCTCGCAAAGACGCATCGAACCTTCATACACGCATTTGGTTCCTTTTACCCTCGCGCCGCCAAGCCTTGACGCGTATGTCCACCAAGCCTTGACGCGATCCCTCACCAAGCCTTGACGCGATCCCCTGCGGAACACGCCATTCTGAACCGTAAGGGCATTTTTCCAGTCCAGAAAAACTCCCGTTTGATCCGTAAGGGCATTTTTCCAGTCCAGAAAAACTCCCGTTTGATCCGTAAGGGCATTTTTCCAGCCCGGAAAAACTCCCTTTTACCCTGGAAGTAATTACTTTTGTCCTGGAAGTAACTACTTTTGTCCTGGAAGTAACTACTTTTGTCCTGGAAGTAATTACTTCTGCTCTGGAAGTAACTACTTTTACACCGGCGGTAATTACTTCTGCTTTGAAAGTAACTACTTTTGTCCTGGAAGTAACTACTTTTGTCCTGGAAGTAATTACTTCTATGACGGAAGCTAAAGCTTCTGTGCTGGTGGCTTTAGCTTCCGGTGCAAAAACTTTAAAAACGGTTCCTGCCGCTCTGCATCTACCAGCTTATAGAATACGCCAGTTTGCCGTTAGCTCCCCCTGCGACAAACTTTTGGTTTCCAGCCGCGCCTCCGTAGACGATACTCCTGATTTGTGATGTGCCGAATGAGCTGTCTGTTACGGCTGTCCATGAAATGCCGTCTGCGGAATACGCCATTTTGCCGCTGGTGCCTACAGCAACGAACCTGCCGTTTCCGTAGGTTATGCTGTGGATACCTTCGCTGAAGGTACTGCCTCCCTGGCCTGTACCGGAAGGGATTGCTGTCCAGCTTACGCCGTCAGAAGAATACGCCATTCTGCCGAAACTACCTACAGCAACGAACCTTTGGCTTCCGGATGCACCTCCGTAGGTTATGCCGAGGATAGGGCCGCTGAAGGTGCTGTTTTCTACGGCTGTCCAGCTTACGCCGTCAGTAGAATACGCCATTCTTTCGAGATTATTATCTACAGCAACGAACCTTTGGCTTCCAGCCGCGCCCCCGTAGGTGATGCCGTTGATAGGGCCGCTGAAGGTGCTGTTTTCTACGGCTGTCCAGCTTACGCCGTCAGTAGAATACGCCATTCTGCCGTTATAACCTACAGCAACGAACTTGCCGTTTCCGTAGGTTATGCCGACGATGTTGTCACTGAAGGTGCTGCCTCCCGCGCCTGTACCGGAAGGGATTGCTGTCCAGCTTACGCCGTCAGAAGAATACGCCATTCTGCCGCTGTCACCTACAGCAACGAACTTGCCGCCCCCGTAGGTTATGCCGCTGATGACGGTGGTATTGAAGGTGGTGGTTCCTACGGCTGTCCAGCTTACGCCGTCAGAAGAATACGCCATTCTGCCTCTATTACCTACAGCAACGAACTTGTCGTTTGCGTAGGTTATGCTGTTGATGGTGTAGCCTTCAAATGTGCTAGTCCCCGCGCCTGTGCCATTGGGGATCGCAACCCAGCCGGGTACCGTAACAGCGCAAGAAGCGGTTTTACTGCCGTCTTCTGTTGTTACTGTTATGGTTGCCGTTCCCGCGGCGACTGCGGTTACAGTGCCGTCGTCTACTGTTGCTACAGAGTTATTGCTTGATGACCATATTACCGCTTTGTTTGTCGCGTTACCAGGAGCGACTGTATCTTGTAATGTTTCGTACTCTCCGGCTGTAAGGGTAAGGGTAGTTTTATTCAGCGTAACGCCTGTTACAGCTACCGCTGTTACCGTAACTTCGCAAGAAGCGGTTTTACTGCCGTCTACAGTTGTTACTGTTATGGTTGCCGTTCCAACGGAGACTGCGGTTACAGTGCCGTTGTTTACCGTTGCGATAGAGGCATTGCTTGTTGACCATGTTACATTGGTATTAGCTGCGTTTGGCGGCGTAATATTCGCAGTCAACGTATCCTCGCCCCCGACAGTTAACGCAAGCGTTGTTTTGTTAAGCGCAACGCCTGTTACAGCTACCGGAGCGCTGCCTTCTTCCATAGCGAGTTCAAACTCTTCTATCGCAAGCACGAGTGCGGCATAAGCGGAGTCTTTTTCTGTCTGTGTTCCGCCTGCCTTCGCAGTCTGCAAATTGGTGATTGCGGTGTTCAGCGCGTCCATTTGCTCTTGCGTTACCCAATACGTACCCTGCGGAACATTGGCGGCGTCTGTATTGACTGCTATGCCTGCTTTAACGTTGTTAGCTTCGCTGATTAATGTTTCGATCTCCGT
>WQSQ01000033.1 GCA_009787775.1 Treponema sp.
AGCTTTCCGTTTCAAAAACAGGACATTTTTCATATGGATCATTCATAAACTATTCCTCCAGATTATATTTATTATTCAATATTTTTTATTTTTTGTCAATACCAATATCCATTAGGACAAATTGCGCATAACTATCTTTAAACGAAATTCGTCTAACCAATAAGTATCTGAAAAAAAACGAATGTCGCTTTAATACCAAAAGATGTATATTAAGCGAACAAAAGTGTCGACTAACATACAAAATTAGGATATAAAGAGGTATATAACTATTTTTAGCCATACAATTTCTTTCTTTTTAGGTAAATAAAAACATTGGACTTTTTCGGCAACTTGACGGAGCTGTCTAAGAAGTAATTAATATTCACTGCGAAGTCGGCGAAGCAACACAAAGAACCGGGAAAGATATGGTTTGTCAGCTATAACTCTTCGTACTGTTTCTGCGCCTTTGCGGTAATATGGTTGACAGGAGGGATACAGCTGTAAAACGTTAACCTGTAGGGTATTTTCCTGCGATATTCATTGATATTCTGATACAAAGTTCCTGCCTTGACCTATACATCACTTTAGTCCATAGTGAAACTACACTTTAGCCTATAGTAATATGTCACTATAGACTATAGTTAATAATCACTATAGACTAAAGTAAAATGTCACTACAATCTAAAGTGAATATTCACTATAAGCTAAAGTGAACTATCACTATAGACTATAGTGATAGTATACTACAGGCAGCATGATAAACTAATACTAAAGAGGAAAATGAAGCCTGTGAGCGCTTAAATTGTCTGCGGTTTCGGCGTACAACCGGAAAACAAAAATGGCAATGCGCTTTTATATCGTGAAAAGACGGCGAAAATTCTGTAACTGATTGTACAATTATTAATTAGAGCTGATAATAGAGTTGTTCAATAACTAAAAGGGCTACCAGACAAGTCCAAAGTTGTCACTTTCGGTCTAACCCTGCATAATATGTCTCCACAGATTCTCCCCTGCAAGCCTGCGGTTTAAGGCTTTTGACGGTATTAAAAATAGTCTTCATCCTTTTTAGGACTGCATCAGTTCCGCTTCCCTGAAAGACTTTGAGCGCAAGATTGCCGCCGCAGGATAGAACGCTTGCGTCTTCAGCGTATGAGATTACAGTCTGCGCCAGCTCAAGGGAACGGGCGGAATCTGCCATGCGGTTTCCTGTTGTGTTCGGGGCGGCATCGCTAATAATTACGGAGTAAGGGCCTTTAGAGGAAAGAAGCCTGCGGATTTCATCTGAGGCGACATCTCCCTGTATAAAAAAGAAATTGTCACTGTCAAATAAGCCCTTGTTTCTTGAATCATTATCGAACTCACGGGAAAGCGGCAAAAGATCTGCAGCGGCAAGGAAGCCGTTTTTCAGCCAGGGATTGTTCCCTCCTGAAAACTTGCGCAGTACATAAAGACTCCAGCTTCCGGGAGAGGCGCCGATATCCAGCACCCTAATGGACGGCGCCGCTTTTTTCTGTGCGTTACTGCGGCGGGTTTTAAATAAACTGAACTTTTCATCAATTTCCGTCAGCTTGTAAACGGAACGGGCAGGGTATCCTTCTTTGCGGGCTTTCAGCTGCCAGTAGTCAGGTTTCTTGTAATCCGCCATTTATTCGATTATAATGCCTTATGGATCAAGAGTATACACAGCGGCTTAATAAAATTGAGACGGAGCTTGAGCGCTGGCTGCCGCGGGAACTGTCCGGTGAATCATTGGCGGAATGGGCTGAAAAGGTATTCGCCGATGACGGTAAAAATGTGAATATTGACTCTGTCCTGTTTCTGCTTGAGCCGCTGCGGGAGCTTCTGTACCGCGGCGGGAAACGCTGGCGGCCGCTTTTAATGACAATTGTCTGCGAAGCGCTGGGCGGCGGAGATACTGCTGTCCCGCTCTCTCCGGTTATAGAGTTTTCGCACAACGCAAGCCTGATTCATGACGATATCGAAGATGAATCCGATGAAAGAAGGGGAAAACCTGCTGTTCATAAAATCTACGGCGTTGATACTGCGGTAAATTCGGGATCATTCTTTTACTTTCTGGCATCGCGCTGTATTGAAGCATGCGAAAACAGCGCCGGTAAATTAAAAGACAAAGGACAAATATACAGACTTTGGGCTGAATGTATAAGAAAACTTCATCTGGGGCAGGCGATGGACATAAACTGGCACAGAAATATTTCTGTTATTCCGCGGATAGATGATTATTTTACAATGTGCAAATTAAAAACCGGAAGCCTTGCCCATCTTGCATCTGAGCTTGGCGCGTACGCGGCAGGTGTTCCGCAGGAAACAATGAATAAACTGGGCAATGCGGCGGATATGCTGGGCATCGGTTTTCAGATATTGGATGATGTCAAAAATCTCACAACGGGAAATCCCGGGAAAAAACACGGTGATGACATTGTTGAAGGGAAAAAAAGTCTTCCTGTCCTTTTGTATATGCAGAAATATCCTGAAAAAACAGACAGGGTTTTTTACTGTTTCCATGTTGCAAAACGCGAAGGAAGAAACGCCCCGGAAGCTGAAGAATTAATCGAATCTCTGGGTAAGTCCGGCGTTATTAAGGAAGCGGAAGAAAAAGGATTGTCTTTATTTAAAGAAGCGCAGTCGGTTTTTGGTTCCTTAGAATATAAAAATCATACGTTACTGGACGGATTTTTTAAATTAATTGGAGCCTGTTAATAATGCGGACACATTATTGACCCGGAACGAAGTTCCGCGGTTAACTTAAAATTGGTTGGGAAGCAGATTGAAAACTATGATAATCAGTGAAATATGGTCTATTCTTAAAACAAGCCACGGGAATGCTGTTTTACTGAAACCAAAAGATATTGAAAAAGTAGTGCCTGTCTTTATCGGCACTCTGGAAATGCAGTCTATTTTGATTGGCAAGGAAGGAATGAGCCTGTCCAGGCCGCATACGCATGATTTATTTATAAATATGCTCAATCACGTGAACTTATCGGTCAAGAAGATTGAAATCCATGAATTAAAAGACGATGTTTTCCACGCGCGGCTGATTATAACCGGCGGGGAATATACAAAAGAGAATCCCCTTGTTCTTGACAGCCGCCCTTCGGACGGATTAGCCATTGCCGCCAGGGAAAAATGCCCTGTCTATCTGGCTTCTAAAATAATTGAAGAAACAGGTGTTCCGGTGTCATTTTTTATGAGTGATTTGGAAGAATCTTCCGATAATCAATACAGATCACTTAAGGAGCAGCTGGAACAGGCAATTGCCGAAGAAGAATACGAACAAGCGGCGGAAATCAGGGATTTATTAAATTTACTTGGAACAACAACCGAGCTGTAATGCAGAGTTCTTTTAGTAACACCTGGTTAAAAACAGGCATTTAAAAAAACGTTGACAGGCTGATAGTTCGTAATTTTTTAAAAATGTTCACAAAAAAACGCTGGTAATATTGCATGAAAAATAATTTTTGTATAGAGTGATGTCATGTTATCATTACGTGAGAATGCTCTGACAATTAACAGTAAACATATTGTTTTAGGCTCATCTTTGCCGGGAAAACAGTCCGGAAGGAATATTTTCAGGCTGGCTGTTGTGTTGTATTTGGCTTTTCTGATTAATCCGGGTCAATATATAAAGATTCAGGAACTGCCTGCTGCGGAATACGGTATCGGCGGGGGATATTTTTCGGAAGAAATCCTGTCCGAATCTGAATCTGAAGTGATGCTGATGCCTGCAAGTTTTGAGTCTGTTTTATTGGAACCGGATTCATTAACAAGACCGCGTTTCCTGCTCTACGATTCCTATATGGTTCAAAACGGTGATAATATAAGCACCTTGGCAATTACTTTCGGTTTAAATCAAGATACTATAGTCTCCGTAAACAAGATAACAAATTCACGTCTTCTCCAGGCTGGAAGAACGATTCGTATTCCAAATCAGGACGGAATTTTCCACACTGTCAGAAACGGGGATACATTGAACTCTCTGGCGGAACAATACAGCGCGGATAAAGAAGCGATAAAAATTATCAATGAGCTTTTTTCAGATAAAATAACCGCCGGAACAGACCTTTTTATACCCGCCGCACGCCTTGACTGGAGTACTCTGCAGGAGATTAACGGCGATTTATTTATCTGGCCCGTTAACGGAGCGATAACTTCGCTCTACGGATACAGAAGAGACCCGTTCAACAGAAACCTTACCCAGTTTCATAACGGTATTGATATCAGGGGCAATACAGGCACACCAATAAGAGCGGCGATGGCAGGCCGTGTAAGCGCAGTGGGATTCGATAATGTTTTCGGGAATTACATTGTTATAAATCACCATTCTGGTTACCGCACGCTCTACGGGCACTTAAGCGTAATCAGAACAAGAACCGGGGCTAATGTTACTCAAGGAGAGCGTATAGGAGATGTCGGCAGCACAGGACTGAGTACCGGACCTCACTTGCACTTTACAGTTTATAAAAACGGAGCGACAATTAACCCGCGCCCGTTAATGAGATAATCACTGTTTCCCGCCGCCGACTTTATCTTTGTCTGCGGAGCCTTCACTCTGCGATTCAGGCTGCGAAAACATTCCGGATACCGGTGCTGTGTTTTCAGGATTATTGGGTAAATTAACAGGTGTTTCATCTGCTTCATTAATTTCTATTTCTTCAACTTCATATTCAATTGTTTCGTTAATTTCATCGTCAGCCTCTTCCATTTCCTCCAGTTCTTCAACTTCTGCTGCCTCTTCTTCTTTAAATTCATCAGCTTCTTCAAGCTCATAAATCTCTTCGGCTTCTGTAACATATTCGGTGTTTTTGGTATTGTCTGCTTCTTTCGCCTGCGGTTCTTCAATTGTCTGTGCATTAGCAGCTGTTAAACCGCGGCTGCTGCCTGATTTAATGACGGCTAACAATTCATCCCATGATTTATCAATGATTCTGTTTAATTCTGTTTCCTGACAAGGGGTTAATTTTAAATTCCGTTTAAGTTCCGAACGAATCTCATCGCGGCGCTGTTCAAGTTCAAGTGTCCATTTGGCTCTTTCATTGCTTTTTATATTAATAAACAATTGCTCAAAAAGATTCTCTCTCAGATGTTTAATTCGATCATTTACCAATACAAAAGGATCAGGTTTTAGATTTAATATGAAGAACACTAAAAGGAAAAGAGTCAGAATCATTGAAAGCCAGAAAAGCCATATCATCGGCTGCTGAATGTTAAATTGGGTATCACTAACCAGAAAGAAATAACCGGCACAAGCCATGATGGAAATAACAAGTGCCAATATCGCTTTTATATAATTTCTCAATTTGCTTTCCTGTCTATTTTAATACCCGTAACTAACACGGTATAAAAATAATTTTAAAGCTGCTTTCCCAAAAGCGCAAACCTTTGGTTTGAATGTTTTATGAAAGCCTCGACTAATAATCCGGCAATTAAAGCCAGGATACCCATATTATTAGGGACTTGGAGGCGGAGCAGGAACCTGATTCGGCGCGTTGACAGGAGCGATTCCAAGAGAACGCATCTGCTCTTCTTCCTCTTTTTGGGCGCTGTATTCATACCGTAACTGATTCGCTTTTACATATGTATTCTTTAATGCTGATAAATCCGGCTTTATTCCTTTAATTTTATCCCGGTCCTCGGCTGACGCAGTTGCCTTGAAAAAATCATCAATCGCGCTCAGAGTTTTATGAAAATTTTGAACTTCCCTGATATTTCTTTCAAGATAGCTGATAATTTGATCTTCTGACATGGCAGAAAGTTTATTATACGCAGGTCCCCGGCAGAAACTGGTTAATATCTTGATTTTTTTATCAAGATCGCTTAAAAATTGCCGGAAATACAGCTTTTCCTTGACAGGCACTCCCTTGGTATCATCCATTCTTTCGATATTAAAAACAACTTCTTCCGGTTCTGCATTTGTTATTTGCCTGATCAATTCCTTTATTGCTTCAAAAAAACCTTTCTTCCGGCTTTCCAGAACAGCATTATTGTCTGTAATCTTGGTAATAATTTCACCTAATGTGTTTGACGCGCCGCCGATAACAACAATACCGTCAAGAAGGATTTTCTTAAAATCAACAGCCTGTTTTGCAGTTTTAGGTTTATCTTCTTTGACTTTCAGGGTATTTAAAATCGATTCTCTTAAATCACCGCCTTCACCGGCATAGTCCTCTTTGATAATCTCTTCTATCAGTTCCTTATAGAACGGCTTACCCTGCATTGCGGAAGACATTTTCTTTTTAATATTATCCAACGTAGCTTCACCTGCGGACATGGATTGGGTAACACTTTGCCGGACGCTTAGTTTATAACATTCCCTGTAGTAAATATTTAACTCTTTCAATGCAGCCATGGATGCTGCTGTTGTTTTTGATAACTTAGAAAGACTTTCTCCGATGATACTGAGTGTAAGCGCATCGACACCGGCCTTTGATTGATTGGTTAAATCGGCGACTGCCTTTGTCATGATAGACTGGGAATCCGGTGAAAAACTTGTCCAATCTATATAACGTATAAGCCCCACAATTCGTTTAATACGGTCAAGATTAAGAAAGTCCACGCCTAATTGATAGAAATTAACCAAAAAGTCGAGTTGATTGTCATAATTGGAGAGCCGGATTGTCAGTTGTTCAATTCTCTTTGCCTCATTAAAGCTGCCAGTTTCAGGAACTTCAAGCTCGCTGATTTTTGATTCATGTTTATAAGGATCTTCATCAATAAGCTTTTTCTTTAGATATATATTGTAAATTGAAGCATATGATACCTGGAATATTCTAAGGTTTTCCTTTAGCTTACCCAATTCTGATTTTTCCAGCCAGTCTTTCCTGGCGCCAAGAGCTTGATCAATTGTGCTGATGTATTCAGAGATATCCATTTTCTTTAAGTATGATATATTTCAAAAAAAATTGCAAATTGAAACTTGATTCATACGTTTGCGCAAGATATTATTTAAATAACAGCAAAAAAAGACCAGATTTTCATTTTTCGGTCATGCAAACTGACATATTTAACCCATAATATGCATGAAAAAAATAAAATTAGTACTTACAACAACTTTTCTTCCGGTTCTTCAGCTTGTCTGCCTGGTTATCGGCAGTTTACTTACAGGCAGCTGCGATGAATTAAACCCTTCCGGATATATTCTGGAATTACCGAATACGCCTGATACATGGGTATCTTTACTCGGCGAACCTTATTGGCGCATTGAATGGATTACTCCTGATAACATTAAGCAAGTGTTAAACATCCAGCCGCACGAAAAAGCAAAAATAGATATACCGGTAACATGGGCAAATCCTGTTACAGCATGGCCGTATTGGCCCAGTCATGACCTAATCCCGGGTTTTTTTAAACCAGCAGGTGCAATTTTCCCATTTGATGCAAAAGACGGCTTCTTATACTTAAGCTGGAAAACAGGACCGGATACAATTTTGTATTGGGAACTCCTCAATGCCAATGAAGATAAAAATTCAAGAGTACCCGCTAACTTTGACTGGCTGAGATTTCGTGAACTATTTAATACAGATATGCTAAAGGAAGCAGTCCGTGAAGATCCATGGCTTGTTAACTGGCGCTCTGTCGCTGAAAAAACTGTTTCAGGTAATTTTGATACACGCCGCCTTGTTTCTGAAGCAGCTGTACAATTAATTGTTCCGGTTTCTTCCGGCCCCTGGTACGGATCATCCCCATTTACTAAACCTCTTTTTTTTGAAGAAGGAGAACCGTCAATTTTCCCGATTCGCCCCGGAATTAATGTCTGGATTTCAAGCAGCGGTATTCTGCGGGTCAACGGAGAAACCTGGGTGTTTACAGGTTCACAGAAATGAATTAACACATTTTTTAACCAGGGTGTGTTCACACAACGTAAGAGTATAAAGATAGAGGCTAAAAGAACAGAAACCGAGAAAATAATATCAAATTTATCATAATGGTTGAAAACAGCTCTGAAAGATTATTTTCTACGGAAGAAACGCTATATCTCACTATGTTTTTTATATAATTCTTCATCGCACTCCCGCTTGTTCACTGTGTTTGTTTTAAGAGGGACAACAGCATGGAAACGTAAATCCCATGCAGTTAACCGTGTCTTGAAATCCGCATAAGCTCTGTCCATAAGAAGCGGAAAAGCCATTTCCTGTTTATCGGCTGTCTCAAGCAAAAGCCGCCCACAAGGCGCGTCATGTTCTTCTCCGCCCGACAAAACAAAGTAATTAAGGTGCGTACCGTTTGCTGTCAGCGCGTGAATCTTGGTATTCCACCCTCAGCGCAATTTTCCTGTAGATTGTTTACCGTTTTTTTGAACACCCGAAGGCACCCGGATATACTTTCACCGATGTTGAATCAAGCGCGTATTCAGTCGCATATTGCAACCCTTCTTCAAGCATATTGCGGTTATCGATTTTCACATTCCCTATTTGCTTGGGCAGAATTCTCTCTATCTTCTGGTATTGATTTTTATTTATTTCCATACCTTCATTATTTATTATTTTGTTTTATTTAGTGTGAACACACCTCAACTGGAATAAGGAGCCGCCCTAAGCAGAACCTTCCGTCCTAGACGGCGTCGCCATAGAAATGAAAACCGCTGGAGTGTAAAATTTCTGACACCCTTTTTTACTGGAATTTCAACCAAGGCTTAATAAGCAGGTACTCCAATGTCTGATGCGAGATCGCGTCAAACCCCGACATAAGATTGGCTTTAGACTGGAACGGTCGGTACCAGCCTGAAGTGATTGTTTTCCGCTAAATACAGATCACTCTTCTGCCGCAGCAAGCGTAACAATGGCGCTGGCGATATTTACATATCTGGAAAGAACTTTTCTGTTAAAGGCTTCCCTGATTAGTTCGGCATCATGTTCACTGACGCCCGCAAGCGCCTCAAAGGGAGCCTTCTTAAGCTCATTAAGTGACATTTTTTCGTATTTTTTATCCAGAAATTTGTTTACATTCATAAACAGTAAAGGGGCCTATTCTTCACCCTCTGCCAGTACGCAAATTGCTTTGGCCCATTTTACATATTTGAGCTTCGCAAGGTCAGAAATGGTTTTTACATTAAACGCTTCTTTAAGCAATTTCGCGTCTCCTTCGCTGACACCCTGAAGCGCGTCAACCGGAGCGCTAACAAGCTGTTTCAGAGTCATGGACTCAAATTTCTTGTCTACAAATTTGTTAATGTTCATAATACAATCTCCTGTTTTAATAAATAGCTGTTTTTCCATTATAACATTATTTCTGTTAAAAGTCGAGTTCTATTTTATTAAATATACACGTATATTGGTGCAGAACTTTCTTTAAGCATACATTTCTGCTATCATAATCCATGGATTTAGAACAGGAAGAAGCCCTTTACGAATTCCTTGAAAACTCAAATGAGCCTTTTACTCTGGATGATATTACTGTCTATATACAGGCCTCGGGGCAGAAACCAAACAAGAAACTGGCTTCGGAAATCAACGCATACCTTGACACAAGGAAAATCGCCTTTAAACAGGATAACTATCACTGGGTTTCCCGAAAATTATGCTTTGAGCCGGCAGTGTTTATAATCGCTCCTTCTCGGCTTGAACTGCTGAACGGTATTCTGATTCCAGGGCACCGCTGCGTTCCTTTCGCGAATCCGTTAACATTACCGCATCGTTATAAATTTTTTTGGAAAGGAAAACCTGTTCCTGTAACCACCACAGAGGCACCGCCTGAAGACCTTTATCCGTATTACTGCATTTACGGCGAGGAGTTTGCTCCGCAATATATCGCAAGAGATAATCCCCAGAATGAAGAATCATTCAACGCCGATCCGTATGAAGATCCTCCTGAGGTTTCGATTCACACTCTCGATATGCGCGTAATATACAGAGAAAGCTCCTTTGTGCCCGGAGATCGTTTTATTGTGCGCGTGCTTAACTGGAAGGAATGTCATTATGAAATTGAAAAAGCGCCGGTAGATAAATGGCCGCGTGCCGAAACAGAAAAATGGATTGAAGCTGCCGAAAACGGTTTTGAAGACAGTTTTGCGTTTCTAGGGCCCGGTGCCAGCACGGAGGAACAGATTGCCTTCGCGTACTGGTTCGGCGGCAAACGAATGAGAGCTGTCCCTGCGTTTTCCCTTGAGGAATTTCTGTTTGAAAAAACAAACCGCATTGACATTGTATCATACGGCCTTGAGACGCGTTTTTGGTACGCGGGTAAGGATATTCCCGACAATAAACTCCTGCAAAATTATTCTGTTCCGCCTGACCGTACGTTTATTGAAGATATACTGTATAAAAAAAATATTCCGATTTCCGAATTTGTAATTCTTTCATATATAAGGGATGCGTTTTTCCGTAACGAAAAAGACATCGTTAATTTGATTAATCGCATTGTTCCGCCTGTTGTCTGTCTTGATGATTCCGAATGGGATATTCTCGCGGATTATATTTCCGACAGCATGGACGATTTCTCAAAGAGTTATTCGCTTTTTGTTGATCAGAGTATCGGGCCGGTACGTCAGCGTGTCGCCGAGCTGCACACTGCGGTTATAGAGCTTTCTACCAGGCTGCAAAAAGGAGAAATTGAAAACGTATGGCTGCCCCGCCATACGTTTATTATACTATCGCAGATTCAGGGGCATGCAGCTGTTCTTCTTGAGGATCTAGCTTTTGATGAATCTCCTTCGCCGTCCGATATAACCGCTATGGATAATTCATTGGACAGCATGATCGATACCTACACCGATATTAAAGAGCTTATTAATACGGCAATGGATAATTTCAGAAGGAGCAATCTTACATTAATTCACGGAGGAAAATCATCCGCGGAGTTTAAGGAACAAATTTGGCGGATGATTCAGATAAGCATCACAGGGCTTGATGTCTGGAGGCGGGCGATTATCTCGCATGAATGCACCATGGAAGAGCTTCATCAGCTTATAAAAACCGGAATGAACTGGAAAGGAGATCTTCGTTTTCGCTTTTACTGTGAAACTCCGGAAGGCGGAAAGGAATATCTGCATGATAAGATTAGGTTAGGTGACATTGATTTCCGCGGCAAAAAGGAGCTTGTTTACGAATACGGATCAAAATGGAATGTTAAAGTCATTATTATGTCATCGTATCAGCCTGCGAAAAATGAAACCACCCGTTTTATCACAGGAGACGGCGCAGCTCCTCCCGAACATGTGGACGGCCCCCGCCATTTCAGAAGGCTTTTAAGCTCTCTTGAACTGGGCAGAAATACCGAAAAGCAATCAGCCCAGCGCGAACTGGGATCGGACTTTGTGCCTGATGTTTTCGATCTTGATAAGATGAACCAGAACCTGCGCGTGTTGTTTCCGGATATATAAAATGAAATATAAATGCGTGATTTTCGATTGCGACGGGACTCTCCTTGATACACTGGGCGATATCGTCGGCGCGATGAACAAAGCGCTTGTTCTGCAGGGTTATCCTGCGATCCCTCAAATACAATACCGCGATATGGTCGGCTGGGGAATTTTCAGGCTTGCGGAACTTGCACTGCCGCAGGAGGCGCGCACTGACAGTAATATTAAAACATTGGCGGACTGTGCTGCGCAATTTATGGAGGAAGAAAATAAAAGCCTGACAAAACCTTATCCCGGTATTGCCGAAATACTTTCTAAATTATCAGATATAAAATTACCACACACAAAAAAATTATCTCTTGCGGTTCTGAGCAATAAACCGGATAACGTGCTGCGTCAGGTAGTGAAAAATTTTTTCCCGTATATTTACTTTGACGCTGTTTACGGCATGCGTCCCGGTATGCAGCCGAAGCCTGAACCGGAGATGACATGGGAACTTTTAGCTGAAATTGACTGTCTTCCTCAGGATACAATTTTCGCAGGAGACTCCGAGATTGACATTGAAACAGCGCGGAACGCCGGCTGTTTTCCGTTAGGTGTAAGCTGGGGTTTTCGTTCGCGTGAAAAACTGGAAGCTGCGGGAGCGGCCCGTATAATTGATAAACCAGGTGAATTACTGGAGTTTTTCGGAGCTGTTACATGATACTCTGCGATCCTTCCGTAACCGCAAATTTCCGTGATTACGGTATTATGCTTCCCATATCAAGAGACCGCGGAAAACAGGTGTTAGACTTTTTAATTAAAAATACGCCTGATAAATTCAAGGTATTTGATTTTTTATCAGCTCAATCATATTTGGAATTAAACTCTGAAAAAGTGCTTGGCAAATTGCCCGGTAAATTGCTGAAACCTCCGCTAAATTCGATTGTACGCCTGGATCAGGATAAATATTTATTAAACAGGGAAGACCTTGAGCGTATTCACAGTAAAACGTTCATAGAACAGCTTTATACGGAAGGGCTTAGCGCCGCTATTCTTGACGCGTTTGAACTAATCGACGAGCAGGGAAGACCCAACCGTTATGAACCGGAACGCGCGGTAAGACCGTTATCTGATCTTTTTCAGGTTTTGCTCACCCAGGCGGGCGGGACTTATCTTGCATGCCTTCTTGCGTTGACGGATAACGTTTTACGGGACACGCCAAAAAAGAGCGGATTTTGCTATTACCTTGGCGGAGGTATGCACCATGCCAGGTATGACGCGCCTTCAGGTTTTTGCCTGATAAACGATGTGGCGGCAGCGGCGGTAAAGATCGCTTCGGAAAAACCGGCGCGTTTAATCTGGATTATCGATATGGACGCGCACAAGGGAGACGGAACCGCTGAACTGATTTATTTTGCCCGTAAACGTAGTGAATTAAAGACACCTGCAGAAGAATTTGCACAGTCTATATCAGATAACGATAAACCGTGCATTTTAACCTTGTCGATTCACATGGCAAAAGGCTGGCCTCTTGATAATGAAAACCTTGCTTCCGCTGAAGAAGGACGCGCGCCTTTACTTCCCTCCGATGTGGATATTGGCATCGACTCAGGTGAGGAAGATGAATATTCTTCCAGGCTTATGGATGGTATCCATGAGCTGGAAAAAATTAGCGGGAGAACTCCTGACTTTGTTCTTGTTGTGGACGGCGCTGACCCATATGAACATGACGGACTTTCTTCCAGCAGCCTGCTGCGTCTAACGCTTGAACAATGCGTTGAGCGGGACATGCTTGTTTATCGCTATTTACAGGACAAAAACATTCCCTCCGCGTGGATTCAAGCCGGAGGTTACGGCGGCAGGGCATGGGAACCCGCGGCGCACTTTTTAATGAATATTTAGAGTTTGTCAATAACGTGGACACATTATTAACAAACTACCTTAAAAACAGCATTTTCGCAGCCTGCGAACCGAAGGCGAGAAAATACAAGGCCTGTCCATAAAGTAACCGACTTTATGGACAGACACTATTTAATTTAAGCTTTTATGGGTTTCGTTTAAACCTGATTTGACAGACTCCGTCGCCCTTGGCGATTGTTTTTTCCAGTCCCAGTTTGCAGCCGAAAACATCGGCAATACCTCTGTCTCCTTCCATTGCCCAATCGCAGAGTTTGTCTAATTCCTCGTCAGAACAACCCTGTTTTTGCCATGCGCTAACAAGAGGGCAGTAATTAAAATCTACGTCAAATGAATCATCGTCCAGTTTTAAATATTTCATTTCAAATACCGCTTTTCCAGTTGATGTAAAAAGGTTTTTCTTTAAAAGGCGGCAGCTTCCTCCATCGGTTTTTTCAGCGCTGTCTGTTATTTTAGGCGTATGTACCGCTATATCTTTCCCGGTAAGGGCTTTCGTACCATGGTAAATTCCGCAGCGGCGTATTGCATTAGGAGCGATGTTTTCCGGCTTGATTCCGTTTTTTAGAGCTTCATCGTAAAGAAAGAAAAGCCACAATGCCCGGTGTTCAAAAAAATTACGGACAATTTTAAGAAAGAATCCGTTTTTCCGCGGTGTGTTTTTGATTGTCATAGTTTACTCCTTAAAGGGCCATTGTAACAGAATATCTTATTATAGTCATCTGTACATAAACATTCCCTGTTTTTTTGTTATTTTCTCCAATATTCCGTTATAAATTTCTTTGGAAATATTATATGAAATTATATATTCCATTAAATCATTTGCGTCCGTAACTTTAAGCGGATCAATATAAAATATTTTTTCTATTTATTAAAAATGTAATTTTAACATTTCTTCACCGTTTTCCATTGTGAATGAATAGTCTTTTGAATACTGAAATATATATTTGCCTGTTCCATGTATATCCTGTAACTTATTTAATGTATTTTCACCTAATGTTGTTGAATAGAAAATACCATCCGGTTTTAACACGCGTTTAATTTCCGGCTATGTCAGGGACATGATACACGCTGCATTTATCATGCAGATTAATTCTTGCGGATAAGGTATCTTTTTTTTACATACATTTCGTTTACTGTTTTATTTATCATTCATTAATAATCCATTGACATGTTTTTATGTTTCAGTTTATCATTTACTGTGACTTTCAGACAGTATAAAATCCCTGTTTAACAGAAAATTTGTTAATAAGACCGCTTCAGATGCTTATCTTTAATACAGAAACATTCGCAGGTATAGCTTTTCCCGATGCTTTGACTGCGTCAATGACAGCATTTGCAATTCCCGAACAGCAGGGTACTTCCATTCTTGCCGCTGTAACGGATTTGATATTATTGTCCGCAATTATAGCGGATAATTTTTCGGTATAATCAATGTTATCCAGTTTGGGGCATCCGATGAGTGTTATTCTGTCTTTCATATATTGCTGATGGAAATCCCCGTACGCGTACGCGCAGCAGTCCGCAGCAATGAGTAAATCCGCGTCATCAAAACAGGGCGCGTTTACCGGCGACAGTCTGATCTGTACAGGCCACTGATGCAATTCTGAAGGTGTATTCGACGCCGGTGTTTTCCTGACAGAAGGATTATGTTTTACCGCGCGTGACATTAAACCGCAACAACCGTTATTTGCAGAGGTATTTCCGGCGCAGGCAGGATGCGGCTCCTTTCCCATTCCTTTCTTATGCGCGGAGTTTTTATCTGCCGCATCTTTGTTAAACGCCGCTGCTTCTCTTTCTTCAAAACCTATGGCTCCGGAAGGGCAGACAGGAAGACATCTGCCCAATCCGTCGCAGTAATCATCTCGTACAAGAAACGCCTTTCCGTCAATCACGGCGATGGCGCCCTCATGGCACGCGTCTACGCACAAACCGCATCCTGTGCATTTTTCCTCATCTATCCTGATTATTTTTCTTGTCATGAAACCAATATAGCATATTACACATAACAAGGCAAATGGTTATGTGCAAATTTATAGTAATAATGCGGCATATGCGGGAAATCCCCTAAAAAAAAGGACTATTCATTTTCCATTAATATCCTTATTGCTTCAACTGCTGTTTTGATTCCCGGCTCTGTGTCATGGCTGCGCGGATTATCAAGGCCTGCTTTTTCGCGTTCCTGATTCCACACAACATTCAATACGCATCCCGCGCGGGCGCGGAGAATCTGGCTTACGATGAAAAGCGATGCGCTCTCCATTTCCGACGCGAGGCATCCCGCTTTTATCCATGCTTCCCATTTATCCTTTAATTCAAAACCTGCGGGCATTCTTTGAGGATCATGCTGACCGTAGAAAGAATCTTTGCATTGAACAATACCCGCATGCCACTTCAGACTGAGTTTCTTCGCGGCCTGCACAAGCGCGTTCGTTATATCAAGATTGGCGGCAGCGGGGAACTCGATTGGAACATACTCGCGCGTGGTTCCCTCCTGACGGATTGCGCTGGTCGCGATGACTATATCTCCGCCTGTTACAGAAAGATCCATTCCGCCACAGGTGCCGACCCTGATAAAATTTTGCACTCCGGTTTTACAAAGTTCCTCAACTGCTATAGCTGTCGAAGGCCCGCCCATTCCCGTAGATATTACCATGACGGTTTTTCCTTTTAGTTCGCCCAACCATGCCGTATATTCGCGGTTTTGGCAATGGAAACGGGGGTTCTCAAGAAAAGACGCTATTTTTTCTGTACGGCCAGGATCGCCGGGAAGAATCGCGTACTTTGCACCGTGTGAATCGTCAAAACCAATATGATATTGCTTTTCCATAAGACTATTTTATCTTATCACTTCATTATTAACAAATTTTTTTATGCTGACAGTGATGACGCTTTACCTGTGCCCCTTGTCATAGGGTATCCCCTCCGCTCTGGGTGCCTGGGAGAATTTCGAACTGAAGGCAAGAACAATAAGAGTCGCGATATAGGGAATCATTTTGTAAACATACGCAGGTATGGGAACCGCTCTCATAAAATCAATTCCTGAGTATGAGGACGAAATTGCTTTCATGAACCCGAAGAAGAAAGCCGCGGCAAGAATACGGCCTGGTTTCCATTGGCCGAAGATTAATACCGCAAGCGCGAGAAAACCGTAGCCTGACACTTCGGGGTTAAACTCTATTGACGTAGGGATAACAAAAACAAGCCCGCCAAGCCCTGCAAGAGCGCCTGAAATCATAACCCCTGCATAGCGCATAGCGTATACATTGATTCCGGCAGAATCGGCAGCCTGGGGATGTTCGCCACAGGAACGAAGACGAAGACCAAACCTGGTTTTATAAAGAAAGAACGCCGACAGCGCGAGGATTAGAAAGCCAAGGAAGGTTGTGATATACGTATTTGTAAAAAACATGGGGCCTATAACCGGAATGTCACCGAATACAGGGACCTTTTCAATTCTGAACTGGTTCACAAACGGAATCTGCTGGACAGTACGGATTGTTCTTGCGATGTAGATCGCGATTGCGGGAGCCAGCATATTGATCGCAGTACCGCTAATAATCTGATTGGCTTTCATGTTTATTGAAGCATAAGCATGAAGGAGCGAAACCGCGACTCCCGTAAGGGCTGAAACAAAAACCGCCATCAGCAATACCGGCTGCCCCGGAATGATGCTTTGAACAACATTAATAAACAGAATACCGGCAAAAGCGCCCATAATCATGATACCTTCAAGCGCTATATTTATTACGCCTGAACGCTCGGAAAACATGCCTCCGAGAGCGACTATTAAAAGAGGAATCGAGAAAAACATTGTCTGCTGTACAAGGAAATAGATTAAGTTCGAGGCGCTCATAATTCGCCTCTCTTTCTCTTGCCAAGAGAATTAAGGAAACCTTTTACAAGCAAGGCGAACGCGCTGAAATAAATAATTACAGCGATAATAATTTCAATAATCTGCGGAGGGAAATCGTATAACTGCATATTAAAACCGCCGACATTCAAATACGCGATTAAAAGACCTGAGAAAATAATTCCAATCGGATTGTTTAATCCCAAAAGAGCCACAGGGATACCGTTAAAACCTTCCTGCGCGAGTATGTCAACAACAGTAATACCCTTGCCCGATCCTGCAAGAAACAAGAGAGCGCCGCCTAGTCCCGAAAGGGCGCCGGCGATTATCATTGAAAGAATAATGCTTCGTTTTTCATTGATACCCGCATAGCGCGCTGCGTCGCGGTTAAAACCGCAGGCTTTCAGTTCGTATCCAAAGGAAGTTTTTTCAAGAATAAAGAATATAATCACAGCAAATGCGATAGCTATGAAAATACCGGAGTTGGCGCTTGATACAATAAAGCCGTCTCGGAACACCTTATCCATTCCCATCTTGGGAATATTCGCCGAAGCGCTAACCCGCAGACTCTGATTGCGAAGCGAATCATAAATTGTCCGCGTAATAAGAAAGTTAACAAGATACATGCCAATATAATTGGTCATTATACATGAGATAACTTCATTCACATTAAAAAGGGCTTTGAATAATCCTGGAATCGCGCCCCAGATCGCGCCTGCGATAACCGCAGCCAGCAGGGCGGTAATCCAGTGAAGGTGTCCAGGAAGAAAACCGCATCTTACGCCAACAAGAACTGCCGTATATGCGCCGACAATAAACTGCCCCGCGGCGCCGATATTGAATAATCCGGTTCTCGCGGAAAAACCGACCGAAAGCCCCGTCATAATAATGGGGGTGGCGAAGTATAAAACCTGACCAAGATTATTAAGATCAGAAAAACCGCCGGTGAGAATCGCCTCAAACCCATATAATGCCTGATTAGCGTTAGTTACAAACAGAATTATAAGCCCTGCAAGAAGGCCGACTATAATTGCCGTAACCGAAGACAGCGCATCAATTACCGGGTCTGTCAGAAGCGGTCTCCGGTTTAGCAGTAACTTCATGCAGTTTCCCGTTTCTCGGATGCAGTGCGCCGTACAGAACCTGACATATAAAGCCCTAAATCCTGATAGGTGACCTCTTTCGGCCGCACATCGGCGACAATCTCCCCTTCAAAAACGACAAGGATTCTGTCGCTTACATCCATTACTTCGTCAAGTTCAAGCGAAACCAAAAGCACTCCCCTGCCCTTGTCACGCTCAGCAATAAGCTGTTTATGAATATATTCACAAGCGCCGACATCAAGCCCTCTTGTAGGCTGAACCGCGACAAGAAGGCTGGAATCGCGCGTAATCTCACGTGCTATAATTGCCTTCTGCTGGTTGCCGCCTGACATGCTGCGGGCAATGGTTTGAGATCCCTTTCCACAGCGAATATCAAAAGTACCGATCAAGTTATCCGCGAATTTATTAATTTCGTTGAATTTCAGGAAGCCTTTCCTTTGAAACCGCGGCGTAAAGTAATTCTGAAGCACAAGGTTAAAAGCAAGAGTATAATCCAGCACAAGCCCGTGTTTATGCCTGTCTTCGGGGATATGCGCAAAACCCCTTGATCTGATATCGTTATATGTAATTTCTTTTCCGCCAAGAAAAACCCTGCCGGAAGATGTTTCAAGCATTCCGGCAAGAGCCAGGACAATCTCCTGCTGGCCGTTTCCGTCAATCCCGGCGATACAGACAATTTCACCGGAACGCACTTCAAAGCTTGCGTTATTTACAAGCGCCTTACCGCCTGTATCTTTGGACGCGGCTTTTCTGCCAACGGTAAGGTTTTCCACTTTAAGGATTATATCTCCGGCCTGCTTTTCCTTCTTGTCTACAGAAAGATTAACCTTTCTGCCTACCATCATTTCAGATAGATCTTCTTTTGAAACAGATGCTACATCAACTGTTCCTATACATTTTCCTTTTCTAAGGACGGTGCAGCGATCCGCGATTTTTTTAATCTCGTCAAGTTTATGGGTAATAAATAAAATCGATTTGCCTTCGGCGACAAGGTTTTTCATTATGTGCATTAATTCGTCAATTTCCTGGGGTGTAAGGACTGCTGTAGGTTCGTCAAAGATCAGGATTTCATTCTCTCTGTAGAGCATTTTCAATATTTCAACCCGCTGCTGCATTCCGACAGTAATATCAGAAATAAGGGCATCGGGATTAATGTCAAGCTTATAATGTTTGGATAATTCAACTATTTGTTTTCTGGCGCTGTCAAGTTTCAAGATACCGTACTTAACGGTCTCAGCGCCCAAAATGATATTTTCCAGAACTGAAAGGTTATATACCAGTTTAAAGTGCTGGTGAACCATGCCGATTCCCAGCTTTTTCGCGTCATTCGGCCCGTGAATACGGACCTCTTCTCCGTTTTTCTTTATTACACCCTTTTCAGCCTGATAAAGGCCGAAAAGAATGCTCATAAGCGTGGACTTACCCGCCCCATTTTCACCCAGCAGCGCGTGAATCTCGCCTTTTTTAAGCTGAAGCGTAATATCATCGTTGGCGATAATGCCGGGAAATACTTTCGTAATCCCGGCCATTTCAATTAAATACACTATTTTGCTGCAACATTACCTTACTTCGGTAATTCTGGTGATGGTAACAGGCACAACCCTCGGGCTTCCGTCATCAGCAAGATTCTCCATTCTCGGGATAGAACCGCCTGCGAGTCTTCTGAAGATTGTATCGTAATCCGCTCTGCTGAAAGACTGGAATCTGGAAGTTGACATCGGAAGGCCTACACCGTCGTTTACCGCTTCAAAAACCAGGGTTTGTCCTCCGGGGAACCTGCCGGCGTAATAAGCAGAAATACAATCATAAACAGAAGTCTGAAGCCCCTTCATGGCGGAAGTAATAACTGTCCGGGATTCGGCTGATTGATCTACGTCAACGCCGATTACTTTCTTTCCGGTCTGTTCAGCCGCGGCCATTACAGAGTTGCCGACCGCGCCGCCGCACGCGAAGATCACATCGACGCCTGCGTTATACCATGAGGCTGCCATTGTCTGAACTTCGGGGGTCGCGCTGAAGTGGCCTGTGTAATGGTAGTTAATTGTAATGCTTCCGGCCGCAAGTCCGAGTTCCTGAGCCGCAAGTTCCGCTCCCTGGACAAATCCGTAACCAAAACGGACAACAGCGGGAACAGCCATACCGCCCATAAATCCAAGCCTTCTGTTGCCGTCTTTAACTGCAGCGTACCCTGCAAGAAACCCGGCCTGATCTTCAGCATAAAGAACGCCTACCGCGTTGCTGGATGTTTTAAAAGTTGAATAATCTTCACTGTGGGGTGTGCCGTCTATAAGAATGAAATTAACATTTGGATACCTGTCCTGGGCGATGAAAACCGGAGTTTCAAAAAGGAAGCCAGGGGTTACAATAATTTTCGCGCCGCCCCGTACCGCAAGGTCAATTGTCGACAAATAGGCGTCATTGCTCTGTTCAGCAGGCTGATAATATCTGTGTGTTATATTTTTCTCATTGGCATACCGTAAAAGACCTTCCCATGAACCTTGGTTAAATGATTTGTCGTCAATTGTCCCAAGGTCAGTAATAAGGGCAAGTTCAAAGGTTTGCTGTGCCGCCGTTCTGCTGTCACCGGAAGCGCTTCCCTGCTGCTGGCGATTGCATCCTCCCAATACCATTAATACAACTAATGTAAGAAAAATAATACCGATTTTCATAGAGAACTTCATAAAATATCCCTCCTGTAAGAATTATTTAATATAAAAAAAGATTAAGGGAGAAATATACTTCTGTCAATTGGAAAAGATAGCAACACTGAATTCAGCTTTTAATCAAACCAAAAGCTTGCGTTTTTGGAACAGCAGCCTTAAATCTATACCGCATAGCGTAAAAGAGGTTTCCGCGCGGAAAGTTCAGCCTAGTACAACATGTTGTAATACCCTTGTACAAAAGTCTATAACAGTCTTGTACAATGTGCCGTACTACCCTTGTACAAAGGCTTGTAATACCCTTGTACAATATGTTGTAACAGCCTGTACCGATTGGCTGCACCGGAAAGCCTGATTATTTTACATTTCCGTGATTCTGACCATTGAAACAGGGACAATGGAAGGGTTTCCGTAGGCATCAATGGCTTCTATTCTGGGAATAGCGCCGTTTGAAAGCCTGCGGTAGATGCTGTCATAGCCTGTTTTGTTGAAAGTCCTGAACCTGGATGTATCCATTGGAAGGCCTACACCGTTATTTGCGGCATGAAAAACCAATGTCTGCCCGCCCGGGAACCTGCCTGAATAAAAGGCGGCAATACTGTCGTAAACAGAAGACTGCAGCATTTTCATGGCAGAGGTAATAACTGCCGCGGACTCACCGGACTGATCGATATCGACACCTATCACTTTGCCTCCAGTTTGTTCAGCCGCGGCCATTACTGAGCTTCCTACAGCGCCGCCGCAGGCGAATATCACTTCAACACCTGTGTTATACCAGGAAGCGGCAAGCGACTGGATTTGAGGCGTAGCGGTAAACTGGCCTGAATAATGGTAATTTATGGCAATTGAACCCGGAGTTAACCCCAATTCCTGCGCGGCATATTCGGCGCCTTGTATAAAACCGTAACCGAAACGGATTACAGAACTGTTCGCTACTCCCCCGATAAAACCGAGCTGCCTGTAACCATCGGCTACAGCAGCGTACCCTGCAAGGAATCCTGCCTGATCTTCAGCATAAAGAACGCTGACAGTATTATCGCCGGTTTTGTAAGAGGGTCTTCCGCCCGCCATATTGCCGTTATTGGGGATACTGTCAATTAGAATAAAGCGTATAAACGGATAAATATCCTGGGCTCTGTGGATAGGCACTTCAAAAAGATAACCTGACGCAATAATTAACTTTGCGCCGCCTTTTACGGCATTATCAATGGCAGATAAACGGGCATCATTGCTCTGATGCTCGCTCTGATAATGTTTATAAGAAATGCCGTATTCAGTTCCAAAACGAACAACACCTTCCCATGAACCCTGATTGAAAGATCCATCATCAATTGAGCCGATATCCGTTATAAACGCAAGTTCATAAGTTTGGGACGATGCCTGCGTTTGAGGCGTTCCGCTTTGCCTGTTCCCGCCTGCAAAAATGTTAACCGTCAAAAGCGCAAAAATCACCCCGAATATTACAACAGTTTTCTTCATAGACAATTATTCTCCATATGGAACTTATTATAAATGATTTTAATTAAAAATTCATTATTTAATTGACATGAATAAAAAGATTGATTAGACTTTATAAAAATATCGGGGTGCTGGATAAATCCGGCTGAGATTGGGCGGCGCTGTGATAACAGCGAAGATGCCCGGAACCCTTGTCTGACCGCTAAATCTTCAATTTAGCAATCAGGCGAACCTGATCCGGATAATACCGGCGGAGGGAAATGTTTTAAAGAGACAAACACCTTGTTCCTGTCTCCCGGAAAAACGCCTTCGCAGAGATATCCTGCGGGGGCATTTTTTTTAAGGAGGCAGATATGAGGCCCGAAGCAAGTATTGCAATTCAAACATTGCCGCAATTTGTGTCAGGGGACGATGTTTTAAGAATTGTCGATAAAGTGATCGATTACATTAAAAGCACAGGATTAAAAACGGTTGTAGGTCCATTTGAAACTGTAATCGAAGGCGAGTTTGATAAATTAATGGACATCGCAAAAGAATGTCAGATGATTTGCATACGCGAAGGAGCTGCTTCCCTTTTAACATACATAAAGATTGCATATAACCCTAACGGCGGAACATGGTCTATCGATGAAAAAACCGCAAAACATATTTAACAGGCTTAGCTGGCTGCCTGTTATTCCCATTGTTTCAATTCTTCTTGTATGGCAAATCTTAAGTGTCAGTAGAATTGTCCCGCCGTATATGCTGCCAGGCCCTATGCAGGTGATAAATGTTCTTGTCGGCGATTTCTCCCTTCTTATGACTCATCTTCTTTATACTTTGATGGAAGCGATGGCAGGGCTTTCGTTAGCTGTAATTGCGGCCTTTATTCTTGCGGTAGTAATGGACGCGAACCGCTTTGTAAAGCAATCCATAACGCCGATCCTTTTGCTTACCCAGACGATGCCTGTAATCGCGGTTGCGCCTCTTTTGATTTTATGGATGGGGTACGGGATTGCTCCGAAAATAACGCTCGTCTTTCTTACATGTTTTTTTCCGGTAACAATAGGCCTAATGGGAGCGTTCGCGTCAGCTGATGATGACACTCTGCGCCTGCTGCAATCAATGGGAGCAAAAAAATGGCAGTTGTACCGTTATATAAAAATACCGCAGGCGCTGAGCGCTTTCTTTTCGGGACTAAAAATATCTGCTTCCTATTCGATAATCGGAGCTGTAATCGCCGAATGGCTCGGCGGAGACGCAGGGTTGGG
>WQSQ01000034.1 GCA_009787775.1 Treponema sp.
TGAAACTCCTACACGAAACCGACTCGCCGGTCTCGTGACCTCTCCCCCTTCCCTGTTGCCTGCCTCCTCTCAAAGACAGACTCGTTGCCAAATATCTTTGGAACCCTCAGGCCCCTTCGCCGTTCCTTCACGGCTCCTGTCCTATTATGGACATCTTTTCACCGGCACTTGAACACAAAAACACCAACAACCTATAAAGGTTGCTTTCCGGCATCCTAGGGCTAAATGCAAGTCTTTTGAAAATACTATTTTCTTCTGTACCTTGTCAAGTACCCGGAAAAATATTTATACAGCCTTTCTCCGAAAATAAATAATACTTATATCATATCGCGCATGGAAAAACGCCCGAGACCTGCAATATCCCAGACGAACGCCATTCATAAGAACCACTAGAACAATAATGGCTCTCTGAAGATTTCGAACAAATCACGGTAACATAGACAGGGACAAAACACAAACCAAACGCAGAACCTACACGGTGTCCCAAGATCAATATAGTAATAATAACAACTTTTGTCAAGTAAAAAAAATCTGTAATTATAAAAATACGCCTGATGTAAGCTGAACAGTTATACCAACCGTCACAGGTATAATTAGGTTATCATAATCCTCTAACGGCAAGGCTTCAACAAACATAGCCATAAAGGCGGCCAAAATGGCAATGTGTACGCTGTTGGAAACAACATAAGCGCTGAGTAAAACCATCGTAAAACATGCAAGAGAACCCTCGATACTTTTCCCGCAAAGGAAAGCAGGGCGCCATTTGCCAAAAATTTTTCCTGCAAGACTAGCAATACCGTCGCCAAACGCAAGCGCGTAAATCGCAATAGCAGCAGCATTGGACGGATACAGCAAAAGAGCAAGAAGAGCGCCTAACCCCAGTGTTACAGGGCCCATTACAAAGCAGCCGAAATCGCGCGGACGGGAAGCCATACTGGTTAAAGTGGAAATAACAGTTACTTTTACACCAGAAAGCCGTAAATATTCCATTAACGTATAACTAAGAGTACCAATCAAAAGAATTGCGATTGTAGCCGTCTTGTTAATAGAAGCCAAACCGGGAACAATAGCAATAAGAAAGTGTAGAATTTTCCTGATTAATTCGGTTTTTAACTCAGTAATATTTTTTCCTGCATCAATAATACCAACAGTTGGTCTATTAAGGACTGTGTCTATCAACGCTTCCGCTCTGGCCATACGATACAAATAGCAAAAATCATGCCAAGATTAACCAGGCAAATTCAATACACCGTAAGTCTATATATAGTATATAATTACAGTGAAAGGCAGGTAAAATCTTTAATTTAAAAATATAAAATACAAAAATATGTATGTAAAATTATACAAGTTGTATACAAAATTTACTATCATGTGAGGCTTTCTTAAAACATCAGCTTATAAAAAGCTACCTTGTATCTAAAAATTCTTTATCATAATAGAGAAGAACCCCGCCCTAAAGCTTAACAGGAGGTTCGTACGGGGTATTAAATCCCTCAGCACGAATAAGTCGAAATATTCAACTATATTATTGTTTTTTCGTAGTATTTCGCAGAAACAGGAGAAAAAACATTGGATTTAGTCCGCGGACTTGTACGGGAAGTAACAGACATCTCGGACAACCCCAATACCAGCTATGTATCTGAAACACACTTCTCTTCTAATGTAGAATCAATGGTAAATAGCTGTATTCTTCAAGGTATGTTTCTTGTGTGTTTACTCCAATAACAACATTGTCTATATAATAAAAATGTAAAACTGTATCCAGCATAAAAGGTGCTAAGCTGCTCTCATTCATGAAAACATAAATAGTATCATCCCTGGATTCTCCGTTGATCAAATCAGATAATACCCTCGTTTTGGTTTCATCTGTCAACCGTGAATTTGTTCTGGCTAAATAGGCGTCATTAACAGTCATTTTATAATTTGCTGCTAAATCCAAAAAAGAATTTAGTTTTATATAACTGTCTATAAAAAATATACTCTTGTAGTCCTTGGCAAGATTCATCCATTCCGCTGAGGGTAATTCTGTCTGCCATGCAACTCTGGATTTAAATATGTTTCCTTTAGCTATAAAATAAGGTTTTAAATCAACCCATTGGATTATTAATAACACGCTCAGTATAATAATTGTTAATTTTTTTGAAAACTGTTTAGTTATCCACCAAAAACAAATAATCATTATTATATATACAATAGGCCAGGTAAATCTGCCTGTTGATCTGAAAATACTCCAGAGATATTCAATAGGATATAATACAGGATATGTAATAAGCCTGTATTGATTCAGTGTAATGCTTGGCGACAAAGAGAATAACAAGAACGATATAACAATGCCAAAAATATACGGCGTCAATTTATGCTTCTTGATTATTTGAAAACTAATATTGTTTTTCTGAAACAATTGGAAAATAACACCAATGACTACTATAATGATTCCCAGTCCAAGATACGAATTTCCCTCATATTGAAAATGATCAGCGAGCGGCATATCATTTATAAAACGCGACATTCCAATGGGGTTAATAAAAGCATTTAAATTCATAGTAGCATATCCAAGTCCTCCATCAGCGGTATTTACGAAATGAAATGCTCCAATACTAAACATTGTTCCAATTAAAACAATAAAACACAAACCAATAGATATAAGTTGATTTTTCATTTTTTTATATAAGAAATATTCGTGTAACAATTTAAAAAACATAAAAATCATTACCATTGGGACAAAATATAAATGTATCATAACTGATAAAACCAGCAGGCAACTCCATAAAACAATTTGCTTTCCAAGATTAGAAGTTGCTTCAAGGCATAAAAGAATACAGAGAAAAATAATAAAATGCGCCGCCAAAGAAGTATGGCCATATATACGCCAAACCATAATTGTTGATAATAAAAAAAACATTGAACCAATTATTGAACAAACTGTGTTGCCGCCTGTCTTCCTGACAATCAATGCGCCGAGTCCTCCTTGCAATATAAAACAAATAATTCCAAAAAGCCCGAAATATTGAAATTGTTCCGGTAATACAGGAGATATGAGTTTAAAAAACACTGCGAAAAGCGGTATTGAGTCAGTATAAATCATGGAAATTTTAAACGGATGAACTATATTGTCCATTAAACCCAATGGAAAATACCATGGTGAATTACGGAAAAATCTCCAGCCCAGATAATGCTGCGACAAGTCGCCGCCCGACATAAGCCAGTCAGTATATGTAAAATCAAGAATGGCAGTTCCAAAAATTATAATAAAAAATAATGCTCCCAGCAGGCCGCTGCAAATAAAAATAAATACAGATGAATTTAAAATCCTGCATTGGCATAAAAAATTATAAGTGTGTTTTATCTTCTGCGTTAAAGAATTTAAATATTGCCGGAATATATAAAAATGAACACATATAAGCGCAAATATTATTAAAAGCGGAAATCTAAGCCTGTCAGGAGAGCTAAAATTAGCTGTAAATATTATACAGGTGCTTAAATATACACAGAATATAATCAACAAGAAAACAGAAGAAGATAAAAAATTCTTCCTAATATAAAAATACCATATAATTACACAAAAAACTGTGAAAGCATACCCTGTTCCAAATAAATAATCTTTCCATTTATCAAGACTATTCAGGTTCCTGTTTAGTATAGTTTCAACAATATTTATAATATAATCAATTATCTGCGCCTGCATTAAAATAATACAAGCTATAAAACCAAGTATAGATAAAAAAAGCAAAGCATATTTTATTTTTTTTAGCTCAAGAAATTCGCATAATTTTGCCAGCATTATTCACTCCTTTGCTTCTTAAACACAATGAATCGCTGCCCAAGATAATTAATCGCCGTAAACATACACATCCCCGCGAACAGCGCGATATTTTCCCGTATCCTCTGAGGGCTGCCTTCCAGCAAAAGACTCATGACAGGTCTTGAAACGCCGTATGCTATCAGATAAGAAAACAGGATTGTCGCAATAAACGCGGCAACCATAAAAACCGACCATTGCTTTACGCTGAACGTAAAATATTTGTTAAGGAAAAAGCTTAAAATGCTGGTGAAGATATAATTACAGGCGGAAGAAGCCCAATAGCCAAAATGCGCCGCATTATACAGCAAAAACATTATCGCGGAGCCGACAGCAGTATTGATAATTCCGACAAGAATGAACTTTAAAAACTTCCCGTCAAAAATCGTACGTATGTTCATTGCGCTTCTTTAATAATATAGTACGGCCGGCGCTTGACTTCCGTATGTATTTTTGCCACATACTGCCCTAAAATCCCTGTGGTAAAAAGCTGAATGCCGGAGCAAAAAAGAATTATACAAACTGTTGACGCCCAGCCGTCAACAGGATCTCCCCAAATTATTCTCCTGATAATAATAAAACCAATAAAAACAATAGACATCAGAAAAAGCACAACTCCAAGTACCGAAGCGGCGGCAAGGGGCTTTGCGGAAAACGCGATTATTCCGTCAAGCGAATACAAAAACAGCTTCCAGAGCGACCATTTTGTTCTTCCCTTTGTCCGTTCGATGTTTTCATATTCAAACCACTTTGTTTTAAAACCAACCCATGGGAAAATACCTTTTGAAAACCTGTTATATTCCTGCAATGCCAAAACCGCTTCCATATATTTTCTGCTCATCAATCTGAAATCCCGCGCGCCGTCTACTATCTCTATTTCGGTAATCTTTTTCATTAGCGCGTAAAAACGCCTTGCGAAAAAAGAACGGACAGGCGGCTCTCCGATGCGATTCACCCTCCGTGTTCCGGCGCAGTCATGTTCGCCGGAAACAACGGCTTCCAGCATTTTCGGAATAAGGGACGGCGGGTCCTGCCCGTCCACATCCAGGGTTACAGTATAATCCCCCTGCGCCGCCTTTAGCCCCGCAAGCAGAGCCGCTTCTTTTCCAAAGTTTCGTGAAAAGGAAAGAAAGTGAACGCGGCTGTCCTCTTTCGCAAGGCCGTGTAATATCCTGAGAGTATTATCTTTAGAGCCGTCGTCTATGAAAATGATCTCAAACTGCTTATTCAGCGAAGCGCATGTTTTGACAGCTTCTTCGTAAAAGGCGGGAATGGCCTCTTCCTCGTTAAAACAGGGTACAACCAAAGATATCTCAGGTTTAACGTATTCCATACATCGTTTAATTCTCTACCCTATCAATCCTGAACGCGGCATATCTGCCGGGAAGAACATTAACTTCGAAAACGCTCTCATTTTCTCCGCACCGCGCGGGATTAAACGGACGCATATAAGACTTTGTTAAAGGAAAGAGTTTTACCCCTGCCCTGTTTATACAAACACTCACCTGTTCCGTTCTTTCAAGGAATGACTGCACAATGAAAGTATTATTGTCATACAGGAACAGTCCGACGCGGCCCGCGCATTCAAGCGTTACGGGCAAATCCATTTCTTTTCGCAGCATTGTAAGCGTTTGCGCGGGGTATTTGTAAAAGTCAGCCGGAACATCGGGAACTGTAAGTACATAGAGTTTTCCCTTGCCGTATGTGCCGCATAATAAAAGCGGATGGCTTGAATAAGGCGTAAGCGCGCAGGACAGCGACCATAGATCGTTTTCGTTATACGCAACATGGGGAATTGTCACCGGCCCCTGCGATCTTAAATCGCCTGAGTTTTTCTCGCCGAACGCGCTGTTTGTAAATCTGTCTGTAGTTACTTTTCTGTCAGTGATCTCAATAGGCAGAATATCTTCGATGCTATTTCCTTCTGATCCTTCATCTACAAGTTTTTTATATAAACCGCTTGTGATAAAAACCTTGCTCCCGTTTAAAAGACTTTTCTTTATTTTGCAGACAATTTCGCTGTCCCATGCCGCGTCAGCTGTCAGAAAAATTGTTTTGGCGTTTTCCGGATAATATGGATAAGGATCGAGAGGTATGCCTGACATTCCAATATGTTCATGTAAAAGCCTTTCTCCAAAGGAATGATACGGTTTGTAACACGCAACGCCCGTCGGCTCCCCGATTTTATCCATGAACAGATCCGCTTCATCATAAAACGCTCCTGCTGCGGCGGGATATGGAGGATCGTTTACGAGTAACGGGAAGCAAAACAGCATTTGTTCGCGGCATTTTGAAAAAAGAGTCAGACAGGCCTGCTGCAGATAGTCTTCCAGGCTGCATTCAAAAAGATCATACCAGCCGCCGCCGTTTTTTCCCGGCTTTATATGTTCAAAAAGGCGCGGAAGGAAGAAACTTAGGTATCGCGGCAGATTCTGGTGCGTATAATGCGGATCGCGTGTTTCTGTTCCGGCATAGATTGCGTCAAACATTTTTGACTCATCTTCAAGGTTATAGCCGTTAGCCTGAAAACTGTCATACCAGTTGGGATATTTTATGATTAGATTAACCTTGGGATTAGCGGCTTTCGCGTTTTTAATGATCACGTTTTCTGAAATATCATTCATCAGCGCAAGACGAAAATCAATCCAGCTGCGGTTTCCTTTTGCTTTAATACAGGACTCGCAGCGGCAGTTGGTAAAGTAAAAGTCATCAAGTATAACTTCGTCAAACAACTCCGCTGTATAGGCGGCAATTTCACCTAGTCTTTTGCGGTTATCAGGACTGGTAAAACACATGCTGCCCATTAATGTGCGCGTAACAGTTGTGGTAATTCCGCCTGAAATTGTATAACCTTTTCCGGTAAACAGCGCTTTTATCTCTTCCATCTTCTTGCGTTCTATCAATATTTCAGAACGGTAAGTTTCAAGGTAAATTTTATCCAGTTTTATATACTTTGAAACCTTTTCAATATGCTCCCTGATCTGTTCGACAGAATTGTCGTTTAAATACCCCGCAGGCGCGTAGGTTACTGTTAAAAAATTCCTGTAATGCATGTTAACTCCTTATTTATTTCCCATTGTTACAACAACCTTGTGGGTTTTTCCGCCGCCTGACACAGGCAGCACATTTCCGTTATGCGGATTTCCGTCTATCGTAATTGATTTAATCCCTTTTTCCGCGCCCGCGCTGTTGTCAACCGTTATGTGATATTCAGCGCCGCGGAAATGGCGGGTAACGGCAAAACCTTTCATGTCTTTGGGGATGCACGGGTCTATTAAAAGACCGTCAAACACAGGCCGCACGCCGAGAATATACTGCGAAATACTGACAAATGTCCACGCCGCGGTTCCCGTAAGCCATGAGTTCTTCGCTTCGCCGTGGCGCGGCGCGTCTTTGCCTGCTACCATCTGCGCGTACACATACGGCTCCATCCTGCGCAGATCGCTGTCATCTTCGCGGTAAGCGGGGCAGATTTTCGTATATGTTTCAAAAGCGCGGTTTCCCCTTCCAAGCATGGTTTCGGCGATTGTTACCCACGGATTGTTATGGCAGAAAATACCGGCGTTTTCCTTGTAGCCTGGAGGATAGGAAGAGATTTCACCCAGCTCAAGATGATAGTCTTTGTAGGCCGGCTGCTGAAGAACAATTCCGTATTTGGAATCAAGATGTTCCTTTACAGAGTCAAGCGCTTTTACCGCGCGCCCGTCATCAATACCGATTCCCGCCATTACGGCAAAGCCGTTTGATTCGATAAAGATCTTGCCGTCATTACATTCCTTGCTTCCGATTTTTTTACCGTATGCGTCATATGCGCGGACAAACCAGTCTCCGTCCCAGCCGTGCTGATTAACCGCGTCAATCATCTTTGCGATTTCCTTTTCGGCGTAAACGGCTTCATCAATTCGGTTTGTTCGTTTGCATATTTCAACGTAATCAGGACCGGTAAACGCGAAAATCGCTGCGATTAAAACTGATTCCGCGACTCCGCTTTCAAAGTTTGCAGTAGTCTGAAAGGACTCTCCGGGCGTAGCGGAAAAACAGTTTAGGTTCAGGCAGTCATTCCAGTCGGCGCGCCCGATTAAAGGCAGCCCGTGCGGGCCTTTATGCGTTACGGTGAAATCGAAGGAGCGTTTCAGGTGAACAAAAAGAGTATCCGCTGATTTTTCATCATTATCAAAGGGAACTTTTTCATCGAGTATGCCGTAGTCGCCTGTCTCCTTGATGTAAGCCGCGGTTCCGCAGATGAGCCAAAGCGGATCGTCATTAAAGCCGGAACCGACTTCATTGTTACCGCGTTTTGTAAGCGGCTGATATTGATGATACGCGCTGCCGTCCGGAAACTGAGTCGCGGCGATGTCCAGAATACGCGATCTCGCGCGCTGCGGAACAAGATGAACAAACCCGAGTAAATCCTGATTGGAATCGCGGAAACCCATTCCGCGCCCGATACCCGATTCAAAATAGGAGGCGCTTCGCGACATGTTAAATGTCACCATGCACTGATACTGATTCCAGACACCAGCCATCCGCGCCATTTTTACATCATCAGGGCGCGAAAGGGAGGAGGCGTCTACTGTAAATTTACCAAGAAGGTTTTTCCAGTAATTATTTAATTCAGCCAACGCCCTGTCAGCCGCTTCCGCGGTATTATATTTTTCAATGAGCGCGTTTGCAGGCGCTTTATTTATAACGCCATGGTTTCCGCCGGAAACCGATCTTTCCCATTTCTGGTCCTGCGGGTTTTCGCAGAAACCAAGGACAAACACAAATGTCTTTGATTCGCGGGGCGCAAGTTTTACCTTTATGTGATGCGAGCCGATAGGCGCCCAGCCTGAAGCTACGGAATTTTTCGCTTCGCCGTTAAAAGGAACATCAGGAGAATCAAAGCCGTTATACAAACCGAGGAAAGTCTGTCTGTCTGTATCAAATCCCGCGACAGGGCCGTTTACTGACCAAACAGCGTAATGATTTCTCCGCTCGCGGTACTCGGTTTTATGATATATGCGCGAACTGCCCTGTGAAAGATCAATCTCAACTTCTCCGATGCTGAAGTTGCGCTGAAAGTTTGTCATATCGTCATTCGCGTTCCAAAGACAAAACTCAATAAAAGAGAACATATCAATATTTTTTTCAGTTTTCGATTCATTGGTCAGAGTAACCTTGTGGATTTCGCAATTATCACCTAACGGGACAAAAGAAACCTGCGTAAAAGCCAAACCGCTGCGTGCCGAAGAAATACGCGAATAACCCATTCCGTGCCGGCACTCGTACCGGTCAAGCTTCGATTTCATCGGCATCCAGGAAGGAGTCCAGACATCAGCCTTTCCGCCATTACAATCGCAATTGCAGTCGTCAGAGACGCAGTTATCGCGCAGGTAGAAATACCGCCCGCCTGAGTCCGCCGGCACATTATTGTAACGATAGCGTGTAAGGCGCAGCATACGCGCGTCCCGGCAAAAACAATAGCCTCCCGATGTATTGGAAAAAAGACCGAAAAATTCCTCACACCCGAGATAGTTAATCCACGGATAAGGCGTATCGGGGCGGGTAATTACGTACTCCCGCGCGTCATCGTCAAAATAGCCGTACTGCATGATATTCCTCCTTGTCTTTAAAGAATACCACAATTTATAGCAGCAGTCACGTTAAAGACTGTCGATCAACCGCGTCAAGCATTGGTGTGGGATCGCGTCAAGCATTGGTGTGAGATCGCGTCAAGCATTGGTGTGGGATCGCGTCAAGCGTTAAACCGGAGAGAAGAATAGCAGCATATTTGCGCCGCGAACGGGTTAAACCATTGTATCGGATTGATATCAGCGAAAGAGCCATTGTCGATTAATAAATCGGGATTGTCTGTGTCATATTGACACAAAATTATTAATTATTTTTATCAGCTATGTCAATAATACCAAAAGTTATCAGAAAATACACAAAAAACACCTTTAAAACCGATGTTTTCACGCTTGGCATGGTTTTTGCTATTAAATAAGTGTCGACGAGGACAAGCAGAATACCCGCCGAAAGGGGGATGGTTCGTTGAATCACATTTCTGCAGAGAACGATGTTCGTAAAACGTTGTTTAAAGAACATTGTTTATAAATCCCGTAGGACAGGAGAAAAAAATGAAAACTCTCAGCATTTACCGCCCCCAAAACTTTCAAAACGCCCTGAGCGAATTTGACAAGTACTTTGAGTCATTCTTCGGTGACTCGCTCTTTGCGCCCGCCGCTAAAATTTTTAACCGGCTGCCCGTTGTTGACATTCAGGAGACAGAGAACAGCTATGTTCTTGACATGGAACTTCCAGGTTACGATGAGAAGAACATCAATGTTCATGTTGACGGTTCACGCCTGACAATTTCTTCAAAACAGGAAGAAAAAAAGAGCGAAGAAAACCAGGGCGCCTATCTTATCCGCGAAAGGAAAATCAGCGCATTCAGCCGTTCTTTCGAGCTGCCGGAAAACGCGGATCCGGAAGCTGTGAACGCAGCCTTTAAAAACGGCGTTCTTAGGCTGGAAATCAAGAAACGCGCAGAGGCGCAGAAGCGGACAATTCAGATTAACGCGGCGTAAGAGGCATCTGCGGGAAAACGAAGATATCCTGCCCCAAAGCCGGACAACCGGTTCGACTTTGGGGCGGGGTTCTTCATTAAAGCCCGTAATCCTTCCCGATCAGGATTACTTTAATTCTCCCCGCTGGTTTACAAAAACGCATTGTAACAAAATATGAACAGATTGTGTCGCTGCATAGGCAGTCCGCGCATGTTCCGTTTTCATTGCAGGGAGTTTTAAGGTTTGGGAAACGTTCAATGTTAAGAGGAGCGGCGATTGTCCTTGCGCGGACAAGAGCGTCTTCGTAAGTTTTGGTTACTTTGTTCATACCTGCAGCGATAATTACCTGTTTCGGGCCGAAAATCATCGCCGCGACACGGTTGCCGTAGCCGTCTATGTTTACCAGCCTGCCGTCTTCGCTGATTGCGTTTGTACCGGAAAGAAAGGTTCCGCATAACAGCGCGCGGCGCATAATATCGGTCCGCTCTTCGGGAGAGGCGGCCTTGTCCCTGTTCAGCAGGCTATACCCTTCTCTCTCAAGACGTTCCTGAATACCCAAATCTGTAAGAGTTTTTGAGCCGCCCCATGAAACAGTATGTTCTTTCGGAATAAGCGAGAAGATTTTATCCGCCGCCTCCTGTGGATCATCAAAATAATACGCATCAAATGAACGCGAATTAAGCGCTTGTACTGTCTTTGGTCCAAGCTTTGAATATCTTTGTTCCGCAAGTGTTTTCATAAGCGCAGTATAGCATGTTTTCAGCGGTTATGAACAAAAAGCCGCCGTTATAAAAACGTAAACCTTCGGTTTGAAAGTTTTAGAAAAGCCTCAGTTAAAAAACATTGACTAAACCAAGTCAATAGACTAAGCTTAGATTGAGGAGGAAGAAAATGCAGCAGTACAACATACACAGCGCAAAAACCCATCTTTCAGCTTTGGTAGACAGAGCCGCCGCCGGTAACAGCTTTATTATAGCAAAAGCCGATAAACCTATGGTTAAAGTAATACCTTTTATACCGCAGCAAAAAGACCAAAACCGGATAGGGTTTCTTAAAGGACAAATAATAGTTCCGGCGGACTTTGACCAAATGGGAGAAAATGAAATAATCAGCGCGTTTGAAGGTAAAAATGAGACTTTTAATTGACACTCACCTGCTTTTATGGGCGGCAAATGACACTCTGCCAAAAGAAGCCGTCCCATATTTTATAAAAAGTGATAATGAGTTATTTTTCAGTTCAGCCAGTATCTGGGAGATTGCCATAAAAAGGAGCCTGAACCGTCCCGATTTTCAGGTTAACCCGAATGATTTATACTGCGGACTTGTAAACAACGGTTATAGCGAACTTATGATCACATGTTATCATTCGCTGCTGGTTTCCCATCTGCCTCCGTATCATAAAGACCCGTTCGATCGTATATTAATAGCGCAGGCCATGGCAGAAAACCTGACATTGATCAGTTCGGACAAGGCTGTATCCCAATATTCACCGGCGGTTTATGTATGTTCCGCCGAATGATCGTTTCCCTTACCGTAATAAATCAAAGTAATCACTATTCCAAAAACAAGAATTGACAGGTTCAGTACAAACGGCAGATTCCTTGAAATATCAGAAAGAATACCGCCAATCCAGCCAAAGGGAGCTGTCGCAAGCATTATAAACATAAAGCGGATTGCAAGAATCCTTGCCCGTTCATTGGGATTGACATGAATATTTATTAATGATTCGCCGAGCATGGCAAGGGCTCCCAGGCCAAAACCGTCAAATACAAGCGATACCAATATAAGCGGGTACTTAATGATTCCGTCCGCAGGAATCATAATAAGCAGAAATTGCCCGATAAAGTAGGAAGAAAACGCGAAAACAAGCGGTAACTTTAATATTCCCTTAAGCAATTTAGGAATAATAAAAAAGAGAAAGAAAATCGCAAGAGCGGACTTAAATATGTTAAAAAACGGAAGTATCGCTTCGGGAACAAGAAGTTTCTTGTTTACAATGATTTGCCAGAAGGTATTATTAATCGTTCCTATTATCCAGCTTAAAGCCGCAATGACAATGGAAAAAACCATACCCCGAGACCGGAGTATCATCTTTATTACATGACTGTATCCGCCTGAGAGCTGGAGAATGCTTTTACCTTTTGTTTCTTCAAGACGCAATTTGCCGATCTCAGTCTCTTTTGACGCCGCGTAAAGGAGAATGATTTTAAGAACCATCAGAATGAAACCGTTTAAAAACAATATACGGATTGCCGGAATCAAGGTCAGTCTTGAGATTAAAATAGCTGTAATCGGCGCAAAAACAGCGGAAAGCTGTCCAAAAGCGGTTGTAAGTGAAAAAATCCTAGTAATCTGCTTTTTTTCAGCGTCTTCAATCAAAAGACATGTCCAGGAGTTGGCGGTTACTCCGTTTGTTCCGTTAATTATCGCCGCAGCGAGAAAAAACCAGAAATTCTCCGCCCTCCACCAGATAAGAGAGGGAATACACCAGCCGAATATGTCAAAAACTGCAGTCGCTTTTCTTCTGCCTATTTTGTCGGTAATCGGGCCGCTTAAAAACGAAAAAACTATCTGCGAAAGCATGCTGATAGTCACAATAAAGCCAATCCTGGAGTCATTTAATCCCAAAGCCAGCATGTAAACCGATAAATAAGGCATACATAGATTCATGGAAAGCCCCCACAACGGTTCGGTATAAACACAGGCGCGGGTATTCCCTTTTAGGTGAATCAGCGTAGAAAACAGTGAATCTTTCATTGTGACTCACTATACCAAATTGTCATGGCGGCTGTCACCCAAAAACTGTAAAAAATTACGTCTGTTTTTTATTCATTGACAAATTGATAATTTTTTGTTATATGTATACCAAGGTGGATTGATGTCTGGAAAGCCGGAATTAATAAAAGCTCGGAAAGTGAGTTTTGCCTCGTATGCAAAACGCTCCTGGATGCTTTATTTAATGCTTGTGCTTCCGCTGGTATTTTTCATCATTTTCCGTTATGTCCCGATGACAAATATTGTAATGGCCTTTAAAAATTACAATATGTTCCAGGGTGTATGGTCAGCGGGGGATCCATACTGCCCGTATGCGGAAACAGGCGTCCACATGACAGGCTGCAGTCATTGGGTGGGTTTTGACTGGTTCAAAAAGGCGTTCGCGTCGAGAGATTTCTGGCTTGCCCTAAGAAATACTTTATGGCTTAACTTTCTTGACCTGCTGGTTGGTTTTCCCGCTCCGATTATTCTCGCCCTCGTATTAAATGAGCTTTTTTTTAAAACATTCAAAAAATTTACCCAAACTGTTATATATCTTCCTCATTTCCTTTCGTGGATTATAGTATCGAGTATTGCGTCCAGGCTTCTGGCGCCGACAACAGGTGTTGTTAATATTTTCCTTGTAGAAAACTTTGGAATCGGACCAATTGATTTCCTTATGGACAAAGCAAACTGGGTAGCGACATATGTGGTGTTCGGAGTATGGAAGGAAATGGGATGGGGAACCATCATCTACCTTGCGGCCATTACCGGAATCAATCCGGAGCTGTATGAAGCGGCGGAAGTTGACGGCGCGGGACGCTGGCGCAAGCTGTGGCATATAACGCTGCCTGGAATAAGGCCGACAATTGTGGTTCTTTTGATAATGAATATCGGACGTATTTTGGGAATTGAGTTTGACCGCCCGTATACGATGATGAATAATATAGTTTTGGAAGTTGCAGACGTGTTATCAACTCTTGTGTACAGACTTGGTATCAGATCGTTCCAGTTCTCCCTGACTACAGCGATTGGCTTGTTCCAATCAGTGGTTTGCGTTATCTTCCTTGTCGGAGCGAACACTCTGGCAAAGAAATTCGGCGAGCGCGGTATTTGGTAGGAAGGGCTGCATGATTAAATCCAAAAGAATGATAATTGGCGACATAATAGTTATCCTGATTTGTGTTTTTGTAATACTGTTGTGTATCATGCCGATGCTGAACCTCCTTGCTCAGTCTTTAAGCAGTTCCGCAGCAGTAATAAACAGCCAGGTGAAATTCCTTCCTGTCCTGCATGAGCTGGAATCAAATACATACAGTTACGGAATGACCATGGAATCATATCAATATGTGTTTCTGGATAAATCCTTTTCACGTTCCATGTGGTGGACAGCGATTCTGACAGTTATTTGTACTTTGCTTTCTTTGACGATGACGATTTTATGCGCTTATCCCCTAACCTATGACTGGCTTAAGGGAAAAACAATCATAAACACAATAATAATATTTACCATGTACTTCAGCGCCGGAACAATTCCAAATTATATATTAATGAAAACCCTGGGGCTTTTGAATAATCCTTTAGTTCTCATCATCCCGAACTGTCTTTCTGTATTTAACGTAATAATCCTGCGCAGTTTCTTTTATGGTATACCTGACAGCCTCCGTGAATCCGCGGAAATAGACGGAGCAAACCCGTTTACAGTATTAATAAGAATATACCTTCCGCTGTCAGGTCCGGTTCTTGCTACCCTCGCTTTATTTTATGCAGTCGGCCGCTGGAACGGATTCGGCGATGCTCTTCTTTACCTTAGCACCGCACCCCAGTGGGTTCCCATACAATTAAAGCTTTGGCAGCTCATTCAGAATATGACTTCCATAGACGTGAGTACTGTGGAAATGGTCGCAGGGAATATTCCCCGCGCGTCAGACGCTATTAAAGCAGCCGCAATAATGTTCGCGACTGTTCCGATACTGGTTGTTTATCCGTGGCTTCAGAGATATTTTATAAAGGGAGTCACAATCGGAGCTGTAAAAGGATAGGGTTATATTTATCCGGGCCTATATGGAAGTATAGACATATATTTTTTTATGGAGGATTTTATGAGAAAACTATGGTTAGTTTTGGTTATCTTAATGATGACCTCGGCTATGGTGTTTGCGAGCGGCGTCACTGCGCCAGCCGCTGCCGCAGGATCAATCAGGGTTGAGATTTTTGATCGCGGTACTGACGGCGGAAGATCGCTTGCGTATGACAATGCATGGACAAAATGGATTCAGGATAAGGTTAAACACGACCTTGGTCTTGATGTTACCTTTGTCCCTGTAGGACGCTGGTCGGAAAATACCGACATCGTAAATCTGATGGCATCCCAGAGCGCACCAGATGTGTGCTATACCTACGCAGGTGACATGGTAGCTAACTTCAGGGATCAGGGCGGTATTTTAAACCTCGCTCCCTACATCGATTCACACCTTCCTGATCTGAAAAAACTGCTTGGTCCGGATCCCGCGATCTCAGGCAAAGACTTTATTTACCGCCAGCAGGATCAAAGGACTGGCGCTATTTATTCAATTCAGAGCGCTCGTGTAGCATTAGCCCAGAGGAATATCTTTATCCGCGCCGACTGGCTCAGAGCTCTTAATCTGCCAATGCCGACAACAATCCAGCAATTTTACACTACTCTTGTCGCATTCCGCGATCGCGCAAGCCAGCTTCCAGGAAACGTAGGTACAAGGGTTGTACCCTATGGTCAGAACAGCGATGCCCGCTGGGGGCTCAGAGACCTTATCCGCAATTTCATTCAGCCCATGAACGACAGAGATCGCTGGGTATACAGCATCCATGAACGCGATGTAATGATGGCAGGTTTTAAAGACGGCGTACGCGAAATGAACAAGTGGTACAATGAAAGGCTTATTTACCAGGATTTCCCGTTAATGGAAACAGCTGATGATTTCTACAACCAGATGAAATCAGGCGTTGTAGGCGCATTCAGCCAAAACTGGGATTTACCTTACAGACAAGATTATAATATCAACGCAGAGCTTGCACGCAATGTTCCCGGAGCGGAATTTGTTCCTGTAGACCTTAATCTTAATAACAGGGAAATGATGGACAAAGCCGGTCTTCATATGTTTATTCCTTCTTTTACAAGGAACAGAGACGGTGCTCTAAGGTATCTTAACTGGCTTGCGAAACCTGAAAACTACAGATTCCTTCAGATTGGCGAAGAAGGCAGAAATCACGTTTTGGTAAACGGCGTTCCCAATATCTTTGCAATGCCCGCGAATCATCCATGGTTCCAGAACTCAGCCCAGAACATCGACATGACAATGCCGCTTAACGGCGTACAGATGGGTGATGATACTCTTAACGCAAGAGTATTGGCATTAAGCTACGGCAACGTCCCGGCAGCGACCATTGAAAGCGCTTATGCGATCTCAGTAAGGAATGCACGCGCCGGCTCGGTATACCAGGCGACAACAACTGTAAACCAGTATTCACAGACACTGCAGGATAAAGCCGACGCTCTTCTTGCTCAGGCAATAAGAGCCAACCCCGCGCAGTTTGACAGCGTTTACGATACTGCGTATCAGGACTGGCTAAACTCAGGAGCTACAGAAGTATACAACGAAAGAAACAGGCTGTGGCCGAGATAATGAATTGATTAAATCCGGCATTAAAATGCCGGGTAATAAAAAAGGCTGCCGAACGGCAGCCTTTTTTATCGGGAAAACATTTCATTTAATAAATATTTATCCGCATACTTTTACAAATCATGATGACCTTTTTACAGTAAAGCACATCTTTCCGCCTTTCAGGTTCCCGCCGTATGCCGAGAAGATTAATTCTCCGGCTGCCGCTCCGGCTTTTATTATTACCAGCGCTTTTCCGCCGGAAGTATAAACACGCGGAAGATCAAACCCCAGAGAATTATTCATATCAGGCGAGGAGGCTCCCATAATTTCTCCGTCTCCCTCCAGCGAAAAACCTAAAAGAAAATCTTCTGTCGGATTGATTATACCGTTTTCATCCGTAATGTTTACCTCGATATGAGCTAAACCTGAAGGCGTTAATATTATTTTATCTGCATTAAGCGCGATAACAGCGGGAGCCCCTGCGGTTTTCATTTCCTGAACGGCTGCTTCCTTTCCATCGCGAAAACCTATCACCTTTAATTCGCCGCCGGCATAATCAAAAGGCCATTCAATTATGCCATTCTCATAATCAACGGGTCTTCGCCGACCTATCTTTTTACCGTTTATCCAAAGTTCTATTTCATCGCAGTTTGTATAAACTGCGGCTGTAACAGTTCGGCGTTCCATGTGATTAAGATTCAGGTGTGAAGCAGTATACGGAAAGTTCCATCGGCCGCGGGCTAAATTGTTTTTTTGCGTATTATCATAAAAACACAAATGAACAACGCTTTCACTTGACCAGAAACTTTTTCTGAGCCATGTTTGGTCTTTATAAAAACCGCAAATATCAAGGCTGGATCCTGTCCATCCTTTTGACGGCCATGAGGCCTCGCCGAAATAATCTATGCCTGCCCAAATAAACTGCCCAAGCACATTATTATCTTCCAGTACATAGCGCCACGGATTCTTTTTTGTAAAGTCTTCAAAACTGCCAAGCGTGCCTGAATAATATTCATAACATTCTGTGCCGATAATCGGTTTATTAATTGCTTTTGAATAATACGGATACCACGGCTCATGATAATTAAGCCCCAGCACATCAACATATTCTGAAATCCTGCCGGTAATTTCGGTGTATTTTTCAGGAGGAGCGCCGACAAGATCACGCGGAGTTTTCTCTGTTACATGCGGAGATAAAGCAACCGTTACAGGGCGATCATCCAGAGTCCTTACATAATCACACAGCATTCTTTCAATTTTGAGCATTTCCGCAGAACCCTGATTTTCCACTTCGTTTCCGACACTCCAGCAAAAAACGCAGGGATGATTGCGATCCCTTAAAATGAAACCATGAAGGTCCTGCTTCCAGTTATCATCAAAGATTTTTTCGTAAGAAAGTGATTTCCATCTGTCAAAACATTCGTCTATTATATAAAATCCAAGCTCATCGCATAAATCAAGAAATTCTTCCGCCTGCGGATTATGGCTCGTCCTTATGGCATTACACCCAATGCTTTTCAATACTGTAAGCCGCCGTCTCCATGCATCCTGATAAAAAGCCGCTCCCAAAATACCGCAGTCATGATGAAGGCAAACGCCTTTTAATTTAATATTCCTGCCGTTTATAATAAAACCTTTATGCGCAGTTAATTCTATTGTCCGTATACCAAACTTTGTTTCCTTATAATCACCGCATGATGCTTTAGCCGCGGTGTCTCCTATAAAAGCGCAGATCTGGTAAAGCCGCGGATTAATATCGCTCCACAATTCAGGGTTATTAATATAAAAACAATGTTCCAATACTGTTTCTGACTTTGAAGCAGCGTTTAGTGTAATTTTTTTACCGGTGATTTGCTTACCGTCAGTATCATTTAATACAAGGTTCAAGCATGAGCTCTCTTCCTGTGCCGATGTGTTCTCTATGCAGGCAGTTACTTTTATTTCCGCCGAACCATTGTTCTGAATAACAGCTTTTACGCCAAGACCCCATGTTGTAAAGTGGAGCTTGCTTACCTGCCTCAGAAACACATTGCGGAAAAGTCCAGCCCCGGAATACCAGCGATCCGGTACATTGCTTCCATTATCAAGGCGAATTGCGACAAGGTTTTTTCCGGGTCTGACAAATGAGCTTATGCAAAGCTCAAAGCTTGTGTACCCATAAGCATGAGTGCCTGCTTTTTTTCCGTTAATATAAATTACAGCGTTTCTATAAGCGCATCCGAAATAAAGATAGATTTCCTTATCGCTCCCGCCATCCAGAAAAAACTCTTTTCTGTACCAGCCGGTATTTTTCCAAATAAAAAAACCCTGCATGCTCTCATGCGTCCATCCTTCATCTTCGCCTTTATTAAAGGGTTGATGCACAACCCAGTCATGAGGCAAATCAATATGCTTCCATGTTCTGTCGTTGTAATCTTCAAGTTCAGCGTTCTTTGGATCTCCCAAAAGGAATTTCCAGTCCTGATTGAACAGCTGCATTGTTCCTCCTAAAAAAATTGGCTTGTTTTAAATCTGTTTCGATTTAAAACAAGCCATAACTTTAATTTATATTAACAAATATAAATTATCTCGGCCAAAGACGCGATCTTTCATCCATTACTGCCTGAGCGCCTGATTGGAGATAATCCCTGTAGAGTGTATCCCAAGTACTGTCAAACTGCGCTGTCGGGGCTCTAACTACCTGCGCTATTAAAGCATCAGCTTTATCTTTCAAGACCTGATCGTACTGCGCATCCAATGTAGTGGTCGCCTGATATACAACAGGAGCGTAGCCGTTACGGGTTGATATAGCATAAGCATTTACAATGACATCAGCGGGAGTTCCGGCATAACCTAAAGCAAGCACTCTCGCGTTCCTTTCAGGGCTGCCTAATTCAACGCCGTTCATTGGTATTGTCATATCAATGTTAGCTGATGAATTCATGATCCAAGGATCGCCTGCCGGGCGCGCAATAGCGCTGGGAACGCCGCCAACCAATTCATGATTTACTCCTTGTGTTCCGATCTGAAGGAAGTTGTAGTTTTCAGGCTTGCTGAGCCAGTTAAGATACTGCAGAGCGCCGATGGGATTCTTGGAGAAGGCAGGTACGAATATCCTTAATCCGGGCTTGTCAGAAATTAACTTGCGCGTAACTCCGTTAGGAGCCTGAATCGCATCAACAGGGACAAATTGCGCGTTTGGAACATTGCGCTGCAGATCTGACTGAATAGCATTGTCAGTTCTATAAGGATGATCCCAGTTGCCTCCGTATGCGCCTACTCTGCCGGTTTTAAGCATGTTAAAGAAATCATCCGTTACTGTCATTATCGGGAAGTCATTGTAAATAAGCCCTTCATTGAACCAGCGGTTGATCAAGCGTAAACCTTCTTTAAAACCCGGCACCGCAATAGGACGATCATTGAAATAGGTTATCCAGAATTCCCTGTCATTTGCAGGGCTAAAGTAAGCATTAATAATCGGAGAAAATCCCCAGCGTGCATCCGAGTCCTGTCCAAAAGGAATAACCTGTCCGTTTACATTGCCAGGAAGCCTTGACGCATTATCACGGAAGGCTACAAGAGCCTGATAGAATTGCTGTGTTGTAGTCGGAATGGGAAGCCCAAGAACATCAAGCCAGTCTTTGCGGATAAAAAGGTTTCTCTGGGCAACATTTACCACGACACTGGGTACTGAATACACTCTTCCTGTTGTGGGTTCTTTGTCTCTGTATATTAAATCCTGTCCCTGTAACGCAGGATCCGCGCCAAGCAGCTTTTTCATATCAGGCAGATATTGTTCAATGTAAGGAGCCAAATCCAGAATACCGCCCTGCTGCTTGAAATTGGTAATCATACCTGTGTTATAGGTATAGCACAGATCAGGCGCACTTGCGGAAGCCATCAAGTTGACAATATCAGTTGTTTCTGACCAGCGCCCTACTGGAACAAAGGTAACATCAAGATTTAAATCCGCTTTTACTTTCGCTTTAATCCAGTTAGTCCACGCGTTGTTGGCAGCATTGGAACGTCCGCCGTCCATACCGCGATCGAAGATTTCTACAGTAATTGCACCCCCGCCTGCAGTGGTTTGTGCTTGCTGTTCGCTGCCCGCTCTCGCAAACACAATTGTTGAGGCCAGAATCAGGATGGCCAAAACAAATCCAATTCTTTTCATAAACTCCTCCAAAAAGATTTTTTGTCTATATTTACATATAGGCTATCTGACCAATTAAACGGTGTTTAATTAGTCAGATTCCCTAATTAAAAGTTTTCTCATCCTTTTACTGCTCCTATTGTTACACCTTTAATGAAATAACGCTGAAGCCAGGGATAAACAAACAAAATAGGAACCGTCGCAAACATTATCGCGGCTGCTTTTATTGCATCCGAAGCGCGCGGAATTGAACCTGCTGCAAGCTCGACAGTAGAAATGTCAACAGAAGTCATGTTTTGAATAAGCTGCCAAAGTTTTAATTGAATCGGCACCCACTGCGGCGCAGAGCTAAGGTAAATAAGCGCATCGCTGAACCCATTCCAGCGTCCTACAGCATAGAACAGGGCAAGAGTTGCAAGTACAGGCCCTGACAGCGGAACATATATTCTTACTAAAATTGTGAACGGCTTGGCGCCGTCTATTTCTGCGGACTCCCTAAGACTGTCCGGAATACCGAAAAAGAAACTTCGCAGTATTATCATATTAAACACTGAAATACAGCCCGGGATAATCAGAACAAGCGGATTGTTAAGCAGATTCAAGGTTTTCATCAATATATAGTTTGGTATGGTCCCGGCGCTGAAATACATAGTGAAGATTATCAATGTATTAATAATCCCCTTTCCCCTTAACCAGTCATATGTAAGAGGATATGCGCATAACGTTGTCATTACCAGTGATAATAAGGTGCAGATAACTGTAAGAATTGCCGTCCACCACATTGAACGCGCAAAGGACTTGTCCAGAAAGACATATCTATAAGACTCTATAGTAACTCCGGTTTGATAGGTATTATCTTCCATATTGTGAACAACCGGCAAAAAGTTTACTTTACCATGAATAACTGCCTGCGAACTGCTTAAAGACTGCGCAAGGAGATTTAACATAGGCATGATGCACAGCAAAATTACAACTACACAAACCAGAGCGACAGCCCAATCAGTAAAATTTGCTTCTCTTGCTTTTATGACCATTGCTCCTCTCCTTACCTTACCAAATTCCCCGTTCGCCGAATCTTTTTGCCAAAGCGTTAGCAGAAACGAGGAATATAACACATACAACAGACTGGAAAAGACCAATTGCTGTGGTTAATGAGAATTGGAATGATCTGATACCAAGCCTGTAAACAAGAGTAGAAAGTACATCCGCAACTTCCATTACCATTGTGTTCATCATCGTATACGGGCGGTCAAACTCTATTCCCAATATACGGCCTATATTCATAATTAACAGAACAATAATCGTCGGTCTGATTCCAGGCAGTGTTATATGCCAAAGTTTGCGCCAGCGTCCTGCACCGTCCACTTCAGCAGCCTCATACAATTCAGGATTGATTCCAGTAATTGCGGCAAGGTAAATAATTGTCCCCCATCCCATTTCCTTCCATACGCCGAACATTACATATGTACCTACCCAGTTTGCCTTGTCCATAAGGAAGTCAATCGGACCCACTCCAAAGTTTTGAACCAGGAATAAATTAACAACACCGGTGGTAGGCGCAAAAAGCCTGGAAGCCATACTTGATACAATTATCCATGAAAGAAAATGAGGAAGATAAATTACAGTTTGGGTAAATTTCTTAAATGTTCTAAAGATCAGTTCGTTTAAAATAAGCGCAAGTATAATCGGAGCCGGAAAACCGACAACAAGATCAAGAAGGTTTAGCCACAAGGTATTTCTGAGGGCAAACCAAAAATCTCTTGAAGCGAATGCTCTTTGAAACCATTCAAAACCCACCCAATGACCGCAGGCTGCCATATGGACACCTGTTTCCGGATACGGACAGACTGGATTTCCTGTTGACCATACCCCCTGGAACATATTGTAATTCTTAAAAGCCATTACAACATTTGTCATGGGAACATAGCGGAAAACTATGAAAAATGCCATTGGAAGCATTAACATAAAATAAAGCGACCAGGAACGTCTTAAATAAGGAACCAAACCCATTTTTTGCATCTTGATAACTTTTTTATTTGCTCCCATTAATTTTTCTCCGATTTTTACATGACATAATGTGCGTGTACCTTAAATAAAAGAACCCGCAGACTATCATGGATTTCATCGCCTTTATGGAGGATTTCATGACTAATTCCAAAAGCAGTTTTTATCATAGTTAAATAACCTTCAGGCAATTTAAATAAAGTAAACGCACATGGTGCCACGTATCATATATAAAATATTATTGACCTGTCTGATAATACAGATATAAAATGTACAAATAGGTATAAATTCGATATAAAATTAAAGGAAAAATATGGAGAAATTAATATCAGAGAATTTTTTTCCCATAATTGATTATCATGTTTTTCGGAAATGCAATTTAAGCTGGCGTTTACAGAAACAGCGGGTAGACCGTCATGACATTACCTATATCGTAAAAGGAAAAGCCCGCTATACCATTAACGATATTGCACATGAGCTTGGACCAGGTGATTTAGTCTATCTTACAGAAAAAGATTATAAAGAAGCGGTTACATACCCGGATAATTTAATGCAGTGTTTCTCAATTAATTTTACTATAAAAAGAATGGGGGGG
>WQSQ01000035.1 GCA_009787775.1 Treponema sp.
GCTGCAAGCCTGCCTTTTGGATCAACCTGTTTCTCAATGAATGTGCCAAGCGGGAAAAGAGAGCCGCAAAGAAATTTATTTTTAAAAGGCAGGCTTAACACAGGCGGATAAACAGCGGATTCCGCTATCATAGCAGTTTTTGTTTGAGCGTCATCGCAGCGGTCAAGATGGCGGCTGTTCCAGAACTGAGGATCAACAACAATGACAAAATCAGGCTGTATGCCGTTTTTAACAAAAAAACGAAGACTTGTGTCAACCGCGACAATAATGCATCTGTCATAAATGTCGCGTAACAATGGCTTGATTTTGTCTAAACTTGGACCTGCCGCTGCAAGAAAAACGGGCAAAGGTAATTTATCATTCTCTTTATCTCCTGAAGCGAGATCTTCAAAATACGAAACACCGGGTAAATCACGAATAGTGTTTATATTGTGTAAAAAATTTCGAACCCACCGTCTTCCAAAACGATTATGTGTCGCGGTATTAACGTCATCCTTCATTGACCATATGCGGATTCTGTCTTCTGCGGATTTATACCATTGTTCATCAAGAGACATCAGCGCCCTGTTGCGGATAACGCAAGGAGAAGATTTTTTCCCGCTTTCATGCGTATCAGGAAGAAATGTTGACGCTATCGCAAGCGCGTTTACAATACCTTCTGTGCTGTCTCCTACAACAAAAATTATCCTGTTGCTTGATAAAAACCCGCTTAAATCCCTGAGTTCCAATGCTTTTAAAAAGATTTTCCTGTTTTTTTCCACAATAACCATCGGCATTCCATGGCTTGCGGCAGCCTGCGCCGCATATCCAAGGCCGAATCCGAGAATTACAACAGGAGAATCAGGAGCGTCTATTGTTTCAGAAAGGCGCTGCCCTTCACGCGCAGGATCGCGGGGAGAATGAATATAGAATCCTTTAATGCAAAGAGTCGGATCTCCTGCCGGAGTTATTTCTGTTTTTATGTCTTCAGGAGACAGTTCATCGTCGTTATCTGAAATTAACTCTTCAAATAGCCCTGGATAATGTTTTAAAAGTGTTTCCTTATTTTTCTCTAAAAAAGACATTATACAGCGCCTTTTATCATCAAATTTTTTTCGGTTACTCAAGTTCAAGAATAATAGTCATGCCTTTTGTGACAGGCGTTCCTGCCTGCGGATTCTGGCGGCGCACCCATCCGTCGCCCAGAATTTCCACGCTTAAATCGTCACGTAATAGCAGGGGAAGAAGCACTCTCTTGGCAAGTCCTGAAAAATCGGGAATATAATCATGAACTTCGGGAAGAAGGCCTGCGGGAATTGTGACAGAAGAGGGATGATCGATCTGCTGATTGCGTCCGCGCGGAATGCCTAAATAATCAATTAATGATTCAGCAGCTTCACGTATCGCGGGAGCGGCGATTACGCTGCCCCAGATTGTTCCCTTCGGTTTTATAACCGCGATATAAAGAACAAGCGAGGGATTTTCCGCGGGAAGCAGCGCAAGACAGCTTGCGATGTAATCGGTCTCGGAATATCTTCTTGTATCAGGATCGATAATCTGGGCGGTGCCGGTTTTCACGCCGATTGACATATCCTGAATTCCGGCGCGCCAGTCCATACCGGAAGCAGTATCAACCATGTAGGATCTCATTGCTCTTGCAGCAGGCGCGTTTAAAATGCGGCGACTCGCTCCCCCTTCCCAATTTGTAACGGTTCTCCCGTCCGCTGATACTATCTTTGATATTATTTTCGGAGGGACGAGAACACCGTCATTTGCAATTGCCGTCGCGGCCTGCAACAGCTGATACGCTGAAACTGCTATTTCCTGCCCGAAAGCGATTGTCGGTTTCGATCTTTCGGACCAGCTGGCGCTTGGAACAAGGTAGCCGGCGGTTTCGCCGGGACTGCCGGCACCTGTACGCGATCCAAAGCCAAAATTACTCAAAAGCCGATAAAATGCATTTGAGCTTATATTATCCGAAGCAAGAGCTGCGCCGACATTGCATGAGTGAATAATTATTTCCCTTGCGGTTATTCTGCCGTGACTGGCAAGGCAGTTTATCTGGGTGCCGCGCACCGGAGTATAAACGCCGTTACAGGTAAAAACAGTGTCCGCGGAAATAGCGCCTGAATCCAAAAGAGCGGCCAATGTGAATACCTTGAATGTGGAACCGGGCTCATATGCCCAGATAGCCGGACGGTTCATCCGGCTTACGGCGTCAGAATCGCGTATATTATTTGGATCAAAGCCAGGCAGGGAAACTGAGCCTAAAATGTCCCCGGTACGGGGATCCATTGCTGCGAAAATTACAGCTTCCGCTTCGGTTTCAGCCATGGTCTGGGAAGCGATTTGCTGCAAAATATGCTGAACATATATATCAATTGTTAAATAAACATCCGAACCTTTACCGCTGGTATCAACTCCGTCCAGAACATTATTAAAAGCAAATTCAATCCCTTCAAGCCCCTTGTTTCTGTCTCCTACAAAACCGATAACATTGCCCGCAAGATTTTTTTCAGGGTATACCCTGCCTGTGATTGGCTGCACCAGAACACCCTTGATATTTTTTTCCTCAAGCAAAGCGGAAATGCGTCTTGCCGTGCTGTCATCAATTTGTCTTTTTAAATAAATAAAGTCTGATTCCGAACCGGCAATCCTGCTGCGGATATCAGAGGGAGACATATCAAGAAGAGCGGAAAGTTCGATGGATAAAGTATCAACATCGGTAATATACGGACGCCAGACGCTTACATCGGCAAACCGTATCTGAATTGCGAGAACGCGTCCGTTTCTGTCAAGTATCGTGCCGCGATCGGGAAGGCTTTCGCTTTGACGCAGCGCGGGCGGAAGATCGCTTTTAAAAATTAAAACGGCGTAATGCACAAGCAGGTAAACAAGGAACGCGCCAAGCAGGGAAAACACAATAATATAACGCCGCTTAAGATTCATCAGTATCCCAATACCTTCCCGATAATATTTTCCAATGGAACAGGCCCGTATGCGCGGGAGTCATAGGAGGCAAGGCCGTTATCCCCTTCAGCAAAAAAAATCATACCTTCAGCGCTCACACACCTTTTTACAGCAAGCTCTCCCTCCGGCGTATAGAAAACAATTACTTCTCCATTTTTTGGCAATGCCCATCGTTTAAGATATTGCTGCTGCCACGGAAGACGCAGCCCGTATCTTAAACGGCTCACAATCAAAACAGTTCCGTCATGTATCGACGGTTCCATTGAATGTCCTTCAGCGATAATAAAATCAAAAAAGAACACTCTTAAAAAAAATGCGGTTATTATTGCCAGCAAAACAGGTTTCAGCCATTTCATCTTTTAAAGCAGTATACGACATTAAAACAACGTATACTACCGCGAAGTTTTAATGCACCTATAATCCCAATTGTGTTTTCTGTCGATAAAATCAGTATGGCCGTAATAATTGAAAAACAATTTATCGAAAAAAGACATAAATCATCTCCATCAGGATTATTTTCAAAAACCGGACATACTAATAAATCGGCAGGTTTTAATTCTGGATTTATGAGTCAATTTGATCAAAATCCGGCTCACATAATAAGGAAAAAACCTTTCCGTAGATCCGCGCAAAAACTGACGCTTTTTCAATTATTCAAGGGTATAAAACACCCTGCAAAATCAATCTCAAGAGCAGAAAAAAAACCGCGAAGGATTAATGAAACCGCAGGGAGCGGCGGATTAAGTTTTCCCGTTCCTTCAATAGCGACTCTCGCTGTCGCAGCGGGAACTGTCGTAATAGCCCTGGGCGCGTTGAATTGGGAAAATATCGACTTTGGGACACCGGATATTCTCGCGTTCCACCCCGCGGAAGATGAAGCTGTCGAACAGCGGATAATTGAATACGCCGCAACCGGAGTACCCGGTTTAAGCGCGGGGAACATTGAAAACCTTAAAACATCGGAAAAAGATAATGAACTTTTGGTTGAGATCGATGGAGTAAAAATAAATCTTGAAAATGAAAATCCGCACGGCATGCTTGTTACCTTTGAATGGCAGCAATACAGGGTAAAAAGAGGTGATACAGTTTCCGGAATTGCGCAAAATTTCGGTGTTTCTGTCGGCGCGATAATTGCTTCCAATGAAATCAGCAACGCAAGAAGGCTTCAGGAAGGAGCGAATATACGCATCCCGAATATTGACGGAATTCCTTATCAAATTCAAAAAGGAGACAGCCTTTCCAAAATATCAGCCTCGTTCAATGTTCCGCTGGAGGTTATACTGGATGTTAATGACATACAAAGCGATATTATAAATCAGGGAGAAACAATTTTTATTCCCGGCGCAAGGATGAATGATATAGATCTGAGGCTGAGTCTGGGAGATTTGTTCATGTATCCGCTTTCGAGCCGTTACATTACAAGCAATTACGGTATGCGTAAGGATCCAATCAGCGGAGTACTGCAATTCCACGCTGGAGTTGACTTCAGGGCAAGCACCGGAACTGCAATAATGGCTTCTTTTGACGGTGTTGTAGCGATAGTAAGCGAAAACTGGCTGTACGGAAAATATATCATCATAAACCACAGTAACGGGTATAAGACCCTTTACGGTCATCTCAGCGCTTTCTCGGTAAAACAGGGAGACAGGGTTATAAGAGGGAGAAAAATCGGTGAAGTAGGCAATACAGGCTACAGCACCGGCCCTCATCTGCACTTCGGGATTTATGACAGGAACAATAAACTTGTAAATCCGCTGGAGTTATTAAATTAGTTATGTTAAAATGAGGTATTATGCGTAATTTATTGTTCATTTTATTGGCGTTTTTGGCGATTTTTACATATATCCGCGTTATGGATGACTCAGAAGAGGCAGATCATACAATTCCGGTTGAAGCGCGAAGCGATATCATTCCGATAAAATCTGTGGAAATTTTCCGGTAAAGTATATTACAATTAATGTATGACACCGGGCGAAAAATTCGGGATAGATCCATCATCAAATCAACTGTTCAAATGGACAGATTCGGCGGTAGCCAAAAAAAAATCAAAGACAAATTATTCATTCAGCGAGGTTGTAGAGAAAGCATGCGATGAGCTTATGGATCGCCAGATAAAATATTCAATCAGGCGAATTCTGGAAATGGAGGAAAATCTTTCGGTTATTGAAAAGGAACTGGATGAATTCCTTAGATCCAAGGTTACAAATTGAGAGCAATGAATGTAAGATCTTTTTTCTTTACAATTCTCTTTTTATTTATATTGTTGTTTAATCTTGCGGCAGTCAGTTTCAGCGGCTTAAATCTTTCAGGCGACGACAGGCTTTTATTCAACGCAGAATTTGAAGGACGAAACACTCTTTTCCTTTCGTATCTTGCAAATATGTCAATACAGCAAATCACCGCAATTCCTGAGAAAATGTACCTTGTCGAGGACGGAAAAACAATTCTGGCTCTCAGCCGTTTTGGCGCTGTAAAAATTCCAGCATCAGGCGGGCTTCCTTCTCCGCTTCCCGGTTATCCGTCTTTCTCACAAAAAAACACTCCTTTAAAGGGAAGCCTGCAGGACATAGCAGCATCTTCCGACGGCCGATGGTTTCTTTATCTGGAACCCGTAAGCTACAGTTATGGAAATCTAATTCTTGTTGACATCGCAAGCGGCGCAAAAAAACTTGTAAGCGAACAGCTGGAATTACCCGGTGCCGGTTTTCCGGTAAAATGGAGCCCTGATTCGCGCCTTTTTGTTTATTCAAAAGGAGGCAGGCTTTTTTATTTTCCGATAATAGACGATCTTTCGGTATTGATAGACGAAAGATTCAGAATGATAGGCTCAGGCGAAGTATCATCGGTTTTGTGGGGACAGCACGGAGATTTTTATTATTTAACAGGCAGAACTTTATACAGGGTGATAAACCCCGAACTATTTACACGCACAATTTACGGCGACTTTCTTTCTATCGGAAATGTTGTTTCTATCCTTCCCTTTGATTTTAATCCAGGCTTTGACCGTTTCTGGATTGCACCTGACTCAGTCTCAATTTTAATAAACAAGGGATCGAGGGGTTTATTTTTCTTTTTATTAGGCGAAAATAGAAACAGCGATGCTCTTCCGCATGTGTCAATCCCGTACGGAGCGGAAAATTTCAATGTACTCTGGCCGTCCGCAGGTATTCTTACAGTAAATTATTCAATCGCGAATCATGTAACGTCACTGCGTTTTGAAGCAAGCGCAAACTCCATAAGGCCGTTAACTGTCAGAACAAGCCCGTCATTCCCTGACGGTTCCCTGTCTCCGGACGGAACAAGAGCAGCTTTCTGGGGTGAAGGCGGACTGGAACTCTGGGATTATGTAAACTGGCGCTTGATTCAAAGACTAATAACAAATTACCCTGTCTTTTCCTGTTCATGGATCAGCAACAGACAACTTATAACAGGAAGCTCGAAATTTATAGAAGAAATTGATATTTCCTCCTCTGCGTATACCCGAAGGAGGATCAGTCTTTCAGCTGCGGATGATTACGGCTTTGAAGACAGAGGCGCGTCGCGGATATTTGTAAAGGCAGGAAATGAATGGTTTGCAAATAGCGGGACTGGTACATGGTCTCTAATCACCAGCGTTCAATTACAGCAGGTTTCGTTATCATCAGATCGATTCCGTGTTTTTCTGGAACCCCTGACCACAGGACATTTCAAAAATACAATAATGATACGTAATATTCAATCTATCGGTACATCATCTTTTACGGCAAACTTTACAGCCAATAATGCCTATTTATTAGGACGCCAAACGCAGATCGCGCTTTGTTTTGATCTATATGATGACGACACAGGCCTTCCTTTTGTTCTTTCGGTATTACGTAAATATAATATAAAAGCGACATTTTTCCTGAACGGCGAGTTTATCAGGCGCAATCCTGCTGCCACCACCTCTATTGCCGATGCAGGCCACGAACTTGGTTCAATGTTTTACGCTCCGATTGATTTCTCCGATACAAGGTACCGTGTTACACGGGAATTTATTTCGCAGGGTCTTGCACGCAACGAAGATGAATTTTACCGCACTACAGGCAGGGAGCTTTCAATGATTTGGCATCCTCCTTTTTACAGGAGCTCTGTTCTTGTAAACAATATTGCCGCCGACAACGGCTATATCACTGTTGCCAGAAGCATTGATCCAAATGACTGGATATCCGCAGAAGATACATTAAGACTCAGTTTGCGTCAGATAACGCCCGCAGAAATAATAGAAAATGTTATGCAGAACATTACTGCTTCATATATAGTTCCGGTACGGCTTGGCCTTATTCAAAGCGGAAGAGATGAATATCTTTATCAGCGTATAAATGTGCTTCTTGACGCATTGATTCGTTCGGGCTATCAAATTGTCCCTGTTTCTACAGTGCTTGGCAGATAGACATAACATGTTTCAAAATACATTATCACATGAAAATAATATAATTTTTAACAAGATCCCTGCATTAATAAGAAAAACATTTCCAATACCCGTCCGTCATAAAAGCAAGCTTCCTTCTGATATCGCAAAGCTATCAGAACTTTTAACAAAAAAAAAGGGAGAGCGTTCTTTATCCTATCTTGCGCGTCCTGATTTTCTTTACGCGTATTTATACTATTTCCTGCCGTGGAATCTATACCGCCTTTGCCTCCTGCTTCCTGGTTTAAATATTAATCTTTCCCCCGGAGATACAATAACGGATTTAGGCTGCGGCCCGCTTACATTTACATCAGCTCTGTGGATCGCGCGTCCTGACCTTAGAAACATTCCGCTGGAATTTAACTGTATAGACAGAAGTGCTCCCGCGATGGAAGCAGGAAAAAAACTTTTTTTTTCATTATGCAAAACAGAAAGTAATATTGTCAATTGGAATATAAATTTAATTAAAAAGGATATTAATTTTAGAAAAGCAGATCTCTCCGCTTTCGGACATATTAAAACTAATAAAAAAAACAAAACTGCATCTTTAGTTAGCGCAGTAAATATATTTAATGAAATATATGAAAATCTTTCTCATAATAATACCGAAGGATTACGCCGCATTGCCTCATATGCAGCAAAATTAATGCATAATGAAGCATCTGGGTGTGCATCAATATTAACGGTTGAGCCAGGGGTACCGCAATCCGGGAGATTTATTTCATTTTTACGCGATTCATTTCTGGAATTAAGTCGTTTGCCTGTTTCTCCGTGCACACATATTTCTTCCTGCCCTCTTTCTCATGGATATAATATTGCTGAACAAAAAAATAAATCACATATAAATAAAAAATGGTGTCATATTTCTTATAAAGCTTCCAATATTCCAAAAGAACTTAATAATCTTTCACTGGCGGCCGGTCTTCCAAAAGAAAGAATTACCTTTAGTTATCTGCTGGCTGGAGAAGTTTCCTGTATTAATACATTGCAACATGACGAACTTTCAGCTAACGGACAGAATACAAAAAAAAATGAAAAGACGCGTATAATCTCAGATATATTCCAATTACCTGATAACCTTATTGGCTGTTACGGATGTTCAGCAAAAGGGCTTGTTTTACTGAAAAGCGAAAAAAACAAAGATAATATTTTTACTTCAGGCAATATTATTACACCAATTTTTGATAAAAACGGACAGCGTGATAAAAAAAGCGGTGCTTTAATCGCAAAATTATCCAGGGAAAAATAATGAAATCATATAAAACGGTATTTTCCAGTATGCATACTCATACTAATTTCTGCGACGGAAAAGATGATATAGAAACAATGTGCCGCGCCGCGTATAATAAAAATCTTTATGCTGTAGGATTTAGTGCACATTCGCCTATTGAAAAACAGCTTGGCATAAAAAGCGAATGGAATCTAAAAGAAGAAAAAGTAGCTAAATATATTAATGAAGTACTCGCGGCAAAAGAACGCTGGCAGAGTAAACTAAAGGTTTTTCTTGGATTGGAAGTTGATTATATAAAAAACATCAGATCTCCGCTTGACAGCGATATAAAAGCATTAAACCTTGATTATACAATCGGCAGCGTACATTATCTTGTTCCCAAAGATACTGAACCGTTTACAGTTGACGGTTCAAAAGAGGAATTTGAAAAAGGTTTAAACGAAGGTTATAACGGAAATGCGCAGAGTTTAATGAGCGCATACTATGACGCAGTTTTGGAAATGATTTCTTCAGGCGGTTTTGATATATTAGGGCATGTTGATTTAATAAAAAAAAATACCCACGATAAAAACTTATGGCTGCAGGAAAATGAAATTAAACGCCAAAAAGAAATTGCCCGCGCTGTAAGCAAAACAAAAATAGTTATTGAAGTTAACACCGGAGGAATAAATCGTAAGAAAATACATGATGTTTATCCTTCTTTATCATTTTTGAAAATAATCAACAAATATAATATTCCTGTTATCATAACATCAGACGCGCATTGCGCAGGTGATATTAACGGAAATTATGATAACGCGGTACAAACACTTGCTCTAGCAGGCATTAATAAACATTTTCTATTTAACGGAAGAATAAATAATAATTCAGTGTGGCAGAAAGAAATAATCCAATAAAAATATATAAAAAACACTCGACTATTGGATATGGTTTTATTATATTGAATTATAAGGAGTTATTATGCCAAAAACAAAAAAATCACCAGGATCTCTGCTCTTGGATTATCTTGATAAGTATGAATTAAACTGCAACAGGCTTTCTAAAGAAATAAAGTGCAGTCAGACCGCGTTAAGGCTCATTAGCCTTGATAAAAGCAGGATTACAACATCAATTGCTGTGCGTCTTGCCAAATTCTTTGCTACAAAGCCGGAATTCTGGCTATTATCGCAGATGGAATACGATTTGGAAAAAGCAGCTAACAATAAAACACTAAACAAAGCACTAAAAACCATATCAATGGCAAGCAAGCAAGCCTGAAAATGAACTATATAGTATCTGTCCATAATGTGGATACATTATGGACAGATTACCTTAAAAACAGTATTTTCGCAGCTTTTTATCGCGAAAATACAAGGGTTACCTTGAACGTTCAACACCGTTACGCAAACAATATTTCTTAATAACGCAGCATGTACAAAAAGGACTCACAGGACGGCATATTTTCTGGCCGTAGAGAACAAGCAGGAAATTAATCCGTTTCCAGTATTTTAACGGCAGTATTTCTCTTAAAATCATCTCTGTTTCCTGAGGATTATTGCTTATCCTATTTTCAGGTTCGCAATTAGCTGTCAATTGGTATAGCCATCCGCATCGGTTCGATATTCTGTGAACATGTATGTCAACACAGATAGCATCAATATTAAATGCCTCGCTTAATACAAGGTTAGCGGTTTTTCTGCCTACTCCGGGCATGGCAAGTAACGCTTCCATTGACGCAGGTACTTTACCGCTGTATTGTTCAATTAATATTTTTGCGATTTTTTTCAGGGAAGAGGCTTTATTTCTGTAAAAACCGGCAGGATAGATCAATTTCTCAATAGTTGTCTCTTTAATTGCATACAGTTTGGCAGGCGAAGGCGCTTTATCCAACAGGCGCTTTGACGCTTTAATAGTAACTTCATCTTTTGTTCTTAGACTTATTATAGTAGAAGCAAGGACAGCCCATGCGTCATGCCGATAATACTGCGCGACAGTACTGACAGAAGGATCTTCCGCTCTAATATCTTTACACCACTTTTCAAGTAAAGAAAATAACTCATCCCATTTAACATTATTCATTTATTTCAACAAATTTTCCAGCAAACAAACCGCATACACTTCAACCGCATTTCCCTTACCGACTTGTCCAAGACCTTCTGCTGTTTTACCCTTTATAAAAATGCAGTCTGTAGAAATCTCCAGCGTTTTTGCCAGAGATTTTCGGATAACATCCCTATACATGAGTATTTTTGGTTTTTCACAGATAATTGCACAATCAAGATTAATTATATTCCATCCTGTTTTTTTAATCATCGCATGAACATTTTGTATCAGTTTCATTGAATCAGCACCTTTATAGGAAGGATCGGAAGGCGGGAAAAGTTCACCAATATCACCAAGAGATGATGCCCCAAGCAATGCGTCGCAGACCGCATGCGCAAGAACATCACCGTCCGAATGGCCGTCCTCTCCTTTTGAAAAGGGAATTTCTACTCCGCCAAGCAGGAAACGCCGTCTTTTTTTCAAACGATGTAAATCCCATCCAATACCAATATGAATCATTTTATTTCCTGCGAGCAATCATTTCTATTTCTACTTTAGCACCTAAAGGCAATGAGGTAATTCCAATTGTTGTCCTTGCAGGATATGGCTCTGAAAAATGTTTTTTATATTCCTCATTCATTGCCGAAAAGTTATTCATATCCGATAAATAAACAGTTACTTTTTCAACATCGTCTAAACCCAATCCAGCCGCTTCCAATACACCTGTTGAATTAATAAAACATTGTCTGGTTTGAGCAGTTATATCACCTTCCATTAGCTTTCCGGAATTTTGGTCTAATGGTATTTGACCTGACAAAAATACAAGTCCATTTGAATCAATCCCCGGCGAATACGGACCTGCCGAAGTCATTTTTTTTGATGTAACTGCCTTTCTGGACATTATTTTCCTCCTTTATTTGGCATAATGTCAGTACCGATTATTTACCAGCAAAAATAAAATATTCCAGTAACAAGTAAACAATCGATGGATCACCATATTCCCAACATTGCAACGCCCGGAAGCGGGCGGAATGTTTTAAACGACATATATTTAAACGGATGTATATCAAGCGCGTTTGGATACCAGCCTTCCATTTCGCCTGTGTCAATTATATTCAAAGCCGGACTGTAATAAATCGGAAGAACTGTCCCCCTGTCCAGTAAAAGTTTTTCAGCCTGGGCGAGAGTAGCCAAACGAACCTGTCCTTCTTCTATCATTGATCTTTCAATCAGCCTTTCAAAATCAGGATCATCAAGACGCGCGTCATTTAAATTTGAATCGCGCCGCCACATCTGCAAAAACGCGTAAGGGTCTGCGAAATCGCCAATCCATGAAGTTGAGCCTACGGTAAAACCGTCCTCCTTCATTGTCTGGTGATACCGGTTATATGAAATAACCTCCACTCTTACATTAAAGCCAAGTATATCTTTCCACGCATTGGCCATTAAAGCGCCGACACGCGCGGCATCATATGACGGAGTTAACCGGATAACAATTTCCGGCAATCCGGAAGGATTTGCGTATCCGGCTTCAGCCATCAGCCTTCGCGCTTCTTCATAATTTGATTCGATAATTCCTTCAACTTCAGGGTAACCTGATATGGGAAAAATTAACGTTTCAGCCGGCAGATAATAATCGCTGCGGATCTCATTCCATGGAAGAACAAGAGCCATTGCGCGGCGTACCCTGTGATCGTTAAAAGGCCTTTCCGAAGATCGTATAAAATAATAATGCGTCGCGAACATTACATTTACCTGAATACCCGAACGATCTGTCAGTGTCTCAAGGTTTACATCGCCTGCAATCCAGCGTGCTTCGCCTGAATTCCAAAGATGAGTAGCATCGTCTGCTGTGTCTGCAAACTTGACTGTAATTTTATTTAACGCAACATTGCTTTGATCCCAATACTGACTGTTTTTTTCCATAATGATACTGTCATTATCCATGGACGAGATTTTAAACGGTCCGTTGGAAACCGGAGGCGTCCAGTTCGTTTGATTTACCTGCGGAGACCAGTGCGCGTTGGCAATCATTGAAGGATGAATCGGGCTGAATGAATGATGGCAAAGCATCGCGGGAAAAAATGAAGCAGGCGAGCTTAGTCTTATAACAAGAGTTCTTTGATCTGCAGCCTTGATACCGACCCCATTGGGATCGCGGCTGACACCATTGCGGTAATCGCGCGCTCCTTCTATCACATCAAAAAAACTTGAATAAGGAGAATCGCTTCCCGGTTCAATAAGGGAAAGCCACGCCGCGCGGAAATCTTCAGCCCTTACAGAATCTCCGTTCCAGTATCGCGCGTTTCGCCTAATGGTAAATGTCCATTGCATTTTGTCTTCGGAAAGTTCCCATCTTTCAGCGAGCGCCGGTACAGGTTCCAATGTATAGGGGTGATATGAAAAAAGCCCTTCGTAAATACCGGTGAAAATCTGCGCTTCATTTGCAAAGTAGGATTTACGGAAATCCAGTTCCATTTCATGACGTGAAAAAGCAATTGTCAGTTCATCAGGAGTACGGTTTCCGGGACGCATTTCCGCGAATTCTCTTTCAGAGCCGTCATCATGCCGCGGTTCATGGGTACTCTGTGTATGATCATCCGGTCTATGTGAATCCTGCACAGGCGTACTCTGACAGGCAGCCAATAATATAACACAAAAAAGAAAAATAAAGTTCCTGATTTTAGACATATTTCCAGTATATTATATGTACCTTATAAATACAACTTAAAAAATCATTCCTTGTTTGCTGAAATTATCCTGTAATGAGCTGATGTCAGATCAATGCCGCTTTCTTTAAAACCGTTTTGTATGTTTTCATAAAGCAATGTATAAATCTGCGGTACTTTGCTTACATCTTTCGTGTAACAGTTAATCTGATAACACGCGTAATAATCGTCAAGTTTTGTCTGCAGTACAAACGGTTTCGGCCTTTTCTGGATATAATCCGTGTTAAGGGCTGCATTAACCAAAATGTCGTGAATAGTCTGCCATGGTATTGAATAACCGAGGGTAACTTCCGAAAAAATAATCAGCCCTTCTTCATCTTCATCGCAGGACGTATTGTAATTAATAATATTTGAGCCAAGTATAATTAAATTGGGAAATGTTACATATTCATTTTTGTGCGTTTTAAGGCGCACTACCATCAGATTTTTTTCAACAACAAAACCGGTAATTTCCTTTATCATAACGCGGTCGCCTATTTTAAACGGACGCATGTATGTAATAACAATCCCTGCGACAAGGTTTCCGATTGCTGTTGATGAGCCAAGCGAAAAAATAACGCCTACAAAAACAGAGACTCCCTGGAATGCCCTTGAATCGGAACCCGGCAGATAAGGATAGATAATCGCGACAGTAAAAGCCCACAGGAGCACCTGGAATATCTTGTATGTCGGTGCCGCCCAATCCGTATAAAACCCTGGAATCTTAAGCTTGCCGATTTTTATCTGATCTGCGAAGAATTTCAATCCCTTAAGCACATAATGTGTAATTATTATAATGATGGCTATAGTGAACAGGTTTGGAATATAACCTATCGCGCCCAGAGCGATATTTTTAAGCGGATTTAAAATATAGCCGAATAATGTTGACGCAAGATTCTTTGTAGCTTCAAACAGGCTGAAAATTATGGGAATTGTCAGGAAGAGCTGCAGCGCTGTAATTATATACTTTAATATTCTCAGGAAAACTTCCAGTGTTTTAACAATTTGCCTGGCTGTAAGCACCTGGAATTTTTTAATAACAAGCGGTTTTATTATATTTTTGCCGGTATTTTCGAGCCTGTTTTCCAGCCGTTTAAATAAAAGCCATATCAGCCAAATCAGAAATATCTGACCTGCCACAATCGCAAGCGCTATAATAAGCCTCTCAAGAAAACTCAGCTCTTCTTCAACTTCTTCCGCCGCTCTTTGCGGAGTCCAGCTTGCAGATGACACGGCGTCAGTACCTGCTTCAGTTTCGCTGCCTTCATCTTCCGCCGCTTCAGTTCCCGCTGTTATATCTTCTGTTTCAGGGTCATTCTCCGCCGCCTGCTCCGTTATGGCAATCCCTTGTGTTCCGGCTTCCTGCGCAAAAGAGAAAGCAAACGGCAGGAATAATAAAACGATCAGTATAATTTTCCGCATTTGTTTTAATTATAAGGTAAAAACAGGATAAAAGTATATTTTTAATATGGATAGCCGCTTACAAAACAAATCTGAATTATTAGTCAGTAAATCACCAATATGGCATAGGCCGAAAGCCTTGGTTTGCCAGGATGGTAGAATTATATACACAGCTTTAGTGACGAGTCCATTAGTTCGTTTAGGTTGTTGAAATTTATTTTTAATGTTTTAATTTACAATACATTTTGATAATTAATGGACTTGGTAACATAGCCATCGTCAAAGCTGCCATAGATGCAACCCAAGACTTTCAGCCTATGCCATATTGGTGACTTATTAACAGGTATAATAATTGTGCTTTTGAATAGTATCTATTATTAATTTCATTAGACTAGATTGTTAATATGGCGGCTACGCGCGGCATTGGGAGCGCCTATGGCTGCGTTCAACTATTGTTGTGTTTGTGAATCAGCTCATTATCTAAATTCAAATTAATCATTAATGATGAATAATACACAGCCGCCTTAACGAACGAGCTGACTCGTCACTAAGTTATTGTATAAATTCCTGCCATCCTAGCTTCCCAATGCCGCACACAGTCGTCATATTGGTGATTTACTTAAAGCAATTAATTACATATTGAAAAATCTACAGCAGCTTTCCTGCACGCACAGTTAATAGTTAAATTATAAGTAAACAACCTAACCCCAATACGTCAGTCTCTTCTGCGCTTACTTTTTCTTTGTTTAGTATGAAAGATCATTAATTCAAATTCGCCGTTTCCGCTGAAGTTACTAAACATTCTTTCATCCGAGTCCCATGCTTTCAGGGTAACTCTTCCGTGGATTTAGGTACAAAATAGCATAAAACGGCGGTTTAACTTTCGCAGTCATGTACCGGCTGTCAGAAACACATTTTTATTATATACTGAGCCATGTTCAACAATTGTCTTATCATGGCAGGCGGCAGCGGGACAAGGCTATGGCCTGCAAGCAGTTCCCGCCTTCCCAAACAATTCCTGCCTGCAAGCGGAAAATCGAGCTTCTTTTCACTGGCGCTGGAACGCGCCCTGGCCTGTGCGCAAAAGGTAATAATAATAGCGGGAGAATCCCATATACCTCTTGTAGTTAAAGACGCATCAAAGCTGACTGTCGCGGAAAAAAAGCGCCTTATTGTAATAGGAGAGCCTGCCGCAAAGAATACCGCTGCGGCAATTGCCTGCGCTGCTGTATATTCGGAGATCGGAGAGCAGGGATCAGAATCAGGAAACATGCTTGTGCTTACAAGCGATCATATTATTAAGCCGCTGGATATTTTTATAACTGATGCCGCGTTAGCCGAAAAAGCCTGCATGAATAACCTTGTCATTTTCGGGATTCCGCCCCTGCATCCAGAGACAGGTTACGGTTATATAGAGGCTGATCCAAAAAGCGGAAAGGACGGTGTATTTACTGCAGCGGCTTTCCACGAAAAGCCGGATTTAAAGACTGCTAAAAAATATGTTTCCAAAAGGTGTTTTTTCTGGAATTCCGGAATGTTTGCTTTTAACGTTTCTTCCATGATTAAACAGTTTCATACCCACGCACCGGATGTAATCCTGCCTTTAGAAAAACTGAAAAGACCGAAACCGGAAGATTTTTCTTTTTATAAAAACATAAAAATCCTAAGCAGCGCATCCGGCGAAAGCTCCCGCGGCTGGAAAGGTCTTAAGGCTGCGTATAACAAGGTTAAGAGTATTTCGTTTGATTATGCGATTGCGGAAAAATGCGGCAATACTGTTATGATACCTGTGCATTTTGACTGGATTGATATTGGAAACTGGGATGAATATATAAAACTTGAAAAAAGTGATTCTGCAAAAAACAATACTCAGGTATTCAACGCAGATTCAAATGCCTGTTTTGTTGATTCAGATATTCCTGTCGCTCTTGCCGGAGTAGATGATCTTATTATAATTATCAGAAGCGGTAAAAACGGAGAGCGCGCGTCAGCCTTAATAACAAAAAAAGGCCGGACCCAAAAGGTACGTGACGTTGTTGATACCATTAAAAAATCGGGAATAGAGGATTTATTATAGCGTTTTTGTGCGGAAATACGCTAATTGACAAACAACTATTTACTTAATATATTATAAATAATGGGCGTTCTCACCAGTCAAAAAATATCCGTTTACTACGATCGGTTTAAGGGTATTGATGTAACCTTTACAAAGGACATGATACAGGTTACAGGGTTATTAACACAGCAGATTCATCTAAAGTGCGGAAATGATTTTTGGCCGTGCGTTGTTTATACGGTATCATTCGGAGGCGCAAAAGTCGTCGCGAATGTAAAGACAGGCCTTTTAACAAAGCTGCAGGCCAATAATAATTTTGTAAGCATCCGTTTCAGCTTTAAACCTCCCGGAGAAACAAATGCAGTAACATTCTTTGTAACCGCACGCGTCCTTGGAAGCGCTCCATACGGTAATTCGCAGGATGTTAATATGTTTAATATCCAGTTTACCAACCGGCCGCCGGATGATTTTATCGAGATAATCGGACGTGTTCTGGATGCCAATATTAATTCCGCGAAACGCAAAGACGCGCGGGTTCCGCTTACTCCGGATAACATGCGGAAACTGAACATATCGTCATCAGAAAGCGCGGTTTTTATTCAGGGGGTTCCCCGCCGCTGTATATTAAGAGACTTATCCTTTTCCGGTTCCAAGATAATCATGATGGGCGTTGCAAAATTCCTTCTTGATAAGGAAGCGTCAATTCGCGTCGATTTTAACGATCCCCGCGAAGTGTTCACAATTAAAGGAAAGTTTGTCCGCGCAGAGAATGTAGAAGGAAAAAAGGAAATGGTTGCGCTCGGGCTTCAATATGACGAAGCGGTTATTCCAATGGGATACAAAATACGCCTTAATGATATGCTGACATCCACAAGCGCCGGAAACCGCGGTACCGGTCTGGATGAAGAAGCGGCAAAATAATAAAAGTTATTCAGGGAGTGCGAGAGAAAGCACTTCCTCAAATCTTTCTACAGCGTGGAACTCAATTCCCTTTTTAACGTAATCGGGTATTTCGTCCAAATCGCGTTCATTATGTTTCGGGAATATAATATGTTTAGCTTTGTTACGGCGGGCTGCGATGGTTTTTTCTTTGAGACCGCCGATTGGAAGCACCTGCCCCGTAAGGGAAAGCTCTCCTGTCATTACAAGTCTTCCTGTAATTATTTTTTCGCGCATAAGAGAAAGCAATGCCACTGCCATCGTTATGCCTGCAGACGGGCCGTCCTTTGGCGTCGCGCCTTCCGGAATATGCAGATGAATGTGGTTTGACTCAAACCAAAGCTTATCCACGCCGAATTGAGTAACAGCGAGCTTGCGCGCTACGGTCATTGCGATTTCCGCGCTTTCCTTCATTGTCTCGCCCATCTTTCCGGTAAGAGTCAGCCCTTCTTTTCCAGGAAGCGCTGTCGCTTCTATCACAAGCGTGTCGCCGCCCATACTTGTCCACGCAAGACCGACAGACATGCCGGGTTTATCCGCGGTTTTAATATCGTCCTCGCGGAAAAGCGGCTTACCTAAATATTTTTCTACCAATTTTTTATCAATGGAAAATTGAGTCTTTACGGAAGTATCTTTGGAATCGGCGGCAGGCGGCGTTTCTTTTTTTTGCAATTCTTCTTTGCCGTCATTTGCTTTCGCGTTTAACGCTTGATTAGCTTCAGGCTGGGGAGAATCTTCAGGCTTCAGCCTGGATTGTGCTTCCGCTTCGCCTGATGCCGCGCTTTCCTGAGAATCCACAATTACTTTAGCCAATTTTCTGTGAATCTTGTCAAGATTTTTTTCAAAGTTGCGCACCCCTGCTTCGCGCGCGTAGGAATTCGCAATGAATAAAAGGCTTTCTTTTGAGTATTTAACCTGGTTCTTTTTAAGGCCGTTCTTCTCAAGGCTTTTGGGAAGCAGATACCTTTTCGCTATTTCAAGTTTTTCTGTGTCGATATAGCCGGGAAGCTGTATTATTTCCATGCGATCAAGCAAGGGAGAAGGAATTGTGTCCAGCGTGTTGGCTGTAACAATAAAAAACACATGGGAAATATCAAAAGGAAGATCAAGGTAATGATCGCGGAATGAATAATTCTGTTCAGGATCAAGAACTTCCAAAAGAGCGCTTGCGGGATCACCGTGGTAACTCTGCCCCATTTTATCAATCTCGTCGATCATAAAAACAGGATCTTTAGCTTGAACTATTTTTAGTCCCTGAATGATTTTCCCGGGCATTGCTCCTATATAAGTGCGCCTATGCCCTTTAATTTCCGCCTCATCCCTCATACCGCCGACAGAGAAGCGGAAGAATTGTTTCCCAAGCGAACGGGCAATTGATTTGCCGACAGATGTCTTCCCTACTCCCGGAGGCCCCACAAGACAGACTATTGATCCTTTAGTATCTCCGCGCAGCTTTCGTACAGCAAGGTATTCTACAATCCGCTGTTTTACATCCTTAAGCCCGTAATGATCCGCCTCAAGGATTTCCTGGGCTTTTTTAAGTTCAAATACTTCAGGAGCGGGATTCAACCATGGAAGCGAGGCAATTGTTTCAAGATAATTGCGCGTAACAATGAACTCGGCAGAAGCAGGTTCCATGAGGGAAAACTTTTCCATTTCCTGGTTGACTGTTTCCTTTATTTCGCCTTCAAATTTAAATGATTCAAACTTTTCCTTAAAGCGCTGATACTCGGAGCTTTTGGCGTCTGTTGTCATTCCAAGCTCGGTTTTTATCGCCTTAAGTTCTTCCTTTAAAAAATAATCACGCTGGGACTTTTCTATCTTTTCGTTAATCTCCCGCTGGATTTTTTTCTGAATACGCAAAAGTTCCTGTTCTTTTTTAATAAATACAAGAACCTGCTCCATGCGCTTACGCACATTAAGAGTCTCCAGAATCTTCTGTTGATCAGCTTTATCAATATTTAAAATACTTGTAATAAAATCGGCGATCTTTCCGGGATGATCTATGTTGATCATGTTAAGACGCATTTCTTCTGAAAACAACGGATTGTTTTCGCTGATCTGCTTCATTTCAGAAATCAGCGCGCGGGTAAGCGCCTTTACTTCGCTTGTGTTGTCTTCCTCTTCTTCGAGATACTCCACCGCGGCGACAATCGGGTTTGAGGGGTTCAGCGCTTTCTTTACCCTAAAACGTTTTATTGTGGAAATAAAAATGTTAATTCCACCGTCGGGGAGATTAATCTTTTTAACGATTTTTGCGACGGTTCCCACCGAACATAAATCGGTAATGGAGGGAATATCCGTCTCATTCTTCATCATTACGAGCCCAATAAGGGCATCGCCTGCGTTCGCGTCTTCTACGACCTTTACATCAATAAGATTACCTATCATTATCGGCGTAAAAATCCCCGGAAATATCGGACGGCCCATAAGGGGCACAAGATGCAGTTTATTGGGAAGAAGCTGGTCTATCGGAACTATATTTTGATCTGACATGGTTTGTTAGGGATTTCTGCCGCAGGGGCTTGGCTGAACAAAAGGTTCAAAGGCGCACAAAGAGAAATACCGGACTTGTCCGGCAGCCGGATTGGCGGTCTTACAAGTCCTTTTCCCTTGTGCGTCTTTAAGCGCCTTCGCGGTTAAAATTTAAGTTAACCCTTAATACTGTAAAACGCTTTGCGGCCGGCGTATTCACTGATACCTTCAAGTTCGTCTTCGATTCTCATGAGCTGGTTGTATTTACAGACTCGGTCTGTGCGGCTCATTGATCCTGTCTTGATCTGTCCGGTTTCAAGGGCTACAACAAGGTCGGCTATAAAACTGTCCTCGGTCTCACCGGAGCGGTGCGAAATAATAGCGGTATAACCGGCTTTCTTTGCCATCTCAACGGCTTCGTAGGTTTCAGTTACAGTGCCAATCTGATTAACTTTAATTAAAATGGAGTTGCACGCTCCCATTTTAATGCCTTTCTCAAGGCGCTTGGTGTTAGTAACGAAGAAATCGTCTCCTACAATCTGTATTTTTGAACCGAGGCTCTTTGTCAGTTTCACATAGCCGTCCCAGTCATCCTGATCAAGCGGGTCTTCAATCGAAATAATAGGATACTTGTTAACCCATCCTGTGTATATATCAATCATTTCATCCGCAGTGAAAAGTTTTCCCGGATTTGATTTCCAGAACTTGTAGCCTTTCTTGCCGCCTTCTTCGTAAAGTTCTGAGCTTGCGCAGTCCAGAGCGATCTTAATCTGCTCGCCGGGCTTATAACCTGCCTTTTCGATAGCTTTCATTATATAGTCGAGGGCTTCGTTATTGTCGATATCGGGCGCAAAGCCGCCTTCGTCTCCGACCGCAGTATTTTTTCCCGCGTCATGGAGGATTTTCTTTAAACTATGGAATATTTCGGAAGTCCAGCGGACAGCTTCTCTCATTGATTCAGCGCCCACCGGCATTATCATAAACTCCTGGAAGTCAATTTTATTATCCGCGTGTTTTCCGCCGTTGATGATGTTCGCCATCGGTACAGGCAGAAGGTTAGCATGGAACGTGCCAAGATATTTATATAAAGGAATACCAAGATAATCAGCGGCAGCGCGCGCAGCAGCCATGGATACGCCCAAAATCGCATTAGCGCCAAGCTTGCTTTTATTCTCGGTACCGTCGAGATCCATCATGTATTTATCTAAATCAACCTGATAAAGAGCTTCCCTGCCGATTAATTCAGGTCCGATTACACTATTAACATTATCAACCGCCTTTTGAACGCCCAAACCCTTATAGCGCCCTTTGTCGCCGTCACGCAGTTCTACCGCTTCATACGCGCCTGTAGACGCGCCAGAGGGAACAGCCGCGCGGCCCATTGAGCCGTCTTCAAGTATAACTTCAACTTCTACAGTGGGATTTCCCCTGGAATCAATAATCTCACGGGCAATTACATCCTCAATAACACTCATTTCTTCCTCCTGATATAAACATATCGTATAATAATGAACTATATCCGAGCTGCCGTCAATTAAAAGTTATAAAAGAGGCGGATTGCAAACCAGGTTCCTTGATATTCTGATACAAAGTTCCTGCCTTGTACAATGTGTCACTTCAGTCCATAGTGAAACATCACTATAGTCTAAAGTGATATTCCACTATAGGCTATAGTGATAGTTCACTTTAGACTATAGTGAACATTAACTATAGACTATAGTGATAATCTAATATAGACTGAATGATGAACCAATACTAAGGCGGAATACTAATAACGTTTAAACTGCCTATTGTATTTGCTCTTGATTATCCTGCGCCAAATGATTGTATTTAAACAGCATGCAAACCTGTGGTTTACATGCTGCCTTAATATTTAAGTCCCACACGGTAATCACATATTACACCATAGACTGCGGATGCGTGCGTTAATAAAAAAAAGCTGAACTTATTCCAGAACCGCAGACATGTTCCGGAAAAGTTCAGCTCTATATCTTATAACGAACAACAGGCAGTCAGAATACCGGTGTTATGCCGCTACGCTACCTTAAACCGCGATACTTCCCCTATTAAGGTATTAATACCTTCACGGTTCTTTCCGCTTATATCGTTGACATGGTGTACAGCAATATTAATTTGGTCGGCGCCTCCTGCCATTTCGTTCATGCCGCTCTTAATTTCCTGCGTCGCTTTCTCCAGATTCTCGCTTTCCCGGATAACTTCGTTCGCGTTCAGAAGCATTTCTTCCGATCTGTTGCTTACCTGACGGGTAATATCGTTTACTTTGCTTACTCCTTCCAGGATTTGCTTGCTCCCGACTCCCTGCTCTTCCATTGCGTGGAGAATGTTTTCCTCCTGTTCCGCTACAATTCTTACGCTGTCGTCAATTGCGCCGAACTTTGTCATAACGTTTCCGGTTGACTGTGTGATTTTATCAATTGCTCCTTTTATCTTTTTCAAAATAATGCTGATGGTCTTTGACTGCTCGCTGGAACTTTCAGCCAGCTTGCGGATTTCATCGGCAACAACAGCGAAACCCTTACCGGCTTCTCCGGCATGAGCCGCTTCGATTGCCGCATTCATTGACAGCAGGTTTGTCTGCCCGGCTATATTCTGCATAACGGTGTTAATCTCAAGGAGGCCTTCCGATTCCTGTGATATTTCCTGTATATCTGAGGAAACTTCCTCTAAACTGTTGCGTCCTATTTCCGAAGCGTCTTTCAGGATCTTTACGTTATTGGCGTTGCTGATAACGGTGTTTGTTACCGAATTGGTGTTCGCGACCATTTGCTCTATGGCGGACGAAGCCTGAGCGACATTCTTGCTTTGTTCCTGAACCAGTTTATCCAGTTTGTTGATGTTGCATACAACCTGTTCCATTGTCGCATGAGTCTGGCTGACGCTTGCGCTCTGGTTTATCACCCGTCCCTTGATACTCTGGATATTCGCCGTTATCTGATTTACAGCGGCGGCGGTTTCATTCATATTGCTTGCAAGGTCTGTTCCTACGCTGGACAGCGTAACCGATTCATTTTTAATGGAGAAGATAAGGTGCTTAATTTTATCCAGCGTCTGATTGAAATATTTGGCCAGGTCGCCTATCTCATCCGCTGATTTTGTGGAAATGGATTTTGTTAAATCACCTTCGCCCTCGGATATGTCTTTAAGAGTGTCCGCTACTGAAACCAGCGGTTTGGTAACATAATTCAATAT
>WQSQ01000036.1 GCA_009787775.1 Treponema sp.
ATATCAGAAGATACGTCCTGCAGACTGGATCTTCCCACTTCCGAAGCTGATTCAAGCGAATTAACATTTTCCATGTTCTTCATAAGAGTCTGGGTAACAGAATGAATATTGGCGAGCATTTCTTCTATAGCGGATGATGACTGGGAAACTGACGCTGTTTGCTTATCAACTTGTTCATTAAGCCTGCTGATATTAAAGGTGATCTGCTCCATGGTTGCGTTGGTTTCTGTAACGCTGGCGCTCTGGTTGATAGCTCGTCCTTTGATACTTTGAATATTGGCGGTAATCTCGTTTATCGCCGCAGCAGTCTCGTTCATGTTAGACGCAAGATCCGTGCCGATCTTTGACAGATCTACCGCTTGTATTTTTATTATATTTATCAACCCTTTAATTTTTTCTACAGTAGCGTTAAGAGCGCGGCTGATATTTCCTATTTCATCATTGCCTTTCGCCTCAACATTATGGGTAAAATCACCATCGCCGATAAAAGCAAAAACTGTCTCCATGGATTTTAACGGAGCCGTTATCGATTTGGATACAAAAATAATAATTACTGTAATAACGGCAAGGATCACTACACCAAGTATTATTAAAACAGTCATCATTTGGTAAACGCCTGCCATTACAGTCGCTTCAGGCACAATGGTGACAGCGCTCCACGGCACTTCACAGTTACCAATATAAAACGGATAAGTTACAGTAAGCACCCTCTCATTTTGTTCTTTTGAAAAAATTGTTTCATCAAATACGGTGCCGTTGCGTAACGAACGCAGCAAAACATCAATCCGATCTCCGTACATATCAGCTGAAACCTCCCGCAGGTTTTTTCCGACCTTATTGGGATTAAATGAAGCAAGCACCATTCCTTCAGGACTGTACAATCCGGCAAATCCTGTTCCAAAAGGTTTTATTACGCCTATCATTTCTTGAATTTCAGCCAGTTGAAGGTCTACTCCGGCTACGCCGATTATCCGCCCATTGCGGATAATCGGAACAGTAACGCTGGTAACTAAAAGCTGTTCGTTGCCGAACCAGTCAAGGTAAGGCTCTACGACATATTCCTTCCCTGATCTGAAAGAAGAATGATACCATTCGCCCGCATCGCCCGGATCATCATAATCATTTGCGAACTGAAGCTGTATATTGCCGCGATCATTGGTATAAAAACTTAAAAACCTTCCTGTGTGGTCGGTTCCCGGAGTATTTACATACTGCGCGTCAAGGCCGTCAAGCTCGTTAGGTTCAAAAACCGCCCAAACGCCGACGAATCCCGGGTTTTCTTTAATCAGGGTATGCAGCATAAAATTGACTAAATCACGCCTTCCTTCGGGGGCAGTGACTTCATCAATATGAGCCACAAACATGGAAAAAGCCCTGATTTCATCAAAAGGGACTTCCAAATACGCTTTAATGATGCCTGCGGTTACAGCCGTGATATTTTTGGCATTATCATCCGAAATTTCCGTAATTGAACTTGAAGCGATCATCGACGCAGCGATTGTCAACCCGCCAATGCCAACCAGATTAACTGCGGAAATAATGAGTATAAGCTTCATTCCGATTTTCATAACAACCTCTTTAAAAACTGTTTTTTTAGTTCAAAAGTCCCATATCTAAACATCTGGGATAACCTTCCCGAAAGCGGAGACTGTCCGAAAAGCCGACTGCTTCATGCACAGCCCGCAGACTAGAGTGCAATGCTTTGAGAAAACCCCATTCTATAATGCTAATACATAATAGCAAATAATACCATACATTGGCTATTATTCAAGCTTTGACGCGATCTTACACCAGGCCTTGACGCGATCTCACACCAGGCCTTGACGCAGTCTCACACCAGGCCTTGACGCAGTCTCACACCAGGCCTTGACGCAGTCTCACACCAGGCCTTGACATAGTCTCACACCAGGCCTTCTCTTTTTTTCTTTCTCAGTCATGTAAAACGGTACTTTTAACCCCATATATGGGAGGAGGAAAAATATGAAAAGATATTTTTTAATGCTGTGCGCCTTATTAATATTCGGCGCTTGCTCAATGAGCGACTCGGAAATGCATGAAGAACTGCTTGCCGGCAAAGATACGGCAAAACCCGGAGAAGAACCCCAGGTTATTGAGAAGCCGCAAAATATAGGGGAGCAGAAGGACAGCGGACAGGAGCAGCCCATAAAAGAACCGGAAGACAGGGAGGAACCGCAAAGCATAGGGGAGCCACAGGAGCAGCCCGTAAAAGAGCCTCAAGTTATAGGAGAACTGGGGAATAATAATAAGCCGGATGATGGGGAGAAACCACAGCAAGACGGACAGATGAAGCCTGAAGAAGAGCCAGAAAGCGGAGGAGAGCAACCGAATACATTACCGCTTATCTTTCTAGGCGGCGGTTCAATCGCTGAAGAACAAATTGTATTTGCTTTCTCCAAACCGGTAACAATTAAGAATATTAGCTTCGAACCTGATCTTCAAACCGCTTCCATAGCAAATGGCAGCATGGTAAAGGTGACATTTAAGGAAAGATATCCCGGCATGCTGGTAACCGCCCGTATGATTGCTGAAGATATAAACAAAAACGAGATTAATGTGCAAACAACAATACGGTTAAGAAACAGCCGCACGCCTCAATTGGTAATCAATGAATTGTGTGTTGAAATGTCTACCGATAGTACTGGAACCAGAGCTGAATATATAGAGTTTAAAATGAAAACTGATGGTAATTTGGGCGGACTGCAGGTTTACATTACTACCAATTCAACCAAACCGAAACAAACAATCTATGAACTTCCTTCCGTTGAGGTAAAGAAAGACGATTATGTGGTACTGCATCTTCGCGCTTATGACTCTGAAAGCAGGAACGAATACGGCAGCAATTTAGCGGAATCAGGTGGACGTAATTCTTCCCCCGCCGCCCGTGATTTATGGGTATTTGATACCGAAAAGCTGATTAATAAGACATCCATTGTTTATATAGCAGATCAGGACGGCGTCATTCTTGACGCAGTTATGCTGTCAGTAAAAGGCAGCCCGGTATGGCCTAATGATTACATGACAAAGGCTGCTGCATTTTTATTAGAACAGGGAGTGTGGAACGGTAATCCCATAGACAGTGAGAAAACAACCAACACCCGTACTGTCTGCCGTTATGAAACCTTACAGAGGAACAGTAAATCATTCGCGGATTGGTACATTGCCGGAACTAATGGCTTTTCTCCCGGCGGCGCAAATAAATAAAATGCATCTTTTGATTAGGTCAGGGCGGTAATGATGTGTCTTAACAATTTATTTCAATTCGTCCAAATTATACGGCGTTTCCTGATACACATAATTAAGCCAGTTATCAAAAAAAAGATTCGCGTGAGCTCTCCAGCGGACAACCGGAGTTTTTGACGTATTGTTGCCGGGATAGTAGTTTTTCGGCGCTTCAATGGTAAGTCCTTTAGCCAGATCGCGGCGGTATTCGCGGTCGAGAGTGAGCGAGTCATATTCAAGATGTCCGCTTATATAGATTTCCCTGCCTTCGCGCGCGGTGATAATAAAGACGCCAGCTTCATTGGTTTCTGATTGAATTGTAAGGCGCTTATCACAGGCAATTGCATCCCTGTCGCTTTCTGTATGCCTTGACTGGGGCGCAAGAAATTCATCATCAAACCCGCGGAACAGGCTGTGGTACTGCTCGTTTACAGCATGAGGAAAAACGCCGAACAGTTTTTTTTTCAGAGGATGCTTGGGGATGCCGTAACGGCGGTACAGCCCTGCCTGCGCTCCCCAGCAGATATGAAGGCATGAAAAAACATTTTTATCCGAATAATCAATCACATTTACAAGTTCATCCCAATAATCAACCTCTTCAAAATTAAGAGTTTCAACGGGCGCTCCTGTTATTATAAGTCCGTCATAACGTTCTTTCATGCGGACAATTTCTTCAGCGCCTATGTAGAATTTCTCAAGGTGACCCGCAGGCGCATTTTTGGAAGTATGGCTTCCCATCTTTAAAAAAGTAATATCCACCTGAAGCGGGCTGTTTCCAAGAAGACGCAGAAGCTGAATCTCGGTGTCAATAGTTGTCGGCATCAGATTGATTATACCCACTTTAAGAGGCCTTATATCCTGAGACTCTGCGCGATCTTCCGTTATTACAAAAACCCGCTCCTGTGACAGAGCGTTATAAGCGGGCAGTTCTTTTGGTATTTTAATGGGCATGTTTACCTCAATGCTGTTTTCTGCTTGATCGCATTTAAGGTTTATTCTTGCACATTATAGCAAAAAAGACCATTGATAAGCTGACAAAATACGGTAATTTGTATTATTCTTCTTGATATATATTTTAGTTTACAATAAAATGCAGCTTACAGATAAGCTTTTTCCGGAACTGAAGTTTAAAAAAGCCTCGGGTATGCATGGAGGATTTTCAAACATTGAAGACTATATTTGTTGTTGACGACAGCGATACCAATCTTTCAATGGCTGAAGCTGTATTGGAAGATCAATACAGAGTTATGACTATGCCGTCAGCGGCAAAAATGTTCAATCTTCTTGATAAAGTTTTACCCGATTTAATTTTACTTGACATTGAAATGCCGGATATAAACGGGTTTGAGGCAATACAAAAATTAAAGTCCGAAAGCAAGTGGCATGATATACCGATTATGTTTCTTACCGGCCGGAATGATTCTGACGTAGAAGCCAAAGGGCTGGAAATGGGCGCGGTTGACTTTGTTACAAAACCCTTTTCAGCGCCTGTATTAATAAACAGAATTCAAACACATCTTGATATAGATAATATTATCCGGGTACGGACTGCGCAATTGCACAGGCTTCAAAACAGTATTATATCGGTTCTGGCGGACATGGTTGAAAACCGCGACAAAGGAACCGGCGGACATATTGAACGGACTTCCGTTTACATCAGAGTACTGATAGATGAAATGAAAAATCAGGGGCTTTATGTTAACGAATTGACGGGGTGGGATGTTGATAAAATGATTTCGTCCGCAAGGATGCATGATCTCGGGAAGATTTCAATTTCCGATTTAATCGTCAATAAACCAGGTAAGCTAACCGATGACGAATATGACATAATGAAACGCCATGCAGAGGAAGGAGAGCGTATAATTGACGAAATTATTTCCCGTACAGGAGAAGGCGAATTCTTAAGAAACGCGAAATTATTTGCCGGCACCCATCATGAGCGGTGGGACGGCAAGGGATATCCGCGCGGACTAAAAGGAGAACAGATACCTCTGCAGGGACGTATAATGGCGATTGTCGATGTATACGACGCCCTTGTTTCCGAGAGACCGTATAAAAGAGCGTTCACTGATAATGAAGCCTTTGATATTATTTCTCAAAGTTCGGGAACTCATTTTGATCCGAATATAATCAGCGTTTTTAACAATGCAAGAGAACGCATAAAAGCCGCGAAGGTAGAATTATAATGCGTTCAGTGTTAAAAAAACTGCTGTTCTATGTTACACACGTACAGGTTTTATCAGTTCTGCTGGCTTTCGCGCTGATGGTTTTTTTCAGTTATTATTACATGAGCGGCATTGAGCGAAAGCATTTATTAAATAATGTAAATAACGCTTTTCTGAACACGCAGACGCAGATTACAGCGGATCTTATGGAGCCGGAAACTGCGTTAGGTGTAATTGCAGAGAATGTCAGAAACATGATAATGCGCGGCTTTGATGCGGACGTTGTGCATGATTATCTTTTTGATACAGCCAATTATCTGACAACAGACGAGCGGCTTATGTATATTACGACAGTTTATGGCTGTTTTGACGTATTCGGCGGATTGTTTTTAAGCGGTATAGACTGGATGCCGCCTGAAAACTTTATTCCGCAGGAACGGCCATGGTACATTGCCGCGGCGGAAGCAAATGGAAAAGTAGCTGTTACAGAGCCTTATGACAATTTAATGCTTGGTATAACTACCCTGACATTCGCACGCCAGATTTTTGACGATGACGGCAGTCCGCTCGGAGTTGTCTGTTTTGACGTTATGCTTGACAGGATAAAGGAATATGCAATAAATACTTCTGTTACTGAAGGCGGCTACGGAATATTATTTGATAAAAATTTTAATGTACTCGCTCACCCCATTCCGAGATATCTTGGCTTGAATCTGGAACTTATGAACGACGGCAAAGCGATAAAGGAAGCTTTATTGCAAACAGGAAGTATTTCCGAACGGAAAGTTTGGGATTACAACCGTAATGAATCTGTTGGTTTTTTCAAGCAGTTGAATAACGGATGGTATCTTGGCATTATAGCGTACGCTAATAAATATTATCAGAGCGTAAGGGATATCGGGACAATTCTTGTTTTACTGGGCGCATTGCTTGCTTCTGTTCTTATCGCAATTCTGCTGAGTATTGTATCGGAAAAGAAGAAGGCGGAAGAGCGCACGCGTATAATGCTTGATTCCGTGCCTGTCAGCGCCAGTTTCTGGGACAATAACTACAAAATAATAGACTGCAATCAGGAAGCTGTAAATCTTTTCGGGTTATCGGGCAAGAAAGAATATCTTGACAGGTTTTTTGAACTATCGCCTGAGAATCAGCAGGACGGTACACCGTCATCAGAATATGTTGTCAATGCGCTGAAAAAAGCATTTGATGAGGGTTATCACCGCTTTGAGTGGACACATCAGAGATTGAACGGAGAGCAAATACCGAGCGAAGTCACCCTTGTCCGGGTAAAGTTCCGGAATGAGAATATTATCTGCGGATATACGCGAGATTTACGTGAAATAAACGCCGCGATAGCCAAACTGCGCGAAGTGGATGAACGCAATATGCTGATGCTGGACGGCGCTCCGCTTGGCGTTTCAATGTGGGACGAAAATCATCAATTGGTTGACTTTAATTATGAAGCGGCGCGTGTTATAGGAATTCATAACAAAGATGAATACCGGCTTATGTTTTTTGATACCCTGCCTGAGTATCAAAGCGACGGCAGAAAGTCGGCGGATGTAATGGCCGATTTTATTAATACATCCTTCAGGAAAGGCTCGGCTCATATCACATTGAATCAAAATTCAATTGACGGAGAGACAATACCGTTTGATGCGCTGGGTATCCGGCTTGTGTTAAGGGATGATCCTGTAGTAGTAGTGTACACTCATGACTTGCGCGAGCTTAACAAGGCATACGCTGAAATTCGTGAGGCGGATGAATACAGGCAGGCATTGTTTGATACATCTCCGCTTGGTTGCTGCATGCTAAAAAGTTCACTTGAGGCACTGGAATGTAACCAGGAATTATTAAGGATTTTTGATTTAACGGATAAAAATGAATTTCTTAACAGGTTCTCGGAATTGTCTCCGGAGTATCAGCCGTCAGGAGAATTATCGCAGAAAAAAATCCGCGAGATGACCGATAAAGCGCTGGAAGAAGGTTCATGTAATTTTGAGTGGACGCATAGAAAATTTAACGGAGAGCTGATTCCGTGCGAAGTTACGCTTTTCGCCATCATGTTCAGGAATGAAAAAGTGGTCTGCGGATATATCCGCGACCTGCGTGAGCTAAAATCCATAATGGCAAAAATGCGGGAAGCCGATGAATGTACAAAGGTAATGTTTGACGCTACTCCTCTTTGCTGCATTATGATAGATAAAAAAATCAATGTCATTGACTGCAATCAGGAAATAACGCGGCTTTTCGGATTAAATGATAAAAGGGAATATATCGATCATATCTATAATTTCTTCCCCGAATACCAGCCTTCAGGGCAGTTATCAAAAGATTACTTTAGCAGACAAATTGATGAGGCTTTTGAAGAAGGTTATTGCCGTTTTGAAATAATGCATCAGAAACTTGACGGCGAACAGTTGCCTACAGAAGTTGCGTTGGTACGCGTTAAGTTCAGGGGTGAATATGCTGTTGCCGGTTATATCAGGGATTTAAGAGAACTTAAGTCAATGATCGCGGGAATGCGCAGGGCTGAAATAGCGGAGGAGAGCAGCAAGGCGAAAAGTGATTTTCTTGCGAAGATGAGCCATGAAATACGTACTCCGATGAACGCAATACTGGGTATAACTGAAATCCAGCTTCAGGATAATTCTCTTACTCTTGGAACGAGGGAAGCGCTTGAGAGAATCTACAACTCGGGAGATTTATTACTTGGCATAATAAATGATATACTCGACCTTTCAAAAATTGAAGCGGGAAAACTGGAGCTTGTGTCAAACCTTTACGATATCGCAAGCTTGATTCATGACACTGTAAAGTTAAATATTATGCGCTATGACAGCAAGCCAATCGAATTTAAGTTAACTGTAAGTGAAAATGTACCTTCAAGGCTGGTCGGAGACGAACTGCGGATAAAACAGATATTGAACAACCTGCTTTCAAACTCATTTAAATATACGCAGGAAGGGCAAGTTGAACTGATGCTCTCCGCTGAAATGATGAAAAACGGAACGAGTGTCAATCTTATCATCCGTGTAAGCGATACAGGGCAGGGAATGACTGATGAACAGGTAAAGAAACTCGGAGAAAAGTTCAACCGTTTTAACATGGAAGCCAACAGGAATACAGAAGGTACAGGTCTTGGAATGAATATCACCAGGAATTTAATACAGCTGATGAACGGGGAGATTTTTATAGAAAGCACACCTGGTATAGGCTCTGTATTTACTGTGCGTTTACCGCAGGAATGCGCGGATTCAACGCCAATTGGAGTAGAGCTGGCTGAAAACCTTATGAAGCTTAATCTAAAGAACACAACGAAAATGAGGAATGCGCAGATAACGCAGGAGTTCATGCCGTACGGCCGTGTTCTTATTGTAGACGATGTTGAGACAAACCTGTATGTTGCGCGCGGTCTTATGGCACCTTACGGATTATCACTGGATACGGCCATCAGCGGTTTTGAAGCAATTGATAAAATAAACGCGGGCAGCCGTTACGATATAATCTTTATGGATCACATGATGCCGAAGATGGACGGTATTGAAGCGACAAAACTGATACGCAGCCTTGGCTACAAGCAGCCGATTGTGGCGTTAACAGCGAACGCTCTCGCAGGTCAGGCTGAGATGTTTCTAAAAAATGGTTTTGATGACTTTATCTCAAAGCCCATTGATATACGGCAGTTAAATTCGGTTCTGAATAAAATGATACGTGACAAACAAACTCCTGAAGCTCTTGATGAAGCCCGTAAACAAAAGCATAGTCTGTACGCAGCAGGCCGTCATAATATTGCAGTTGACTCACAGCTGGCGGAAATATTTATACGTGACGCGCAGAAAACCATTGGTGTTCTGGAAGCTATAAACAACAATAATTGCAGCAGAAGCGATGATGTTGCCTCTTTTATTATCAATGTTCATTCTATGAAGAGCGCGCTTGCCAATATAGGCGAGAAAGAGCTTTCCGGCAAGGCAATGGAGCTGGAACAAGCCGGACGCGATCAAAATATTGATCTGATTCTGTCTAATCTTCAGGGGTTTATTAAATCATTACAGCAGGTGGTTGATAAACTTAAACCGATCATGGAAGACACTGCAGAAAACGAATCTGAAGCAACAGATGAATTCGATCGCGCTTTTCTGCAGGAGAAATTATCAGCTTTTCAGGAAGCATGTTCATCAATGGATAAAAAAGCCGCTAAAGAAGCGCTTTCTTCGCTTAAGCAAAAAACATGGCCCCGTTTTATTAAAGGACAGCTTAGTATTATCGCAGAACATTTGCTACACAGTGAATTTGACGAGGCTGCCGCCATGACCAAAGATATTTTTATTAAATGAGATTTTCTCTATACTTTCAAACAAAGATAATTTTGATTTAAATAAACTCAGGATTTTGCAAAGCTTCGTCAATTAAAGGTTCAAGTTCAAGTTTTTCATAAATACGGTTCGCTTCTTCCGTGTTACCGTGTAACACAGGATGAGGAGGACTGAATAAAGTACAGCAGTCCTGATACGGCTGGATTGATGTATCAAAAGTGCCGATTTGTTTTGCTTTTTTAATAATATCTTCTTTACTGAACCCAATCAAAGGGCGGAGGACAGGAAGGGATATCCTGCTTTGAGAACAGGTAAGGTTTTCTATTGTCTGGCTTGCAACCTGAGATAGGCTTTCTCCTGTTATTAAACACTTGCAATTGTTTTTTTTTGCTGTTTTTTCCGAAGCTTCCATCATGGCCATGCGAAGAAGTATTGTTGTCCATGAAAAAGGAGCGCATTCTTTTATCTTCATTTGCACTTTGGTAAAATTTAAAATGTACAAACGTATCCTCATGCAGTACATGCCTGTAAGCTTTGCAAGACATATTACTTTTTGTTTTGCTTCAAGGGAGGTATAAGGATAGGCGTGAAAATGTATGGCGTCAATATTCATTCCCCGCGCTGCCATTAAAAATCCTGCGACAGGCGAATCTATTCCGCCAGATAACAGGAGCATTCCCCTTCCAGCGGTTCCGACAGGAAGACCTCCGCAGCCCTTTTTTCCGCCAGAGTATACAAACGCTTTTTCACGGATTTCTATCTTTATAATATCCTGCGGATTGTGAATATCAACAACAAGAGAGCTTACCGCGTTTGTAACAGCGTCCCCCGCTTTACAGCATAATTCGTATGAAGTAAGCGGAAAACTTTTGTCTGTTCTTCTGGCCTCTATCTTAAATGTTTTTATTCCGTTGTTAAAAAGCCTTCTGCCTTCTTCAACGCAGGCTCTAAGAACGGTATCTTCTTTTTTTTCGCATGTTTCTGTTTTTACCCAGCCGGAAATACCAATTAGATGGTTAAGTATATTTTCTATTTTTTCAGAATACTCACAAGGCGCATGAATGTAATAACGGCCGGATGTAAATTTTATTTTTATATTTCTGTCAACTGAAGATAAAAGAATGTGTATATTGTTTTTCAATGTTCCTTCAAAACTTTTTCTGTTCTCTCCCTTCAGGATAAGTTCCGCAGGTTTTAAAAGCCAGGTATTTATCATAATTACAAAAAACTCAATACTTCATTAATCCCTTCAAGCAGAAGATCTATTTCTTCATCTGTTGTAGACTGTCCTTGCGAGATACGTATGCCTTCGATTCTTGATTTCTCATCAATGCCCATTGCTTCAAGAACAGGGCGTTCAGGAGAGGAAGAAGAACATGCGGATCCTGTGGAAACTGCAAAACCGAGGTCGTCAAGCGTTCGCGCCATAACTTCGCCTGGAATGTCATTGAATGCGGCCTGTAAAATATAGGGAGAAAATCTGTCATCATCGGCAGTCCGCTCTTCGGGAATTAATATACATCTTTTCATTGCTAAAAGAGATGTTATCAATTTATTCCATCTTGATTTTGCACATTTGTATTCCGTGTTAATTCCGGCGAACATCTGGTTCGTTTCCGTATTATTATCCCCTGTTATCCGGCCATTTACCGCCAGTTCAAGGCAATCGGCGAGCGCAGACGCTCCGTTTGTGTTTTCAGTACCGCCCCTGATGCCGCTCTCTTGCCCTCCTCCTGAGTAAAAAACTTCAATCGGTTTACGAAGATATAAAAGGCCTATCCCGTAAGGTCCTGAGATCTTATGCGCACTGATACTTGCAGAATCAATTTCCCAATTTTTCAGATCAATGGGTATTTTACCTACTGTCTGCACCAGATCGCAATGAAAATGAACCGGAGCTTTGCCGCTTGTAGTGTAACTTCTGATAACATTTGAAAGAGAAGCGATATCTGTCAGCGCACCTGTTTCATTATTTACGGACATTATGGCGGCAAAGCGCACATCATTATATTGAGTCAGGGCTTTTTTCAAAGTTTCGTCTGTTACTCTGCCGGTTGAGTTAATATTAATTGTGCCTGTGCGTTTTCCCATTTTAGCAAGTGTTTCCATTCCCTCTCGTACGGAAGAATGTTCCCCCGCAGAAGAAATAATATGTCCCTTGCCGGGCCGCATCATGTTGGAAAATAGAGCGATGCTGTTTGATTCTGTTCCGCCCGATGTAAAATAAAGGTTTTTTGGCGGTACATTTAAGACAGAAGCAGCGCGCTCTCTTGCGTTTTCAAGGGCGTCTTTAGCGGCGCGGCCTTCTGCATGCTGAGAAGACGGATTTCCGTACTGAATATTCTCTTTGATAGCAAGGCTGGGAGCGGAGGCTGCCCAGTCAAAGTATATTCGTCTGTCTTTAGATTTATTTTTTGTCATTTTTTGCAGGGTACCACTATAAAAATATAAAATAATTAAGTAATATTCAATGGGAGCAGAAAATGTTGGTATTAAAATTCGGCGGTTCATCCGTAGGAAGCCATAAAGGCATTGAAAAAATAATTGGTATTTTAAAAGACAAGGATCACGGCGAAGTATACGCGGTAATTGTTTCGGCATTCAACGGAACGACTGACGCGCTTATCGGAATGGCTAATAAGTCGGCTCACCATGAGGAATATAAAGAAGATGTACAGTCCCTTTGCAACAGGCACAAAGACTGCGCTTCCTGCTTTCTGAAAGGCATAGACCGTAAAAAAGCTGTTGCAGAAATTGAGAAGACAATAAACCTTCTTCTACAGACACTGGACGGCATATCCCTTTTGGGAGAATTATCGCTTCGCAGCCTTGATCTGATAATGAGTTTCGGAGAAAGACTTTCAGCTCCGCTGATTGCTTCAATTTTTTGTGCAAATAATATAAAAGCCGATTTTCTTGACGCGCGCAATCTTGTAAAAACAGATTCCAAATTCGGCAAAGCGGAAGTAATTAAAAAAGAAACGGAAGAAAATATAAAAAATCATTTTAAGAATGTAAAAAATAACATACAGATTGTTACAGGATTTATCGGCAGCACAACTGACGGTCATACAACCACGGTTGGGCGGGACGGTTCTGATCTAAGCGCTGCTGTTTTTGCGGCAGCACTTGGCGCCAAAAAACTGGAAATATGGAGCGATGTTGACGGTATACTTACAGCGGATCCCTCCCATGTAAAGAACGCCTTCCGTATAGAAGAAATATCGTATAACGAGGCGATGGAGATTTCCCATTTCGGAGCAAGGGTATTGTTTCCGCCTTCCGTAAAGCCTGCGCTTGAAAAAGGGATTCCCATTTTCATTAAAAATACATTTAACCCGAAGGGAGGCGGAACAAAGATCGCAGCTAACGCTTCTGCCGGTAAATACCAAATCAGGGGGATTAGTTCAATAGGTTCTGTAATCCTTGTAAGGGTTCAGGGAACGGGAATGGTAGGAGTAGCGGGTTTTTCCGCGCGTTTATTCGGAGCTCTCGCGCGCAAAGGCATCAGCGTAATGCTGATAACGCAGAGTTCCAGCGAATACTCAATATGCTTTGCGATTCTTCCCGAGGACGCGCAGCGAGCGGAAACAGCGTTAAAAGAAGAATTCACAAATGAAATAAAAACAGGAGCAATTGAGAAACCTGTTATGGAAAAGGATCTTTCAATTATCGCGGTTGTGGGCTCTGCAATGAAGAGCACTTCGGGTATTTCCGGAAAAGTATTCCATGCACTTGGCCGCAACGGCATTAATGTAGTGGCAATTGCTCAAGGGTCTTCGGAGACAAATATTTCCGCGGTAATTTGCGCATCGGATGAAAGCAAGGCATTGAACGCTGTTCATGACGCGTTTTTCTACGCACAGCAGAGATCTGTTAACCTTTTCCTGATAGGCACAGGGCATATAGGAGGAACCTTGCTTGATCAAATTGCCGAGAATTGCGAAAAGCTCGCTGATAACATGATTAAAATCAATCTTATAGGAGCCGCAAATTACGACAAAATGATATTTTCACCTGACTCACTTGATCCTAAAAAAGTAAAAAAGTTACTTACTGCAGAAGGAAAGGTTGAAGGGACTGAAACGATAGAGCCGAATCAAAAAGGCGCGGCTTCCTTTATTGAAAAAATGGCTTCGTTTAATCTTCCCAATTCATGTTTTTGCGATTGTACCGCAAGCGAAGACATCGCACAGCTCTATGAAAAAATCCTGCATTATTCAATACCGATTGTGACTCCTAATAAAAAGGCAAACTCATCGTCTCTTGATTATTACAAACGCCTGACTCAATATTCAAGGGGAAGGGGAATTCCCTATTTGTATGAATGTACAGTGGGGGCCGGGCTTCCTGTTATTTCAACTCTTCGCGATTTATTTCTTTCAGGCGACAAGGTAACAAGGATAGAAGCGGTGCTGTCAGGAACATTAAGCTACATATTTAACAATTTTGACGGCTCTATTCCGTTCTCCGCTTTGGTGCGTCAGGCAATGGAGAAAGGCTTCACAGAGCCGGACCCGCGCGATGATCTTAACGCGATGGACGCGGCGCGTAAAGTATTAATTTTAGCAAGGGAATGCGGTCTTAATATTGAGTTTAAAAATGTAACTATAGAACCAATCCTTCCTCAAAGCTGTTTTAAGGCAAAAGATATTGAAACATTTTTTACGGAGCTGGGAAAATCTGACGGCGATTATGAGACACGAAGGGAGAACGCCGCCTGTGACGGCAAACAGCTTCGCTATATCGCGGTAATAGAAGAAGGAAAAGCAAAACTTTCTCTTCGTGAGGAAGGGGAGAGTAGTCCCTTCCGAACGCTTGTGGACAGCGACAACATTGTTGTTATTACAACAAACCGTTATTCAAAACTCCCAATGATTATAAAAGGCCCTGGTGCTGGAGCGCAGGTTACCGCAGGAGGCGTATTCGCCGACATTGTCCGTATAGCAAGAACGATAGTATAGGAATAGTATTATGCCGATTGCTGAAAACATTAAAAGCGCGCTTGCCTCTTCTTCAATGATCCGGCGCATGTTTGAAGAAGGCCTTCAATTAAAGAAAATACACGGAAATGATAATGTCTTTGACTTCTCTCTTGGAAACCCCGACATTGATCCGCCCAGGACTTTCCATGATCTTTTTGTAAAACTCGCGCAGGAAGACGAGAAAGGTTCTCACGGCTATATGCCTAACGCTGGATATCCTCATGTCAGGGAAGCTCTGGCAAAAAAAGTATCCAGGGAACAAAATGTAAAAGCAGACGGCTCGCATATTGTTTTATCTGTCGGCGCGGCAGGAGGACTGAATACGGTAATAAAGACAATTTGCAATCCGGATGATGAAGTGATTGTAAGCCGACCTTATTTTATGGAATACCGCGCTTATACAGCAAATCACGGAGCTAAGTTGGTTGAGGTTGATGCATTAGATGATTTCGATCTTGATATTAAAGCCATTGACGCTGCGCTAAACGAAAAAACCGCCGCAGTAATTATTAACTCGCCCAATAATCCAACCGGTAAAATCTATTCAAAAGAAAAGCTCTCTTCCCTTGCATCAGCCCTTACACAACACGGAAAAAAAACTGGCCGCTTTGTGTATCTTGTTTCCGATGAGCCTTACCGCGAAATTGTTTACGGACACGATGTTCCGCCAGTGTTAAGCTGCTATTCACAGTCCATTGTTGTATATTCATATTCAAAAAGCCTTTCTCTTCCAGGAGAGCGGATCGGCTATATCGCGGTAAGCCCTGAAATCTTTGACAAAGATGATCTTGTTAACGGCTTAATTTATTCGACACGCATACTCGGGTATGTAAACGCACCGGCGCTTATGCAGAGGATAGTAGGTACCCTCACTGAAGAGAAAGTTGATATTTCTGTTTACCAGCGCCGGCGTGACGCTTTTATGAAAGTACTCAACGACGCCGGAATTGAATACGCCGATCCGCAGGGAGCGTTCTATCTCTTCTGTAAAGTGCCTGAAAGCGAAAGGGAAGCCGGGGATCAAGCGGATGACAAAGCGTTTACCGATCATCTTAAAAAATATTTGATTCTGGGAGTTCCTGGCTCTGGTTTCGGAAAGCCGATGTGGGTGCGCTTTGCATATTGCGTTGATGAGAAGATAATTAAAAACTCCGCTTCTGCCTTTAAGAAAGCGGCAGAAAGCTGGTAATACTTTTTAATCCAGCTTGGGATTTTCCGTTTCAACTTTATCCGCGTCTTTATATGGTGCAAGAGCGGCAATCATTCTTACAACAGAAGACGATCTGTTTATAACATAATGAATTTCTTTCGGTTCTATATGAATCAGCTGTCCGGGATTAAGGGTATGCGGGGTTCCGTCAACTACAATTGTTATTGTTCCCTCAATTATGAAAAAGTTCTCTTCCATTACCTCATGATAGTGAGCCTTAAAATCCTGTCCTGGCATAAACTGTACAAGGGCGAAGTTCATACGAGGCCCCTGCATTAAATATTTGGGGCCCCAATCGCCGAAACGGTATTCTTTATCTTTTTCGTTAATTATGAACATGTTTTCCTCCATGACAAGAATTCAATAATCCAATATTATAAATTATTCAAAAGACTTTATAAAGGACTTATCCCATGCTGAAAAAATACCTTTTTTATCTTATCCGCTGGCAGTTAAGCACCCCGATCCTGGCGGTTGTTTTAATTCTGCTTTCTGATATTCCCACTATCTGGGCTACAATTATTGCCAACTTAATCGGAGGGCTTATCTTTTTCTGGGTTGACAGATTCATCTTCCGTTCGCTTTCCAAAGAACCTCTATGGGAAATACACGATGACGTTGTGTGTTACAGCTGCGGAAAGCAGGGCAGGGGCTACCGTATAGCTGAATGGCTGGGTTATAACAGAAGACAGGACAGCACCCCGCAGTTCAGGTGCGAAGAATGCAGAGACGCAAAAGCGCGGGAAGTTAAAGATAAAATCTGGAAATCCCGCATCTGAAACTATTTCAGGATATCAGACAGCTCTTTTTTCCAGTCGTCGGACTTCATAATGATTTTCTTGACACCGAGAGCTTCAAGGCGCTTATGTTTTACATCTTCATCGCTGGAAGTTACAACAATTATGGGAACTTTCTGAGGCAGTGTCATCAGCCGCTTGAGAAACTCTTCACCGCTCATATCCGCAAGCGAAAGGCCGGTTATAACAAACATCGCTTTGTCATCAGCGACTGCCTTCACAGCATCCTCGCCTTTTTCCAGACTCTCGCTTTCAAACCCCTTTTCAGACAGAAATGTCTTCATTAGTTTGCGGAAAAATTCACTGTTATCTACATGGATTACATGCTTCATTTTTACCCTCTTTCCTGATTTTACATTAGTTGTGCGGTTTTGTATATTTAAAATATATACATGCATAATAAATATCCGGCTCTCAAAACATGAAAAAGCGTGATAAAGGCCGCTGTGCCGTAATAAACTCCTGTTTTTTTCTTGCTTTACTGATAAATACAATATAAAATGGTTGTAATATTATTTAGGAGGATTAATTATGAAATTATCTGCACCAAAACAAATTGTTTTTCTCATCAGTGTTATTCTGATCATTGTCGGAGTTGTCATACAGCTTACCGGCATAATACCTTTTGCCGTGATAGGCGGATTGGGCTTCTGGCTTGTTTTCGCAGGCGGCGCATTACTGTCTCTGGGAGTTTTACTGAAAGGTTTTTAACCAATACCGGAGCTTCCGGTCAATAAAAGGTATGCTTTACGCGCATTATGTAGAAATTTAAAAAAGCTTAAAAAGCTGCTCTTTATAGGAGCGGCTTTTTTTTACCCTGTCTCTGTACATGAAACAGCGCAGGAATGCGCAGGCAGTCTAAAATAGTATTGTATCAAGTTCTATCCTTGAATGTCCTGCTCATTTAGGCAATAGTGATGTAACACTTTAGCCTATAGTGTGATATTACTTTAGTCTATAGTGATTGTTCACTATAGACTAAAGTTGAGTATCACTACAGTCTATGGTGATTGTACACTATAGGCTAAAGTTAAGTATCACTACAGACTATAGTGATTATTAACTATAGCCTGTAGTGGCATTGCATTATGCGCTGAAGGATGAACATATACAAGTCCTGATTTTGCTGCTCTTTAAGACTAATTCCTGCTGGTATTACAGGTTGGAGCCGTTTTAAAAGCCGGTTATTTCCAGTTCTACTGCTTTACATTGACAAAACACTTAAAAAAGCCGATTTTATACTATAATGAAGAATAAAATTTACTTTATCGGGGTTTTGCTTTTAATTGTTGTATCATGCAGTAGAAATTCTATAGATTCCATTGAAAGAGAGGATCTGTTTTCGCTTGAAATAGGGCCGCTGGAAGATCAAATTGCACTGTACAGGCTGGAAGGCAGCAGGGGAATAAGAAGAACCGGTTTTTCAATGCGGGACGGCCTTATATATATCGCTGACGGAACCAACGGAAAGATTGTACGTTATAACTCGTACGGCGACCTGCTGCTGATGATTTACAATGAGGAAACAAATCCTCCTCCTATTACTTTAAGAACAATCTCGGAAGATGAACAGGTAACGCGCTGGGCATACACCTATCCCCTTGAGGAGCCGGGATGGATAGCAGTTGATTCAAGGAGGCATATTTACGCTGAAGACAGGCTTCCTTACGACGAGCAGCGGTACGACTCTGAAACAAGAGCGCTGCTTGACGGTATAATTCTTCATTTTGATCAGGAAGGCCGTTTTGTGCATTACCTTGGCAGGGAAGGAATAGGGGGAAGCCCGTTTCCGCGCATAGTGGGAATGTCAGCGTCAGCCAGGGACGAGCTTTCAATTATTTGCCGTCTGCAGGACGGCTGGGAAGTCTATTGGTTTAACTCCTCAGGAATGCTTCTCTATCTTGTAAAGATTTCTTCCGGCGTTATCCCCGCTCACCCCGAATGGCCGCAGGCGCTTGCGGTTATCGACACTATCATGGCGTCTGTTGACGCAAGGCAGCTGCTGATTAAAGTGGACTACAGCCGCGATACATTCGATGAATCCACAAACACAAGGACAGGCAATGAGCCTGTTAATTCGATAATCTGGGTACTGAATATAGAAAACGGCGCGTATCTTGATTCCGTTGAAGTTCCGCTTTATGAAATAACCGAAAACGGAAAGCCGACGGATATCAGAATATTTTACATCATGCTCGGTACTGCGCGTAACGGCAAAGCGCTTCTTTATTTTCCAGGAGAGACCGATGGCTATTCATTGCTTTACGTGAACATGAACTCGCATGAACAGCGAAGAGGCAATATTCACTTCTCCAATGCCGAGCTGCGGTACAATGATTTCTATCTTTCGCCTGATGGAATTCTTTGCGCAATGCTTGCTGACAGTTATACAGTTAAAATGGTCTGGTGGCGCACAGACAGGCTTATGAACGAAGGACTGTAAACCTATGGGAGAAGAGCTCTGTGAGTGATGAAAAACCTGTTTCTGAAAGCAGACCAAACGCGAAATATAACCTGAGTTATCCTGATACCGCAGGCAGTACTTCGGACGGACTTACGTTTCATTACAACAGGGAAAGAAGGCTTGCCAACGCTCCGCAAAGTGTCAAGGACCTTTATAAAACAGAAAAGAAAAGCCGTTTCGGTTTATTCAGCGCTCTTGTCGCGGACAGGCCAAGACGCATGCTTTTCTTTATGATAGTTCTATTGTGTATTTTGATTTTAATTCTTTCAGGACTTGGCTTCTTTGATACGTCGTATATGTTTGAAGGAAACAGAATTGAAATAACCGGTACTTTCTATGAAGATATAACAATTGTTGTTGTAAGAAAAACCGTCAGAAATCAGAACTCCTATACCGGCGCTGTTGATGTCGCTTTATCTCCCGCAGGGAACAATAGTACTGATATCCCTATTTATTATCATCGTATTTTTTTCACAATGGAAAATGATGAAGTATACCGTTTCGCGGTTCCCTATAATTCTGAAGAACTGCTGATGGTTTTACAGACCGAGAAAAATACGCTGCAGTTAAGCTTTAAGCCTGAGTAATACATTGTGAATCACTTACGGCAATTTCATTGACTTGAGCGGTTTTTTGAGATATCATGGAGGCATGATACAGTTGTATTTTTTATCCATCATATGCAATGGCCTTGCAGGGTATTTGCTTTATTCTCAAAACGACAGCAATATTGATAAACCTTCTGTGAATACCCCGACTTTTCATCTTGTGTTTGGCATCTTGTGCGCTGTTACAGGTGTGTTAAAAATTCTGTCTCCTGCCGAGAATGGCATTATCTTTTTCGGCGATCTTGTACCTGCCGCTTCGGGAATCATTGCCGGTTTTGCGTTAATTTTCGGTGTTTACCGCCAGAACACCGCTGTTAAATCAGGTGAGCTTGAACGTATCGGTTCAAACCTGCTTGCATTCAAAAAGCCAATCGGTATTGGATTAATTGGCAGCGCTGTTATGCATTTTATTTTCGGCGGGCTGCCTTTACTGTAAAATAAACACAATGCCTTATATTTATATGTGAAATTTCGCGAAGAGGCGCGCGTCTATTAGTCCGAGTCCCGCTCCTGATTCATTTAAAACAGGATATAGACTATTATTTATGTATGTACTTCCCTTTGTCCTTCCAATATAGCGGTACGCCAATTCAAGAGAATAAACAAAACGACCGATTGAGTAGGAAACGCTGCCTTTGGGTTCGAGGAAAATCCCCCATGCTGTATAATCGTTAAAATCTGTTTTTCTTCCGATGTGGTTATCCACTGCTATGCAATAGGTTAACGGACTTATTTGAAATGATAATTCAAATGATAAAGATTTAAATAAACTGGCGCCTATTGAGATTCCCGCAGCAGCCAGCAGCCAGTCCTGTTTATAGCGGATAACATCGCTCCCGTCAAATGAATAATAGTCCGGATTATCACTGATTGGATAATATGCGCCGTAAGTATTTTTACTCCTTGCATATGCACCGTAACCGTCCCTTCCTGTAAACGATAAATGCATCCATGAACCGCTTAAAAAGGGTTTTAAATAAAAATAAGATTTAACTGGTATTAAAAGGCCGACCGTAGCGTCCAGCCAAAAAAAATTGTTGGTTCTGTTTGTATGCTCAGAAAAATGAGTAAGGCCGTCATTTTCAATGCTCATCCAGTCGCGGTCCTGCAGGATGCCCGAATCGCCGGGAAGACCTGCTCTGAAAGACAGGGATGTATATAATCCCGCGGCTTTAACGGGATTTTTCCGCACGTACTCAGCCTGTAATTGAAAATAAAATACAGGCTTAATATCCCATAACAATTCGCTTAACAGTTCGCCTTTTGTATCTGTCGGATAAACAAGTTCCGCTGCCTGCCCGTAGACAAAGCCGAAAGAAACACCTAATGACAGGTTATTAACCTTTTCCTCCTGCTGATTCTGGCAATATAATGAATGGTTTACCGATAATAATAAAATGATGATGACTAAAAAAGGAAAAAAAGATATATTTTTCATTAGTATGAGAATAATGTTGAAAAGCCTGCTTGGTCAATTATCCCGCTTGAATTTTTCTTTTTTCCTGATATTTCTCACCTTATATATATTTTCATGCAGCGCAAACAGGGAAGAAACTCCTGTTGTTCCGCCCGAAACATCGCCGTTAACCGGCGGTTACATTGGTTTTGGGGTAATTACAGCATCGTTTACCCATATTTCTATTGATCCCGCAGAGAACAGCGAATCGCTTGGATACCTGCGCAGGGGTTCTCTTGTAAAGGTAATAAGGCGGCAGATAATAAGGACACTAGATGGGTTTGTGTCATGGGTATTCATTGAAGGAGAACAAGGAAGCGGCGAAAGAGCAGGGGATCAATCAGGCTGGTTAAAAGAAGAAGTAATGGAGATATACAGCAATGAAAGCCAGGCAAGAACAGCTTCGGAGTCAATATAAAAGTGAATGTTAATACTTTACTTCTTTTCGTTGTGCCTCCAATAGCAGGCGCGGTTATTGCTTATTCCACAAATGTAATAGCGATTAAGATGCTTTTTCGGCCCCTTAACGAATACCGCGTTTTTGGAATACGGGTACCGTTTACTCCAGGCGTACTGCCCAGACAGCGCAAAATGCTGGCTCAAAGTATTGGCGCAATGGTGGAACGGGAACTTATAACTGCGGAAGTCTTAAGAGGCCGTCTTTCCGGTATTGATTTAAAAGGGCTTGCCCATATTGTTTCAGGGTTCCTCCGCAGGGAGGAAATACGCAAAGAACTTGAGTACAAAGGACGGCTTCTTTTTCGCAGTATAATGTTAAAGCTTAATACTTTCCAGAGATTCTTTCTTTCTGCAGGACAATATGATCAAACGCTGGAAGAAAAAATGCCGGAAATTATGGACGAATTAATAAACAATATTGAAAACCTTTTGCAGGAAGAAAGAGTTAAGCAAAAATTATTCGCTGCAGTTGACGGTCAAATTGAAAATATCTTGTCTTCGATAGATATAAAAACCCTTGTTTCACAGCGTATTGATTCACTCGATATGCTTCGTGTAGAACGGATTATCTTAGATATTATGTCAAACCAGTTTAAATGGATATATTTCTTCGGAGGAGTACTGGGTTTTATGATAGGGCTTTTCCAAGCGGTGCTGACATATTTTCTCAGGTAATAGTCACAAAGCATGGATGTATTTTACTAATCATAATGTATATTCTGTCTACTTAAAAAAATCTTAAATGCCTCATTATCTGTACTTTAACTTATTTTTAATATTTTGTCAAGATAATAAATAAAAAAATTAAAATATTTTTATTTATTTTGTTTTAAGAATTTTTGTTTAAAATATTAGATTTTTAGAGGTAAATATGAAAAGTACAGAATTACAAAGGTTAACCTTAACAGATTCAGAGGCCTTTTGGAGACGGGTTAATAAGCTTATAAAACAACATAATACAACACAGGAGCAAATCTCTTCAACTATAGGCACTCATTTTGCCACTTTTAGAAACTGGTCGTGGACTAAAACATATCCCAGAATGGGTGAAATATATCTTTTGGCTCAGGCATTAGAAACTAATATAAACTATCTACTTTTCGGCGTAGATACAGAGCCGGTTATTCAAACAGAATACATTATTGGAAAGAAAATACTAGATATTGTTAACATTGTTAAAAAGGCGGTTAACCAAAATGGATTATGAACAACGATTGGAATTGATAAAAAAATATTTGAATTTTACAAAAAAATCGCCTAGAAGATATTCAAGCATAGTTGAAAATTTTCCAGAGTTTTTGGGATGGGTTGATAACAACAAAATTAAGTTAAAAAGGAATCTAATAAAAGCTACATTTTTGACCTTTATTAATAATGGCAAAAATTATGATTTAATTTTTACTCAGGATATAGGCCAAAGATTTAAACCTAGCACTGGAGAATGGATAGAGCGAAGAAACAATCATTTTGTAGCCAAAATCGAGAATGTGCCTTTAGATGAAATTTCAGCAAAGTACAACTGGATAATGGGCAGATAACTATCTACTCATTGTCCAAATTATCAAAGTGGTCGCTAATGACGTTGCTAGTATCCCTGTAGTAATTCTCCAAAAGGTCAGCTTCTGCTCTAACGAGGT
>WQSQ01000037.1 GCA_009787775.1 Treponema sp.
GAAGGAGTAGTCAGGGAAGCGCTTCCCAATACAATGTTCAGGGTGGAACTTGATAATCAGAACGGGCATCTTATATTGGCTCATTTATCAGGAAAAATGCGTAAGCATTATATACGCATTGTTCCCGGCGACAGGGTCAAGGTTGCCCTTTCACCGTATGATTTGAGCAGAGGCAGAATTATTTACCGCGAGCGATAACTACTGTCTGATAGACGACTTTTAATAAAGAGAGGTTATTTATGGCTAATGATGTAGTTTATATTAATACCGATGAAGGCTTAAAAAGGGTTATGAATAATGCCAAACTTTACGCCAAATTGCTTGTAAAATTTAAAAGTGACCCAAGTATGGATCAGGTAGATAATGCTGTTGCCGACGGTGATTTGGAATTTGCGCGGGGTTCTGTTCATACTCTTAAAGGCCTTGCCGCAAATCTGTCACTGATTGAATTATTCAACCAAAGTCTTGAACTTGAGACTCAGATAAAAACAAATACCCTGAATCCTGATCAAGTCGGTATTCTGAAAAATGTTTATACGCGGACGATAGAAGAAATGGATAAGGTAATTGCGCAATATGCTTGAAAAGATGCCTACAGTACTTGTTGTAGATGACAAGGAAGAAATTGTCATGATCCTCGAGGAAATACTGAGAAATGATTATCAGATAGTAACTGCGTCAAATGGCAAGGAAGCTCTTGATAAACTCCAAAGCACTGAACATCTTCCGATGATCATCCTTCTTGATGTTATGATGCCCTGTATGGACGGACGGCAGTTATTTGAAATTTTGAGAACGCATAATATCTACAAGCGGATTCCTGTTGTTTTTATAACCGCGGAAAACGATACCGAAAATGAATTGTTGGCTGCGGGTGCTGTTGATTTCATTAATAAAACGCCGTTAAAGCCGGAGATAGTAAAGTTACGTGTAAATAACCAGATTAAACTAAAGAAATACAGCGACAGTCTTGAAGAAATGGTCGAGGAAAAAACCGCCGAAGCTACAAAAACACTGGAAAACGCGCTTCAGGGACTTGCGAATGTTATTGAACACCGCGATTTGGAATCGGGCGAACATGTAAAAAGAACACAGCTTTTTGTAAGGGCACTGGTTGATTATCTGATAGAATCTGATTCTGTTTACGCGGAGGAATTAAAAAGACTTCAACCCGACATTATCATGAAGTCCATGGCTCTTCATGATGTTGGTAAGATTGCGATCCCCGACAGAATCCTTTTAAAGCCTGGAAAACTTGATCCCGATGAATATGAAATAATGAAAACCCACACCACCAGAGGCAAGGAGATAATAGGTGAATTAGGTGACGTTAATACTTCTCTGTACCTGAGACATTGTGAAAACATTTGCTGCGGTCATCACGAAAGATGGGACGGTAAAGGTTACCCCAATCAATTAAAGGGAGAAGAAATCCCGCTTGCAGCGCGGCTTGCTTCCCTTGCTGATGTTTACGATGCTCTTGTCTGCGCCCGTGTATATAAAGCTGCTTTCTCTTATGAGAAAGCAATTGAGATTATTAATGAAGGACGAGGAACACAGTTTGATCCAGTTATTACCGATGCTGTAATCAAGATTCAGGACAGATTCAGGGAAATATCGCAAAAGTATCAATAAAACATTTACTTTAAACAGTCGTTTTTTTATAGATACTGCCGAAGCATTTCCAACATTTCTAAAAAATCAACCGGCTTCCTTAAATGACTGTTCATTCCGGCTTCGAGGCATTTTTCCACATCTTCGCGGAAAACATTCGCGGTCATCGCTATTATCGGAATGGCTTTCGCTTTCTCAATGTTAAGAGCGCGGATGTTCCGCGTTGCCTCGTATCCGTCCATTTCGGGCATTTGTATATCCATGAAAATTAAATCATATTTATCAGGCGATTCGCTGAACATGCGTACTGCTGCTTTTCCGTTTTCGGCGCACTCAATGATTATCTGCGCGTGTTCAAGTAAAGTTATAACAATCTCGCGGTTTATCTCCATGTCTTCAGCTAGCAATATTGTCTTTCCCGCAAAATTGTCAGCGCGGTTAACAAGGGTGCTATACTCCTTGCTTTTGGGTGTTATATTTGTTTTAGAACCGCGTTTCAGCAATACTAAAACAATGAATTTTGAACCTTTTCCTGGCTCTGATTCAACTTTAATGTTTCCGTCCATCAGTTCCACAATACGTTTGGATATCGGAAGGCCGAGCCCTGTACCTCCGAAGTTCCGCGATGTACCGGCATCAGCCTGTTCGAATGATTCAAACAGCCGTAATATTTTTGTGTTTGTAATGCCTATCCCTGTATCTGTTACACTGATTTCAATGCGGCACATATCATTCTTTTCTGATATAAGCTGCGAATCAAGATGGATCGATCCTTCATCAGGCGTAAACTTTACAGCATTAGATAGAAGATTTGCGATAACCTGCGAAAGTCTCTGGTCATCGCCGATGAGTACATCAGGAACTTTTTTATCAATGTTGATATTAAATTTCTGCCGCTTTTCAGTAATACGCGGATTAACTATATCCGCGACTTTTTGTAACATCTTTTCAAATTCGAAACTGACAGGCGATAATTCCAGTTTATTCGCTTCGATCTTTGACATATCAAGGATATCATTGATAACGCCGAGCAGGTGTTTTGACGCTCCGTCTATTTTATTAAAGGCATCATCCTTTTTTTCAATGTCTTTTGATAATTGACCGATTGTCGTCATTCCAATTATCGCGTTTAAAGGCGTTCGGATTTCATGGCTCATATTTGACAGGAAAATACTTTTTGCCCTGTTCGCTTCTTCAGCTTCATTCCGTTGTTTTTCTGTGTTTAATAATACAGTTTTTGATTCGGTTATATCCATTACCGCGCCTGCTATGCGGAGAACCGTTCCGTTATTATCGCGGATAGATTCCCCGCATGCGCGGAAATACGCGTATTCGCCGTTTTTACAGAGCAGACGGTATTCAACATCATAGGGAGTGCTGCCTGTCCGATCATTCAGATGTTTCATAACTGCAAGGTAGGCGTACTCTTTATCATCGGGATGCAGTTTGTCGAAATAACTTTCCGCCGTGTTGGGAAAATCGATCTCGTTTGAATATCCGAGCATATACCTGAACTCGTTTGACCATGTATAAATATTCCTGGGATCAAGAGGATTATAATCAAAAACGATAACATCCCATAATCCGATCTTTGTCGCTTTAACTACCGCGTTTAATTTTGTCAGCTGAAGTTCATTTCTTGCTTGCGCGGCATACAATTCCGATTCCCGTTTGCGGATAGATGTTAAATCATAAATAAAGCCTACTATTACGTGGCTTTTTCTGTAAGGGATCTTTCTTAATTCAACATCAAGGTTTTTAACAGCGCCCGCGATATTAATTCCCGTTTCAAAGCGGACAGAATCTTTTTCCGCGGCGTTTTTTAATCTTTCAATCAGCGGTATGGACATGTGTCCGTCAGACTGGCGCTCCGGTATACTGCGTGTAATGATATCCGGGAAGTGTTTAAACATTTCATCTTTGGTTTTTAAGCCGAAAAAATCAAGCGCGGCGTTATTACAGTCAATAAGTTTAAAGCTGCTGTCAAACAGAATGTTTATATACGGATTCACTTCAAGCATTGTGCGCATAAGCTCGTCTGCTTCGCGCGTCTTTTCCATTTCTGTAAGCTGTTCGCGGGTGTTTAGATTGTCTTCGTGTTCAGCTTTCGCGTCTTCCATAGATTTAACAATGCAGTTAACGGGGATATTGACGTTTAACGCGATTTTTCTCGCCATATGCCGACACGTTTCGCTTCCGCACGCACCGCAGTCAATGTTTTGGCTTTCGTAATCTGTTTTACCGAGCAGCCGGAAAGAGCGGTCTATGTCTTCGTCGGTTATTCTGGGATAAGATGACAAAACAGGACGGTATTTTCTGATAAAATGCGATAGTTTAAGAGTTCCGTCATATGTGTCAAATACAGATAGATAATGTTCCTTCTTATGCGCCTCTGTTACTTTCATTCTTTTGTTGTTCATTGTTTTATCGATTTCAAAAATATTTCTTTCGATCGAATAGGCAGAACCCAAGTTGCAACCTTCCGGACAATTCAATACGTCATACAAATCAGGAAGAAATTCAACGGGAGTTTCGCAGTATTTGTCCAGCTTTTCATAGATATTGATACCTTCCGCCGTAGCAATATGCAGTTTCTTTCCGTAAAAGTATTCGATGTTTTCTTTAAGGCCTCCCGGCATTGGGAACAGAGAACCAAGGCCGCTTTCGCAGTGATCGAATTGTGTTTCTTCGTCAGGAAGCGTAATATTGTTCTTTTTTAAATATTCCAGCAGATTCGCAAATGTAATATTGTATTGCGCAAGTTTTGTATCATTGAATTCCCTCGATTTGGCGATACACGGAGAAAGCGCAGCTATAAAATCGTTAATTCCCCGATATTCTTTCATGTAAACCGAAGTGCATGCCATCGGACTGTGTACCGGAGAGAGACGCGGGAGCAAATCATGGCGGTACATCTCGCAATAAGAGACAATTGCCGGGCATGGCTGTGTTATAATGGGCGAAATGCCGTCGGCAGCATCGCTGTTTGAGTTTTTTTCTATTATTTTAATATGCGCCCAAATGCAGATATCGGCTCCAAGCGACACGTCGTAAATCTTTTTAGTGCCCAATTTTCTCAGAAATGTGAAAAGTCTTTTATATTCGGGAATATTTGTTCTGATTGAAGGAGCGGCAATAAGCGATATCGGAACGCCTTTTGATAGATCGTCAAAGAACCGCTCCGTATCATCCTCAAAATACCTGGCATTATGTTTGCATGCTGTAATGCACCTGCCGCACACTATACACTTGTCTGGATCAATTTTTACCTTGATATTCCCGTCTTCGTCCTGATAAGTAATATTTGTTGCCTCCATCGGACATTCACGGACACAGCGGTTGCATCCTGTACAGGAATTATTTCTGGATTTGATAATATCGACCATTTATTAATATATTACCGCATTTACAGCATAATTGTAATATGTTGAATGAAATTCCAGTACTATTTCTTGTACAAGGTTTGGTGGAGGATCACGTCAAGGTCTGGTGTTCGCTAACTAAAGGTTCGATGCAGCTTTCCGGGAGTTTTTACAAGTGATGTTGAAAATTGGTTTCTGTGCATTCTCTATTTCAATTTCCAGCCATAGACATAATAGCTGCAAAATGTTATCATTTTTGAGCAAATTTATTAATTCTGAGGTATTCCATGGCTAAAAGTAAAAAATCTCCGGTTCAGGAAAAAGAATCGTTTTTTGAATCAATTATAAAAAAATTCAAGCAAAGTCCGGGTATTTATATAGGATCTGTTATTATATTACTTCTTGTAGTTGTTACTTTTTTAGGTGGTGATTTGCTTTCCGGAGGCCGTTTTGGCACAGGAGGCGGGGATTTAACTTTTGGATATTATAATAAAGAACCTATTTCATATGTCCCCGGAAACTATTTTTCAGAAAATTATCAAAGTATCATGAGATATTACCAATCACAGGGGGTTGATATTAATGATTTATGGACCGGAGCTCAAATATGGCGGATATCTTTTGAAGGAGCGCTGACACATACTGCAGTTATGGACATGGTTAAAAGATCAAATTACTCCGTACCTGACAGAGTTGTTGATCGAGAGGTCGCTATGCTTTCTCAATTTCAGGAAAACGGGCGTTTCTCTCCGGCATTATACAGGCAGGCTTCGGAATCCACACGTCTTTCGCTCTGGAGGAAAGAGCAGGAAAGCCTTGCCAAAATGATGTTTTATAATGATTTTTCAGATCTTTTAATTTCCAAAGGCGAAGCCAGGTTTTTGGCCAATATGGCTTCAGCGCCAAGAACTTATGAGATGGTTGCTTTCTATGTAGATGATTATCCTGACAGTGAATATCTTTCCTATGCGCGTGATAATGCAGCCCTATTTAATTCAATTCATTTATCAGTAATCACAGTGACTTCCAATGAGAGAGAAGCCAGAAGAATCCTCGCTTCCGTAAATGACGGAACGTCTACTTTTGAAGATGCTGCCAGAAATCAATCCAAGGATATTTATGCTGATAACGGCGGGGATATGGGCACCCGTTTCTTTTATGAGCTTGAACGGGAGATTCCCGTCGCAGCAAACCGTGACAAAGTTTATAATCTTAGAGCCGGTGAAATGAGCGATATTATAGAAACAGTCAGCGGCTGGTCTTTTTTTAGGATCGAGAGCGGGGCAGTTCAGCCTGACTTTAATGATGAGATTGTCATGGAAAGAGTGCGCTCATATATAAGGAATTTTCAGAGAGGCCGTATGGAAGACTGGGCTATCTCACGGGCGAATATGTATATCTCTGATGTCCGCAGTTTAGGTTTTGCGGATGCCGCATTTTCATGGGCCCTCGACATAGATACCTTTGGACCTATTGCCATGAATTTCGGAAACGTTGATCTTTTTACTTCTCTTGAATCATTTTCCGTGAATAGCATAAGCTCACAGGATTTCTCTTCCATGTCACGCAATGAAAATTTCTGGAAAACAATAGTCTCGGCACAGTTGAATACACCCTCTGAGCCGCTTGTTCAGGGAAGCAATGTTTTGGTATTCATTCCTACAGAAGAAGCCGAAACTGATGAATCATTTATTAACAGTATTGAAACAATGTATACATCATGGTGGTTGAGATATATTACCGAGCAGCTGATACAGCAATATTTCGTAAACTCTGACAAAACAGACGATCGTTTCTGGGATACCTATTTTCAATATTTATGGTCATGGTAGCTTTCCGGTAGTATTATGCAGGGAAAGTCCGTTTCTGCAAAGCCAGCTTTGATAAAAAACGGAATAACCGTTGTTTCAGGAATTGATCCTGCTTCTCGCGCTGAAAAAAGCGTTGATTTTTTTTCATTAAAAGAAAGAACTCTTTACTTTTGTCCGTCTCCGATTTTCGGATACGGCCTTTCAAGGCTGTTATCGCGTCTTGAAAAAGAAGCGCCGGATTCCGCAGTGCTTTGTATTGAATCAGACAAGGAATTATATGAACTTACCAAAATAAACATTGATGCTTCCCTTTTTAAAAATAAAAGGCTGCATATAACTAATATTTGTGAAGGTATTAAGCTGTTCAGCCTTGTATGCGATATCTGGGGTGCAAGAGCATTCCGCCGCGTTGAAACAATTCGCTTGACAGGCGGCTGGCAGCTTTCGCCTGATTTATATAAATCGTTATACGATTGCCTTCGCCGTGAAATTGCCAATGACTGGAGCAACGCGATGACTCTTGCAAAACTGGGGCGTTTATACATAAGAAACGCTCTCAGAAATCTTGCCGTTATAACGCAGTTTTCTTCCGTTGTAAACCTTTCATACGGCAGAAAGCCTGTTCTTGTTCTTGGCGCAGGTCCGTCATTGGATGATGTTCTTGATGCATTGTACCGTAATTTTTCTCATGCTGCTTATGCTGCGAATGCGCTTAACTCCGCGGGAAACCGCCCGTTCAATATTATCTGCGCTGATACCTGTCTTGGAGCCTTAAAGGACAGAAATGTTGTTCCTGATCTTGTTGTAATTCTGGAAAGCCAGCACTGGAATTTGCGTGATTTTATCGGCTGCAAGGGATGGAATGTTCCTGTGGCAGCTGATCTTTCTGCGCTGCCCTCTTCGGTCAGCATACTTGGCAAGGAAGGATATTTATTTATGACACCCTGGACAACACTTCGCATTTTTAACAGGTTAAATAAAAAAGGACTGCTTCCTACAGTAATACAGCCGTTAGGTTCTGTCGGCCTTACTGCTGTAGAAATTGCCAGAGGTCTGACAAAAGGCATTATTATCTGCGCCGGTCTTGATTTCTCTTTTACAGCCGACATGTATCACTGTAAAAGCGCGCCGGATCATCGGACGAAATTGAATACGCAGAACCGTTTTAAAGGAATTCTTAACAATATAGCTTATGCCGCTCATTCTTACGCAGTATCATCAAAATCAGGTTTTCCTGTTTTCAGCAGTTCTGTTATGCGCAATTACCTGAATCTTTTTAAACAGGAGTTTTGCGGCGATTCGCGTTTGTTTGATATAGAAGGTTCAGGGCTTTCCCTTGGATTAAAAACACTGTCAATGGAAGAAGCCCTTTATCTTTTAACAAATAACCCGAATATTGTCCCGCAGGAGGACACAGAGACCAAAGAGGAGAAGGGAGTGCGTTCTCCGTACCTTCGTGCTAATAAGACCGATATAACTTATTTCCTCGAATGTGAAATAAAGCTGTTGCGGGAGTTACGCTGCCTTTTAACCGGAGAAGGGGAGGCTGACAGAGAGCGGCTTTGTGTCCTTGTTGATGAGTGTGATTATCTTTGGGCTCATTTCCCGGATTACTCAGGCGGGCGCAAAGGTAATTTGGAAGATACTTCTTTTCTTAACAGGATTCGTGCGGAACTTGACCCGATGATTAAGTTGATTGAACAAACAATGAAAGAGATTTAATATTTTTTACTCATCTCTTGATTTCAAAACCGCCAAAAAAGCGCTTTGCGGAAGTTCCACATCGCCGACCATTTTCATGCGTTTTTTACCCTCTTTCTGTTTTTCAAGAAGCTTGCGTTTGCGCGTAATATCACCGCCGTAACATTTTGCAAGCACGTCTTTGCGGAGGGCGTTCACAGTCTCTCGCGCTATAACCTGGCTTCCAATGGCTCCCTGAATCGGGATTTTAAACTGCTGGCGCGGGATTTCATCGCGAAGACGTTCGCATACTTTGCGCGCGCGGTCATAGGCGCTTTCCTTAAAAACCAGTTGAGACAGGGCGTCTACAACCTTTCCGTTAAGGAGAATGTCGAGCTTTACAAGCTCTGTCGGCCTGTAGCCGGAAATATCATAATCGAATGACGCGTAACCGCGGCTTATGCTTTTAAGGCGGTCATAAAAATCAAATAACACTTCGGAAAGGGGCATGTCGTAAATCATCTCAACCCGTTTTTCATCAAGGTAGGTCATGTTGGTCTGAACACCGCGTTTTTCCATGCACAGGGCCATGATATTTCCGAGATAATCGGTAGGAGTAATAACGGACGCGCGGATGTAAGGCTCTTCCGCTTTTTCAACCCTTTCTTCGTCAGGGTAATCCACAGGATTGTCAATCATTTGCTCGACCGCTCTTGTATGCACCTTGTATTTGACAGACGGTGCCGTAAAAATTACAGATTGATCGAACTCGCGTTCCAGTCGTTCCTGAATAACCTCAAGGTGCAGAAGGCCGAGAAAGCCGCAGCGGAAACCAAAACCCAGAGCAGCAGATGAATCTTTTTCATAGATTAGGGAAGCGTCGTTAAGCTTAAGTTTCTCCATGCTGGTGCGCAGTTCCTCGTAGTCGTTGGAGTCCACAGGGTATATGGAAGAAAAAACCACCGGTTTTACTTCGCGGAAACCGGGCAACGCCTTTACGCAGGGATTTTCAGAGCCTGTCACCGTGTCGCCGACATGCACATCGCTTACTGTTTTAATTCCTGCGATGATATAGCCGACATCGCCTGCCGATAATTCACCTGTTTCCACAAGAGCGAGTTTAAAAACACCGGCGGTTTCAACTTCGTAAACAGAATCATTGGACATAAAGGAAATCTTCATTCCTTTTTTTATTTTTCCGTCAAAAAGACGAAGATGCACTACAACGCCGCGGTAAGGGTCGTAGTGACAGTCAAAAATCAATGCGCGGAGCGGAGAAGCGCAGTCGCCTTTAGGAAAAGGTATGCGGCTGACAATAGTTTCAAAAAGCCCGTCAATTCCGGTGCCTTGCCGCGCGGAAACAAGGACTGCGCTCTCTGCATCTAGGCCGAGATCCTTATCAATTTGTTTCTTCACGCGCGGAATATCGGCGGCAGGCATGTCAATTTTATTAATTACAGGCACTATTTCAAGATTATGCTCAAGCGCGAGATACATATTGGAAAGGGTCTGCGCCTGCACTCCCTGTGTCGCGTCAACTAGAAGCAGCGCTCCTTCGCAGGAGTTTATCGCGCGGCTCACTTCATAACTAAAGTCAACGTGACCAGGAGTATCTACAAGATTGAGGATGTACTCGTTTCCGTCAGAGGCAGTATAGGGAATAGTGACAGCCTGGCTTTTTATTGTGATGCCACGTTCCCTCTCAATATCCATATTATCAAGTATCTGATCCTTAAAGTTGCGATCGTCTACAAGTTTGGCTTTCTGAATAAGCCTGTCGGCGAGCGTAGACTTGCCGTGATCTATGTGCGCGATAATGCAGAAATTACGGATGAATTGAGTCTGTGCCATTTTGTCATTGTAGCTTAATTTAAAGCTGTTATTCAAGGAGAGAGGGAAAACGGACATGGAAATCAATTTTCATACACCGCTTGTAAAAACTCTCGCAGAGCTTCAAAGAACTGTATAACTTGTTGTACAAGGCTAATTCAGTTTGCTGTACGTGATGTAACCGACCTTACGGACGGGCTCATTAATCTTGTACAGGAGAATCAGACTGTATAAATATAGGTTTCATATTTTGCGCAATGGTATGCTCTGTGGTAGGCAATTTACTTTGAACAATGGCATTTATAACCGCTTCGCGTAAAGATATTGTATTCACACGTTCTTTTTCCAGTTTGTTTTTTGAGGTTACTTTGGCGAATGTCCTATTTTCTGAATCCCAAGATACGCACAGTAGCTGTAATAAGACACTTATTACCTATGAAATTAGAGAGAGAATTTGAATTCACATGGAGAATCGTGGCGTGTATACATACATAGTTACAGGGAATACGAGAAAGATATCACAGGTGACTGCCACCGCAATGGTGTCACTTTAAATATATACGCAGTTTGTCTATGACTTCATCGAAATTGATAGGTTTACCTACGTGACTATTCATGCCTGATTCAAGGCATTTTTCGATGTCATCGCGGAATACATTCGCTGTCATGGCAACTATGGGGATAGTCTTCGCGTTTGGCGCATCAAGCGCGCGAATCATTCGCGTCGTCTGATAACCATCCATTAGCGGCATTTGTATATCCATGAATATCATTCCGTATTTTAAAGGATTTTTACGGAATATTTTTATCGCTTCTTTTCCGTTTTCGGCGCAGTCAATTATAAGCTGTGTCGGTTCAAGCAGTGCCTGCACAATCTCGCGGTTAATCTCCACATCTTCCACAAGCAGTATGCTCTGCCCTGTATATTTCGCCGTCATGTCAGCATGAGTCTGCGCAGGTTCAATCTGCTTTGTTTCCACGGCGCGTTCAGCCTTAATGGTAAAAAAGAATGAAGCGCCTTTCCCAAGATCGGACTCGACCCATATTGCGCCGCCCATCATTTCAATGATGTTTTTTGATATGGACAGGCCTAAACCAGTGCCGCCGAACTCCCGCGACGTACTGCTTTCCGCCTGCTGGAAAGGCTGAAATAGATTTTTCTGCTTCTCGAGGCTGATACCTATGCCTGTATCAGTTATAGAAAATTTAATTGTGCATATGCCGCTTTCTTCATCCGTACATTCCACATGGATTGTGATAGAGCCTTTCTCGGGCGTGAACTTTATGGCGTTTCCTGTAAGGTTTGTTATAACCTGCGATAACCGCTGTTCATCGCCGACTAGGAATTCAGGAACAGTGGGATCTATGTTTACCGACAAGTTTTGATTTTTTTCATTCAGGCGTACATTATTTACATTTATTATCCGCTGCACCATTTCTTTAAAATTAAATTCCGCGTATGTTAATTCAAGTTTGTTGGCCTCAATTTTGGACATATCCAGAATATCGTTTATAACTCCAAGCAAAAGTTTCGAGGCTTCGTTTATCCGTTTAAAGCAGTAATCCTTGCGTTCAATCCCAGCGGCCTGAATTCCCAGGGATGCCATGCCGAGGATAGCGTTCATCGGCGTCCGTATCTCATGGCTCATATTCGCCAGAAACGCCGATTTCGCGTTTGTCGCGCTTTGGGCCTCCGCCTGTTTTCTGGCAAATATTTTCAGGAATATTATTAAAGCAAAGATGATCAAAAGCATTAATGTTCCAAGTATTATCGAAAAGATAAACTCCAACGGGTTTGATTCCCATATAGGTAATATACGGTTAATAACTGTATGACCCGCAGGTAAGTTATTCGTGTTTATTTTGAATCTTTTGGCTGTTTCATAATCAAACTGCCACCGGTTGAGTGATGATGAATCATAAATTACGGGAATGTCCGTTACTTTCTTTCCGTCCAGTATGTCAATGACCATGGAAATGGCGGCGCGGCTCTTTTCTTCATGAACTGAAACAAGGCCTCCCAATGTTCCATGCCCCATAAAAGTCGATGTCAAACAGAATACAGGATTTTTCGATGCGGACACAACATGTTTCTGTACATCCATTTCCGAATAAAATATATTATCGCTATCCACAAGATAATTGCCGATTAAAACTAATGTATCGGAATCAAAACCGCGTATCTCTTCCATGAGTTCATAAAATGGCTTGTCTTCGCAAAATACAAATTCCACCGGTAATCCCGCTGTTAATATATTGCTTTCAATTTGTTCGCGCATGTTGGCGCTTCGGGAGAGCGAATAGTCATTTAAAATAAAAATCCTTTTCGTTGCGGGATATAAACGCAGCATTTCTCTTGCCGTTTCTTCAAAAGAATTTTTTCCAGAAATACCAGTGACAAACTCTTCAAGACCGTACAGTGTAGTCTTATCAAGATGGGAACCTCTGGTTCCAAGGCTCGGTTGAGGTTCAATATTGTTGACTCCGCAAAAAACCACCGGTTTAGGGGAAAAGAGTAAGTAGTAATTATCCATCACGAATTTGAACGCTTCGTTATCGGACGCTAAAACAACATCGATATTATGCGCTATATAATTTGCGCGGATCATATCCGAATAATAAGAATTAAAACCAATGTCATTGCGGTGTTCATAAGAATTTAAATTAATATTTCTGTATTCCACATTGCTGTGCGATTCAAGCGCCTGCCTGATAACCTCAATTTGACTGTGTTCCCTTTGAACCCGCGCGTCATAGGAACTAATATGCAGCAAAACATGTTTACTGCTGTTATCTCTTTTGGATAAGCGAAAGTCTCTGATGGACTCCGGTGTGCCGGAGCCAAGCAGAGCTCTAAACGCTTCTTCAAGTTTAGGAACCAAAAAAGCGTAATCTTTGTTTACATATACATAACACGGAATACGGTCAACTACATTTAATTTTTTAATGCCTGGCGGAATTCGATAATCAAAAGTTATAACACGCGGAAGGATCGCGACATCAGCTTCATTATTGAGAAGAGCATCCCATATTTCCTGATTTTCATTTACGATAATAAATTTTGAAGCACCTGTCCGCGCTGCCTGATTTGCCACAAATATATTCTGCCAGCGGTAACAAAACCTTAACCCCGTTATATCTTCCCATGCCGATATATCATATTGATCGCCTGAGCGGGTATATGCTGTAAATTCCACATAATCAACAGGGAATGGAACTTTTATAATATTGGGAAATTGAATATCAAAACCGTCTGTTTGGCTTGGCAAAATTGCCGCTTCACCGTAGTTTACACTGGCAATCGAGGTACGCATCCCCGCAAGATTAATGGACATTTGATAACCTGAACGCTGTAAAGCATAGTACAGTAAACGTCCCACACCCATGGGTGAATCATCGCTCATGGCAACCTTGATTATGGGTTCCTGCTGCGCCCAAACAGGTGTATTAATATACAGTATACCCAGTAATATAAATATAATGCTATAAAGTGTAATGAAATTTCCAGCGCAGAACATTTTTTTTAAATTTTTCAATACTGATTCCCCCGGATTCCTCTTTATTTAGACTACTGGCTTAGAGAACGGTTATAAGAATAATTATATCAAATGAAGAACCCCGCCGCAAGCACGAAGAATTATTAATTTTAAGTATACTAAAGTTTCAACTGAACTGAGCCGCTGTAAATAAATAACACATACATTGTGTATTGACGCGTGTGTGTCTGTCACATCAAGTAGTCAGGTTACTTCCCACAAATCCCGGATTTTGTTACTATAAGTAACCATACAAACCAAACGAGGAACAAAATGATTCGAGGCGGAGATATAGTAAAAGGGTCATGCCTTCTGCAAAAAGGGCAGCCATACCTTGTCGTGGACAGGGAATTTCACAATCCGGGCAAAGGGACTGCCGTTGCCAGAATAAAAATGAAAAGTATAAAGGACGGCTCGGTGCTGAGCCTGACAATCCCTACGCAGCAGGAAGTTGAAGACGCGCAGGTGGATATTCACTCATGCCAGTATCAATACGCGGATCAGGACAACTATCATTTTATGGACAGCGAATCCTTTGAACAATACGAAGTGTCCATCGAGGATCATCCTGACAAAAAATTATACATTCAGGAAGGCAACTCATATCAGCTTACAATCTGGGAAGGTAAAGTAATTGATATTCAAATTCCATACAAGGTTGTCTTTACTGTCGCGGAAAGCGAAAACTATATAAAAGGCGATACGGCGACAGGCGCTACAAAACCAATTAAGACAGAAACAGGTTTAACAGTGCGCGTTCCGCTGTTTATTAAGCAGGATGAAAAAATACTGGTGAATACGGAAACCAACGAATATGTTGAACGGGTAAACAGTTAAAAAAACTGCAAGAGAGAATAAAAATGAAAAATGAAAAGCTTGCGCTCCTGGGAGATGAAGCTGTCGCGTTAGGCGCAATTCATGCCGGTATCAGCGCGGCATACGGTTATCCCGGAACCCCGTCTACGGAAATTCTGCAATATCTCATTAATGAAAGCGCAAGAAACGGAATTGCAGCGCGCTGGTGCTCTAACGAGAAAACCGCAATGGAAGCGGCTTTGGGTGTCTCATTCGCCGGAAGACGGGTCATTGTTACAATGAAACATGTTGGATTAAACGTCGCGGCCGATCCTTTTATTAATGCCGCTCTCTTAAAAATCAAGGGCGGACTTGTAATCGCTGTAGCGGATGATCCCGGAATGCACAGTTCGCAGAATGAGCAGGATTCCCGTTTTTACGCTGATTTCGCGATGGTTCCGTGCCTTGAACCGCGCAGCCAGCAGGAAGCTTATGACATGGTTCGCGAAGCGTTTAATGTTTCCGAGCGTTTTAACATTCCGGTGTTATTACGCATTGTTACACGTCTTGCCCACGCAAGAGCGGCGGTTACGCCAAAACCAGCTGAACCGCAGAATAAAGTTTCCAAAACTCAGGAAAAAAAATCCTGGATGCTGCTTCCTGTATTTGCGCGTAAAAATTATGAAACCCTTCTTGAAAAACAAAAAATATTAAATGAATGGTCCAATCAGCATCCTGTAAATAAAATTACCGCTTCAAAAGGCAGACAGAGCTTATCGGAAGACATGTCTTCCAATGGAAGCCTTGCGATAATAACATCCGGTCTTGGCGGAAATTACTATGAGGAAAATCTTGAAGAATTTCTTGCATTACAAAAAAAACAAGGAAACAGCGTTCCGGCGCATCTTCATATCGGCGCATACCCTCTGCCGGAAAAAAAAATCAGAATGCTCTGTAATGAAGCGGATGAAATTCTTGTTATCGAAGAAGGCCAGCCTTTTATTGCGAATAAAATATTCGGCATTACAGGCAGCAGCGTAAAAGAGATAATTCAAACAGGAGAACTTACACCTGATAATGTAAGAATAGTTCTTGGACTGCCGCCAAGAAAAGGCGTAAATGCAAAAATTGATCCGGACACTCTTCCCGCGAGACCTCCCCAATTATGCCAAGGGTGTCCTCATACAGACAGTTATAACGCTTTAAATAAAGCTGTTGCCGCATTGGATCCGAAGCCGGGTCATCCTGATGTAGGAATTAACTCTGATATTGGCTGTTATTCATTGGGCGCATCTCCCCCGCTTTCAGCAATAGAAAGCATAGTCTGCATGGGCGCCTGCGTCGGCATGGCAAAAGGCGCCGCGGACGCCGGCCTGAAATATTCGATTGCGGTTATCGGTGATTCAACATTTATACATTCAGGCATTACTCCGTTAATTGACGCAGTTGATTCAGATACAACAATGACCTTGATTATTCTGGACAATTCCAGTGTCGCAATGACAGGATGCCAGCCTACAATTGTGCCATCTGAAAAACTAAAAAATTTAATAATCGGCTGCGGAGTAAAACCCAGCCGCATTCTGGAACTTGAAGCAAAAGCAAATCTTCTCGAAGAAAACGCGGCGAAACTAAAAGCGGAAATTGAGGAAGAAGGACTTTCTGTCGTCATATTTAAACGCGTGTGCCTTGAATCGTTCAGAAAAAACAAGAAAGAAAATTTTTGATACTTGATTTAGCCCCTAGGAGAATCGAACTCCTCTTTTAAGATTGAGAATCTCATGTCCTGACCGATAGACGAAGGGGCCTTGGAGACAATATATCAATATTATAAACTAATTGTCAACATAACAATGTGTTGTTCTTTACTTCTATCAGCTCTCGATTAAATGTTCCCTGATAATTGACACTACGGAATTGTGGTTTATTCTGACGATATTTTTCTCGCGTTCAAAAGTTTCTGTAGAATCCGAAGCGTGGGCGGTGTTGACCATAACATTGCTGCCGAACTCGCGGCGTACAGTGCCGTCGCGCGCCTGGCTTGGGTCTGTTGAACCAAGGACATCGCGAATTCTGGTGATCGCGTTCTCGCCTTCATAAATCAGGATCATGCATTTAACGTTCCCCGGTTTCTGCATTTCATCGACAGTATAACAGCCAGGACGTTTTCCGGACATGAATTCCACAATATTCGCGAACTCATTTCCCGCACACTCTGTTCCAATGCTGTCATTGAGAATTTTTTCAGCATCATTGCTGAAGGTAAATTTAAATTCCTTCTCCAGAAGATCCTTCGCCCTCTTGCCGAAAGCGGAAGCAAGTTTTTGTTTTAATATTGTTTCGACAGGACCGTAAAAATCCAGAGCTTCCGCCAGTGATAAACGGTGAATTTTAATGCCGACGATGCGTAATCCTGTGCGTGAAAACATATCAATAATGGTTCCGGGTCTTGATGAATTATGCGTCCAGTTATCCGGTTTAATGATTACAAGCGTTCTTTCAATTTTTGAAGGATCGGGATGAACTACATTTTGAACAATGTTCTCTTTGCCTTCAAGAAAATCCGCTATCAATTTCAAATCACCGTATGCTTCATCCTGCTGCCTTGGAGTCAGAACCGCAGGTTCAAAGTATCTGGGAGTGCCGTCTTCATTAAAAATAAGATCGGAATATGTATCGCGGATTGTTTCTCCGGCGAGCGCGTCTACCTCTACATGTTTGGTGTATAAATGCCCGCAGGCGTTAAGCAATTGCTCGCATGGGTTCTCGCCGCGGAACAGTAAAAAAAGATTACGGTGCGGTCTGCCGCCTGAAGGGCCGAAAAAATTTTTTACATAATCAGCTAAAAGAACCAGTTGATTGGAAGGGGCTCTTTTTCGCAGTGACGCTTCATACTTATCAGCAAAATCCTGATCGGGCGTGAACATTTGCGCGCCTACCAGATCCAAATTGGTACGGGAAAGCAGCCGTGAAAGCACTCCCCCGGTTCTGCTTTTGGCTACAGTATATGGAGTAACAAAAACATATGATAAACCTATGCTCATAATAATATAATAATACTATAAAGATATTTATAATGCAATCATTTTTCACTATTCGAAAATTCCTGAGCCAATATCCGCGTTTTTTTGAATTTCTACCTTATTTTTACCTTGAAATTAATTAAATTCTTGTCTAAAATATGAAAATGCTATCCAAAATGCGTAATATCGGCATTATGGCGCACATTGACGCCGGTAAAACAACTACAACAGAAAGGATTCTCTTTTACACCGGAAAAAGCCACCGTATCGGCGAAGTTGACGACGGCGAAGCGATAATGGACTGGATGGAACAGGAACAGGAACGGGGCATAACCATACAGAGCGCGGCGACAACTACTTACTGGAAAGATCATCAAATAAATATAATCGATACTCCCGGTCATGTGGATTTTACAGCGGAAGTTGAACGTTCCCTTCGCGTGCTTGACGGAGCGATTGCGATTTTTGACGCGGTTCGCGGGGTTGAACCTCAAACGGAAACCGTATGGCGGCAAGCAAGCAGATATAAAGTCCCCTGCATTGGTTATGTGAATAAAATGGATCGCATGGGAGCTGATTTTTTCAATGTTATTGAAGATGTAAAAAATAAATTAAAAATCAGCACAGTCGCTTTGCAAATTCCAATCGGAAAAGAAAATTCTTTTGAAGGCGTTATCGACCTTATCAAAATGGAAGAAATTCACTGGGAGAATAACGGTGAAGACATGACATTTTCACCGATAGCTCCGCAGAGAGAAGAAATTGCGAAACAATGGCGCGAAAAATTGATAGATAGTTTATCCGGCGTCTCTGATATTATTACCGAAAAATATCTTGCAGGAGAAGAAATTGATCCAAATCTTTTAAAGAGCGAGATTCGCAAGGCCGCCATTAATCGCGATATACTGCCAATGTTCGCGGGAGCTTCAAGGCGCAATATGGGAGTACAGCCAGTTATTGACGCGATAATTGACTATCTGCCCGCGCCTGATGAAATACCGCCTGCGATTGGAAATATTATTAAAAAAGAAGAAATGCATGAAACAAGCATTCCCTGCGATCCAAACGGTTATCCGCTTGGCCTTGTGTTCAAGATTCAAAATGATCGCGAAGCGGGAAGCCTCTGTTATGTAAGAATGTATTCAGGCTCCTTTAAAAGCGGCGCATCTCTTTACAACATCGGAAAGAAAAAACGCGAAAGGGCGAACAGAATTTTAAGAATGCACTCGAATAAATCCGACCCCATGGACAGCCTGACAGCCGGAGACATCGGCGTTATTATCGGGATGAAGCTGGCGCAGACGGGCGACACTGTAGGAACGGAGGGCTGGCCTGTGCTGCTTGAAAAAATGCAGTTCCCGGAGCCTGTCATTTCCATTTCAATAGAATCCAAAACAATATCCGATCAGGATAAATTAAAAGATATTCTGGCAATCCTTTCTAAAGAAGATCCAACTTTTTCAATAAGGGAAAATGAAGAGACAGGACAACTTATAATTTCGGGAATGGGTGAACTGCATCTTGACGTGCTCGTTACGCGCATATTAAAAGAATTTAAACTGGGCGCAAAAGTCGGCAATCCGCAGGTTACATACAGGGAATCAATCAGCAGGGCAAATGAACATAGTGAAAATTTTTCAAGGATTTTGGCAGGAAAGGAAAACACGGCGGGTATTACATTACGTGTCGAGCCTGCCAAACGCGGCAGCGGCAATAAATATATTCTCACGGCAAAAACCGTTTCCGGTAAGAATGAGATACCAGCCAATATTTTGGAAGCCATTGAACGCGGTATAACAGGCGCGTTTTCTTCCGGTATTGTTCTCGGCTACCCCTGTATCGACATAACTGCTTCAGTTACAGACATTCAATATTCAGAGCTTACAGGCACCGAGTTTGCCTTTGAAGCCTGCGCCAGCATGGCCTTTGACGAAGCCTGCCGGAATGCAAGCCCGATTTTGCTTGAACCAATCATGGCAGTCGATCTTAACAGCCCGCATGAATTTATCGGAGAAGTGATGAGTCTTGTTACCCAAAGAGGCGGCCAGATTCTGAGCATGAATTCAAAAATGGACGGCGATGAAATAAAAGCCCAGGCTCCCATGGAAAAAATGTTCGGCTTCATGACAAGCCTGCGCAGCGTATCACAGGGAAGAGCCTCATTTAGTCTGGAATTTTCACACTTCGAAAAAAAATCTGAAAGATGATACTATTCGTAAAACTTTTAACGGAAATGTATACTTAATATATAATATTAGGTATACATTTCCATAAATTACAAATATGTACAGCAGCAGCTAAATGAAGTAAACATTTCTCATTTAAAGTAAGAAATGAAAATACCCGCGATAACGGCGGAGCCGATTGTGCTGGAAACAATCGGACCCATGGCGTGCATTAATAGGTGGTTATCGGGGTTGTATTTCTGTCCTATTTTTTGTGAAATACGGGCGGCCATTGGCATGGCGGAAACGCCTGAATTACCAATCAGCGGGTTTACTTTTCCGCCTGTTGCTACGCAGAGAAGTTTCGCGACAAGAACGCCGCCTACTGTGCCGAAGGCAAACGCTAAAAGTCCGCTCGCAAGAATTATTAATGTCTGCGGGGTAAGGAATCTGTCCGCTGTAGCGGAAGATCCGATACTGAGCGCGACTAAAAATGTCAGTATGCTCAATAGATCATTTTGAAACGCCCTTACATACCTGTCCGCAACGCCGCTTTCCCTGATTAAATTACCAAGGCAGAGCATGGCAACCAGCGCTCCGGCTGCGGGAACCAGAAGAAGAACTACAAGGGCCAGAATAACAGGAAAAAGAATTTTTTGTTTTTGTGAAACTCTTTTTGGCTGCGCCATTACAATTACGCGTTCCTTGTCGGTTGTAAGGAGCCTCATGATTGGCGGCTGGATAAACGGAACAAGGGCCATATATGAAAAGGCTGCGATTGCGATAGCGGGCAGCAAATCAGGAGCAAGGCGTGTCGCGGTAAAAATTGATGTCGGACCGTCTGAACTGCCTATTATTCCGATAGCGGCAGCTTCTGTAAAAGTAAAACCTTCAAACCCGGGAAAAAACGGAGCCAATGCGTTTCCAACAAAATATGAGACTCCCATCGCGACAAATATGCCAAGCTGGCCGCCAATACCGATTAACGCGCTTCTGGGAGACGCGATTAACGGGCTGAAATCGGTCATGGTTCCAATGCAAAGGAAAATCAACGGCGGGTAAATAACCATTCTGATACCGGTATAGAGGAAATTCATAAGACCTGGCAGCCTGTCTCCTTCAAGTTCCGCGAATTTATTCGGATTAAAATAATATCCGTCAAGGCCGACAATCGGCAGATTTGCAAGCAGCATTCCGAACGCAAGAGGAAGAAGAAGAAGCGGCTCAAATTTTTTAACTATTGAAAGGTACATAAAAAACATTGCAAGCAACACCATCATCGCCTGCCCCAATGTTAAACTAAGTATACCTAAACTTGTGATTAAACTCTGTCCGAGTGACATAATTATTCTCCTTTTTTATGTATTTAAAACCGCATCCCGGTTTTTTTTAATCCTTTTTCTATTCCAGTTTTGTGTACCCTTCACTTGAAATTATCGCATCCAGTTTATGACCTTCCCTGCACATCTGGCATTCAGCGGTACTATAAAGCCTGTAACCTGGGATATCATCTGATGTGAACAGGCAATGTATATCCCGTTCAACCCTGATATCTGAAGCGCGGTACAGAGCGGAAACTCCCGCCAGCTTCCCGCCGTAATAATTAATACACTCAAGTGCAATATTAAGAGAACGCCCGGATGAAATTGTCGCAACAAGCAGAAGAATATTTTTCCCCGATATCCATTGCACCGCGCTGTCAGGAAAAATCAATTTTCCGTATGCATTGTTTATTGGTGATACAACATATATATTTCTGCCGGTATTCATAACCGATGTTCCATCCTGTACAAGCTCCTGCGCGAGATACGCGCCGATTACTTCCATTTTTTCCATACAAACTATAGTGTCAACCAGCGTAGTTGATAAATACGGGATAGCAATCTCCCTGGCGACATCATTTGCAATTGCAGTATGCCCCTTTAATTCGCTTACATCTAAATAATTATTTGTATGAGCATTATTGGTCGTAAAATGACCCGGAGTAACATTAATAGCTATAACTGGATTTTTGGACAGCGAAATACTATAAGTATTGGTTTCCATTTATACCTCCTCTTCTAGCTAAAAATTACCTTGATTGGAAAAAATAGTCAAGTGAGAGTTACAGAACATTTTTTTACATCGCCGCGGGCTACTACAATTTGGAAACCGGCATTTTTTACCCGATTTTCAAGGCATCCCCTGCATTCGGCGGCTTCTTCGCCCGTACAAATTTTATTATCGTATAGCGAGTATTGTTTTCTGACTGTTACAGGCGACAGATTGGGCATAACTACATTAGCGCCTGCTTTCAGGCCCAGTTCCCGGCCATTGGGAGCAATACTGCCAAGGGCGGTTGTAGCGGGAATCAGGGCATACGGGAACATCAGGCGAATAATAGAGATTAGCCTGAGCGTAAGTTCCAGGCTCCCGCTTTTAAAATCCTTAAATGGCGTATTCTGATGCGTAATATACGGTCCAATACCGATCATTTCAGGTTCCAGTTCTCGCAGGAACCTTAAATCATCAATAAGATATTCTGTTTTTTGATAAGGAGAACCGACCATAAAGCCAGAGCCGGTCTGGAAACCAATGGATTTCAGGTTCATGAGGCATTCTTTGCGGTTTTCCAGGCTCATACTCTGCGGGTGAAGCTGCCTGTAATGTCCGGAATCCGCTGTCTCATGGCGAAGCAGATAGCGATCCGCGCCCGCGTCAAAATACATTTTGTAGCTTTTGTATGATTTTTCGCCTATTGAAAGCGTCAATGCGCAATCAGGATATTTATCTTTGATTGTATGAATTATTTTACACATTTCATCGTCATCATAAAAAGGGTCTTCTCCGCCCTGCATAACAAATGTGCGAAAACCCAGTTCATAACCTGTATCACAGCAGGAAAGTATTTCTCCGCCGCTTAACCTGTAACGGCTTAATTGCGCATTATCGCGCCTTATCCCGCAGTAATAACAGTTATTTTTACAATGATTGGTGAACTCAATTAGACCGCGTATATAAACATCTGTCCCGTAAATTTCCCTGCGTTTACCGTCAGCCGCTTCTGCAAGCGTATTATCACATTCGTTTGTCTCCAGAATCGCAGCTAACTCATCATCCGCAAGCATTGTGTCTTCAGTTAATTTCTTTACAATTTGATCCAATCCGCTCATGATTTATTATAGCAATCCATTCAAATTTATTCAAAATAAAACTTTCTATCCGCAGCATATCCGCACTTGTAAAAAAAATTAATAAAGAAGAAACTCCTCAGTCAATTTGTTACTCTCCCCCGTTACCGCTTTATGCCCTTCTTCCCTTCGCGGTTTTCAACCGCTCCGGTCCCGCCGCTTCCTGCGGCGGG
>WQSQ01000038.1 GCA_009787775.1 Treponema sp.
TCTATCGGGCAATAGCGCAGTTGGTTTAGCGTACAAGTCTGGGGGACTTGGGGTCCCCGGTTCAAATCCGGGTTGCCCGATAACTTAACAATTAAACAGTAATGTTCAGGAATGTTAAGAATTGATTTAACAAAGCAGTTCGGATTTGAAACGAAGCGTTCCTTGAACAATGCTAAGGCGTAAGCCTTAATAATAATATCGGTGCACGGATGCGCCGGGAACGCGTAGTCGGGGGTGGAAAGAGTTGACAGGATGTCAACGATTGGAACCCCAAATCCGGGTTGCCCGATAACTTAACAATTAAACAGTAATTAAGGCATTTCTACTATTGGTTCGGCGTGAGGGCTGCGAAGCTGGTTTACGGCGCGGCTGTACCATTCTCCTGCCCGAGGCTGGGAGGCAAGAAAGCTCCATATGTTCAGCGCAGTTGTTGTTTTGCCGTTGCGGTAGAGGCTCGCTGCAAGATAATACGCGGTTTTATAGTACTCAACTTCGTCAATATATGAGACAAGAACATGGTTTTTGTTTAAAGCTTCAGATAATTCTATAAGGCTGCGCGCCTGATTTTCGCGTATCTCTGTGATAGTCGTAAACCTGAAATCAAATTGCCGTCTCATTAATTCTTCTATAATGACAGTGTTTTGAATAAGGAACGCGAACATCAGATGATCCTGGGCAGACGGACGGCCTGCGACAACATAGTGAAAGCCTAAAAGCCTGTGCGCTTGTTCTACAGTGCTGTTGTTATACCTGTACATTTCCAGAAAGCGGTTAATTCCGTCATTTTCAAGGGTTCTTGTCATTGCGGCTCTCGCGAATGAAGCTGATGCCTGCGCATACGGAATTGAAGTTGTGCCTGTATTATTAAGAGCGGCTCTGTCCGCGTTTACCCAAAGAGTATCCAGACTATCAATAATGGAAAGTAAAGTTCTTTCCATCTCGTTATATTCCATTCTGGTTCTGAGGATGCCTGCGATTTTATACTGTAATGTAACTGCGAATCCGGAATCTTCAAGGTTTTCACGCATTGCGTATGCCCTGCGGTACTGTGACAGCGCCAGAGACAGCTCTCCTTCTACACGGTATACTTCCCCTATCCAGTATTCGGCTTCGGGATAATCCTTCAGCTTGCCGATTGCGGCAAGAGCGGCGTTTGCTGAATTGTTAAGACTGGATTTCTGAATACGGTAATAAAGTTCTTCAAACGCGGCGGAAGCTGCTGTGTAACGGCGGTCATAGGAATACTGTTCAACTCTGTCAAGGGAATCTCCTATTCGCCGTACATCTCCCAGCGAAAGCAGATGGATTAAATCGCGTTCCATTTGCTCATACACAGCGCGTCTGTCGCGTCTTGCGTCTTCAAATAACATTAAAGCGTTTCCGTAATCACCGGAACGGAATCTCAGTTTACCGTACTCCAGCGAAAGCCACCACGGAGAAACAGAAGTCTGCGAAAAAACCGGCACTGTAAAAGACAGCAGGATAAATATAATTAAGATTCTTTTCATAGTTTCTTTAATTCCTCTTTAAAAATCGTATCTGCCTTATCGGCTGTAATTGTTCTTATAATCTTGCCGTGTTTAAAAATCAAAACCTTGTCTCCCGCTCCTGTAATGCCCAAAGACGCATGCTTTGCCTCCGCAGGGCCGTTTACTTCGCATCCCATAACCGCGACAGTTATGTTCTTGTCCATTGCGTAAAGGGTGTGCATCCACCTGTCTGTAAAGGCATGTGTATCAAAGCTGTGCCTGCCGCAGCGCGGACAGGAAACAATGTTCACTCCGCGCAGGCTCAGCCTTTTGTTTTCAGGCGAAAACTGAGCGGCCGCAGCGGCTATCTCCCTTCCGGCGATTATCTCACTCTCCATGGTATCCGAAAGGGATACCCTGACTGTATCGCCGATACCTTCATTTAAAAGAGTCAGTATGGCTGCCGTATTCCTTGCTACTCCTGCTGTTAAAGGGCCTGCTTCAGTAACACCTATGTGAAGAGGCGCGTCTGTACGCTGTGAAAGAAGGCGGCCTGCTTTCACATTATCGGCAATTGTACAGGCCTTCATTGATACCAGAAAGTCGCCAAAACCAAATTCGTTAAATATGGCGATTTCCCTCTCGGCTGCTTCAACCAATGCTTCGCAGGGAGCTATCCCATTTTCATCTATACGCTTTTGGAGATCATTGGGCAGACTGCCTGCGTTTACCCCAATTCTGATGGGAATATTTTTCGCCGCGGCTTTTTCAAGAACAGCTCGTACTTTATCCTTGCTGCCGATATTTCCGGGATTGATTCTGATTTTTGAAACAGGAAAATCCATGCAGCGAAGAGCGATTTTATAATCGAAATGAATATCCGCGCAAAGAGGCATTGTTACCATTTCGCAAAGACTCCCGAAAACCTGCGCTGATTGAATATCGGGAACAGCAAAACGAAGGAGTCCGCAGCCTAAAGACTGCAGGGCTTCTATTTTTTTAACTGTCTCATCAATTGAGGATAGGGAAAGGCGATCCTTGTACATGGTTTGAATAACTATCGGATACTCTCCTCCAATAAAAACAGGGTGAATTTGGGAAAATCCGCCGATTCTGATAACTTTGGTCATTCTTTTTAGTTTCATTTAATGTCCCTATATTATATTATATTACTGATATGGAATTTAACATTACAGAACAGGAACAGAAAATACTGTTGTCTCAGGCGCGCGAAACCATTAAAGCAGAGCTGGAAAGGCGAAGACCGTCATACGAATCAAATAATGATGAGGAATCGAAAATCGGCAGCAGTTCGAATGTTTATACACCATGCGGAGCTTTTGTTTCATTGCATATAGAACCAGGACACAGTTTAAGGGGCTGCATCGGCAGGATGGCCGCGAACTTTCCCTTGATAGAGACAGTACGTATTATGTCAAAAGAGGCTGCGTTCGGCGATCCGCGTTTTCCCCCCGTAAGAAAAGAAGAACTGTCCGTTCTTCATATAGAAATATCCGCGCTTTCTCCCTTTGTTATATGCCATGATCCTGCAAGCGTAAAAGTCGGCGTACATGGGCTTTACCTTATTTGTAAAGGCCGCTCCGGCGTTCTTCTGCCGCAGGTTCCTGTTGAACAGGGCTGGAACCGTGATGAGTATCTTGATTATATCTGCGTTAAAGCAGGTTTACCGCCTGACTCATATAAAGCCCGTGACGCGCAGCTTTATACCTTTACAGCAATTGTTTTTGGGGAGGACAGATAAAAACTGGATTTATATGGCAGAACATTTATCACTTTTTTTTTCAAAAGAAATCGCGCAAAAAGCTGGAATTGAATATACGCAGACAGGAATTGATCCGATCGTTACCTCGCTTGAATTCGATTCGCGTTGCATAAAGGAAGGAAGTCTTTTTTTCGCGCTTCCAGGCTTGCACACCGATGGAAGCTTTTACATAGAGGAGGCTATCAAACGCGGGGCCTCAGTTATAGTGCATGAAAATGAAGTAACAAATAAAAAAGAAAACATTGTTTATCTGAAAGCATTAAACTCCCGCTTTGCAATGTCGCCTGTATCAGCAGCTTATTGCGAATATCCTTCACGGCGTATGCTGGTAACGGGTGTTACAGGAACAGAGGGTAAAAGCACCACTGTTTACCTTATCTGGCAGCTTTTAACATTATTGGGAAAGAAGGCGGGTTTTATATCCACAGTTCAACATTGCCTTGGCGGAGAAGTTACATGGAATCCGGAGCATCAGACTACGCCTGAAGCGCCGATTGTTCAGCGGTTACTGAAGGAAATGGCGGATAATGGATGTGGATACGCGGTAGTGGAGGCAAGCTCTCACGGGCTTTCGCCCAGAACTAACCGCCTGGGAGACGTAAACTTCTGTTCGGGTGTTCTTACAAACATTACCCACGAGCATCTTGAATTTCACGGGACATGGGAACAGTACAGGGATGACAAGGCTAATCTCTTCCGCGCACTAAACAATTATATACCGCAGGCTGGATCGTCTTTAACAAAGCCGTTCGGCGTTGTAAATGCAGATGATAAAAGCGCGCCTTATTTTATAAAATTAACAGATCATAGGATATATACTTTCAGTCCTTCGGGAAACGCAGGAGATTTAATACTCACATCGATCGAAAGCAGACAAGACGGCAACAGGTATACCATTTCAATTCCCGGGCTATATGAGTGTCTGGAAGTGCAGGATAGACTACCCGGCGTGTTTAATTCCGCCAACGTTCTTGCCGCTCTTCTTGCGGTGTCAGGCCTTTTAAATATTCCGGTTAAGGAAATTGTTCCGTATGTAATGAAATTAAAGCCTGTCAGGGGAAGAATGACAGCAATTAGGAAAGGGCAGCCTTTTGAAGTTGTAGTTGATTATGCCCACACACCATCATCTTTTTTGGCAATCTTTCCTTCCATTCGCGAAAGGCTTGATAAAACAGGAGGCAGGATTATAAGCCTTTTCAGCTCACCTGGCGAGCGTGATACAAAAAAAAGAAGCGAACAGGGAAAAATCGCCGCCCTTTATTCAGACATTATCGTATTGGCAGATGAAGATCCCAGGGGAGAAAAGCCGATGGATATTCTTGAGGAAATTGCGCTGGGCATAACTTCCATTGCGGATGAAAAGGTATTTAACAGGGATGATAATCTATTTCTTATTCCTGACAGACCGAAGGCAATCCGCAAGGCATTCTCATTAGCAAAAAGGGGCGATCTGGTTTTACTGCTTGGCAAAGGGCATGAAAACTCAATTATTTACGCCGATTATGTAATGCCTTTTAATGAGTTTGAAGAAGCGGAAAAAGCGTTAGGCGAGATGGGATATACGGATTAGTTCCTGCTCTATATCTTCAATTACCGAATCTGGTGTGGAAGCTCCTGCGCATATACCGACTGTTTCATGTTTAAGGAAAGAATCAGGTATTTGCGCGGCATCTTCCATAAGAGCGCAGGGTTTACCGCTTTGCTGTGCAATGGAAAAAAGACGGCGCGTATTGGCTGACTCTTTTCCGCCCGCGACAATCACAGCGTCGCATTGGAGCAGTAATTCATGCAGCGCATTCTGCCGATCGCTTGTGGCGGCGCAGATTGTTTGTATTATTTGTAAATCGGGAAAATATTTTTTAATCTCTTCTCCGATGTTTTTGTATTCTTCTTCAGAAATTGTTGTCTGTCCTAAAAGAGCTGTTTTAGCATCCCTGTTTTTCCTATAAAGAACAGCAGCTTTTTCCCGCGCTTCATCCGCACTGCCTGTAACTTCACAGAAGGGAGAATCTTCGCAGTAGCCCAATAATCCTTTTATTTCCGCGTGTTCAGCTTCCCCTGCAATAAACAGACGGAAACCCGCGTTGGATAACTCCTGAATTTTTAGCTGGTTCTTTTTAACATGAGGACAGGTTGCGTCAATAATACGGTATCCTTCTTTACGTAATTTATGCTCCGTTACAGGATTTATTCCATGCGCGCGGATAATAACGGACTCGCAAAGAGCCGAACCGTGTACAGTAAGGGAAGATTCATCAATTGAATGAATACCGAGCGCTTCAAGATCGGCTGACACCTTGGGATTGTGAACTAAAGGGCCGAGAGTGCAGACAGAAGAACCGCTTTCTTTAGCGCACGTTGCTTTAGCTGCGCACGTTGCTTCTCTAATCGCAATATCAACAGCCCGACGCACTCCCATGCAAAAGCCCAGAACTTTCGCGCGAATTACTTTCAAAAATTACTTCGCAGCCAGCTTTTTCTTTTCTCGTTTTATTTTCTGATTTTGCCAGAAGTTAACAAAACCTGAAACAATGAAAAGGGTTGTAAATACGCCGGAAGTCATACCGACTAAAAGCGCGAGAGCAAAATCTTTCATTGAACCTGTAGTAAAGATAAATAAAGCAAGAACAGCAAGCATTGTAGTCGCCGTTGTAATAATTGTTCTTCCAAGTATGCCTGTAAGCGAAATGTTCAAGATATCAATAAAATGATTATCAGGGTACACACGCAGGTTTTCCCTGACACGGTCAAAGAAAATTATTGTGTTGTTTGTTGAATAACCCAAAATGGTTAGAATCGCAGCGATACTAAGTGTGGTAAACTCCATCCGCGTCCAGACCATAAATGCCACAATGATTAAAACATCATACATAATCGCTATAACCGCGCCTACCGCGTATTGCAGCCTGAAGCGGATAGTTGAATAAATTAGGACCAGAAGCAAAGTAAGCGAGATTAATACGCCTGCCTGATCTGTTAAATCCTTTGAAAAGCGCGAGCCAACATATTCGGAGCGAAACACCGCTATGCACCCTCTGCCGTATTGAGCGTTGAAATGTGATTCCAATGTCTGAACAATATCGTTTGACGTAATACGCCCTTCTTCCTGATCTTCAACGCGGATCATGAATCTAGCTTCGCCGTCGGGAGTAACAATGTTCTGAACGGCAACACCGTGACTGAAATCGGCCATTGCGGAACGTACTTCGGAAATATCAATCGGCGCTCTTTGAGGATCAAGATAATGAATAACATATGGATTGCTTCTGCTTAACTCAGGCATATTCCCAATGGAAGAAAACCTCAGCCATGAGGAGCTAATCCCCTGGCTTGCCGATACAGTAATATCCAGATTGTCAAGCTGCTGCCGCATGGCGTTTGTGAGCGATCCGATTGTATTATATTCATTAAATGAAAACGCATATGTCCTGCCTTCAACGCCGAAGCCGGAAGTAACGATGCTGATATTGTTTCTGTCATGATATAAAGTCGCGCTTTCAGTTCCGTTCCAGCGTACGGAAAAAGCTGTGGGTGTGACCTGTACTTCCTGAATTAAACCGGCCTGAAAATCAACGCCGAGAGCGAATCCGTTATAATAGATAAAACCAAATACACCGAAGATAATCAGTACAACTGCGATTATCGCAGCAGGAATAAAAAACCTTGAAAATTGAATTGTCTTTTTCATAAACTGACCGCCCTGGTGCGTGAAGCTTCGCTTCCGGAAGCGCCTTCCTGAATATGCGCAGTCCAGCTTACAGAAAGGTCCTTACTCTTCATTACATCAGTTCCGAAGTCGAAGATGAGCCGAGACACGAAGAGAGCTGTAAAGACAGAGGAGAACACCCCGATTGAAAGGCTTACAGCGAATCCCCTGATAGGGCCTGAACCAAGCTGCGAAAGGAACAGGGCTGCGATAAATGTTGTAATGTTAGAGTCCATAATCGCCCAGAATGCCTTGCCGAATCCGGCTTCAACTACCGCCTTTCTTGACTTACCGAGCCGCATTTCTTCCTTCATGCGCTCAAAAATAATAACGTTAGCGTCTGTCGCCATACCGATTGTGAGTATAAAACCCGCGATTGCGGGTAATGTTAATGTAAAATTCAACGCGGAAAGCACGCTGAACATTATATAAAAGTTGAGTAACTGCGCGACAACCGCGTTTATCCCAGCCGCCTTGTAAAAAACAAGCATGAAGATTAATACAGCCGCAATGCCGCCTAAAAGCGCGAACAACCCCTGGCGAATTGTATCTTCGCCCAATGAGGCGCCGATGCTTTGCTGGCTCGCTACTTCAAGCTCGACAGGCAGGGCCGCTGTTCTCAAAACGAGAGCAAGATTCTCTGAACTTTCCTGATCAAAGCCTGTAATTGTTCCTCTTTCACGGATTCCTGTTGAAATGTTCGGAGCAGATCTGACTTTGCCGTCCATTACAATGGCAAGGTTTTTGTTAATGTTAGCTGAAGTGAGCCTGTAAAAAATCTCTCCGCCCTCCTCGCTCAGACGGAAAGCAACCTCCGGCCTGCCGCTGATATTATTACGCTCAACGATTGCGTCTTCAATATAGTTTCCGTCAAGACCGATTTCCCTGTTTACGGCGATATAGCTGTATGTACCATCGATGTTTCTTACATGCTCATCAAGCCCGTATCTGTCTTTGGTATAAACGCCGAGAATCACAACACTGGAAGAAAGGCCGGGAATGGATTCATACGAGACCGTCTGTCCGTATTCGTTATAAATACTACCGCTATTATCAATTGTTATCCCGCGATTCCTTGAGTAATACTCATAAAAGGCAGTAGTCGCTTCATCGTCCTGAAGCTGGAAAGTAAGGCTTCCCTTTCCCATAATAATATCATTGATCCTCTCGGGATCGGCGGTTCCCGGGATTTCAATATAGATTTGATTTGTGCTCTGCATTCCGCGGATTACAGGCTCTGTCAGCCCGAAACGGTCGATGCGGCTGTTTAAAACCTCCAAGGCGCGGTTCATCGCGTCCACAGGATCATCATTTGAAAGGGTGCGGCCAACCTGAAGAATAATACTCAGACCGCCTGAAAGATCTAACCCGAGCTTTACAGCATTATTCTGCAGCTCCTTAAGGGCAAAAATTTCATCGGCGTATCTTTGCTCAATCGCCTCCTGTGCCGCTCGTCTTGTAGAATAAGCCTGAAAAGTTTCAAGGATACTTAAAGCTGTCCAGCTTTCGGGGACAGGCGCTTTATAATCTTTATGCAGATTCCTGGCAATCGGGATCAGGAATTCAAGATTCTCAGGGAGGGGACCGTTTACGCGGGCGGATTCAATAAGACGCTGCCAGTCCGCCATCGCGGCCTGATATGAATCCTCCCGTATTTTCTCGCGCGGTATCTGCGCCAATTCCTGTTTATCCAGCGGAGTGAAAAAATACCAGCGTATTGTCGGCCATAGAAACAGGAAGCAGACCACTAAAACAATAAGCAGAATAATGAATCTGTAACGCTTACTCATAATTATTCACCGTCTTCGGAGGTTTTCTCTTCTGACTTCTCCTTCTCCTCTTTTTTATCTTCTATTTTCTTTTTATCATCTGATTTTTCATCTTTAGGTTCAGACGCGGGGATTGTTACACTGGAAATCGCGCTCCTTAAGAATTCAAGTTTGATATTGTCATCTACCCTTACAATTACTGTAGTGTCCTTAACGCTTTGAATTGTTCCGTAAAGACCGCCGATTGTGACTATTCTGTCGCCTTTTTTCAGGCTAGAGAGCATTTTTTCAGTTTCTTTGCGTTTCTTGCTTTGCGGTCTGATTATAAGGAAGTAAAAAATCGCAATTATCGCTATAAAGGGGAGAAAACTTCCGATAAGACTTCCACCCGACACAGCGGCATTAGGGTCACCCTGCGGAACCCCCATAAGTAAATGAAGAGTAAATGTATCCATTTGTAACATCCTTGGTATATAGTATTCCGCTTACACTAACATAGAAAATGGTTTTTATTCAAGTAGTCGGCAGGACTTAAAAATAGTACAGATAAATATCACATGCTTGCGATGTTTGCCTGACACCCATGAATTTCTGCGCTTGTAATTATAAACTGAGCCTCTGATGCAGATTCCTGAATCATTATGTATAATAATCGTTTATTATGCTATACTCGCTGTTGTTAACGTTGTCTAATATTAAAAGGTATATTTATTATGCAATTATTAAAAAATGAAAAAATTATTAACATTATTGAAAAAACCCTGAATCACATGGATCCGCGGCTGGTTGATCATGGAAAACGGGTTGCGTACCTGATGTTTAAAATACTGGAAAAGCAGCATAAGCATAATGAACAGCAATTACGTGATATATGTATTCTTGCAATGCTGCATGATATAGGAGCTTACAAAACCGAAGAAATTGATAAAATGGTGATTTTTGAAACTACTAATGTATGGGAACATTCCGCTTACGGATATTTATTTTTAAAATATTTTTCGCCGTTAAAGGAATTAGCCGAGGTTATTCTCTACCATCATGCTGACTGCAATGAAGCCAGTTGTCTAAAAAGCGATCATCAATTACTCGCGCAGCTCATGTCAATGTGCGATCGCGCTGATATCTTTTTAAAATATAAAAAGAACGCAAACGATTTTTGTGAATATCTGCAGAAATACAGGGGTATTAGATACTTTGGCTATATTGTTGACATGTTTTTGGCATCAGGCATTGATGTCAGCATAGTCAATAATGAAATGGATTCTGACGCTGTTTTTAATAAGGTTTTATACAATATTCCCTTAACTGAAGATGAAGTAAACGGATATATTAGGATGATAATCTTTTCGATAGATTTCCGCAGCAGCCAGACTGTGCTGCATACGGTTACCACAGCCTGTGCGGCCGTCTTTTTGGCAAGATTACTGGGTGCAGGCGAAAATGAAATAAAAAATATTGAAACCGGAGCAATGCTGCATGACATAGGAAAGATAGGCATACCTCTCCATATACTGGAAAGCAGGGATAAACTGAGTGAATCCGATATGGAGATTATGAAAACGCATGTAGTTATTTCTGAAAAAATACTGGACGGAAATGTAGATGAAATTATCAAACATCTGGCTGTCAGGCATCATGAAAAACTTAACGGAACAGGCTATCCAAAAAAATTAAACGCCGGTGATATCTCTCTTTACGATCGTATTATTGCGGTTGCCGATATTTTCAGCGCCTTGTGCGGAGTACGCAGCTATAAGGGCGAGTTCCCCAAGGAAAAAATTATTGGAATATTAAACGATATGAGCGGTTTATTGGATACGCATATAGTATCATTAACTATTAAACACTATGATGAAATCCACAATGCGGCAGAGCAGGAGTCTATACCGGTAATTAATAACTATAATGCCATAAATAATGAATTCAGGTCTTTGACAGGGGATTCCATTATTGACAGACGCTAACTAGGTTCTGCTGCGTATATTATTTTTATTTCAAAATCTATCCAGTTATATATGGATTCCATCTCCAGTTCATGTTCATTTTCTATTTTTTAACTTTATTATGATGAAATCCATTGCTTCAAATTTCTAATTTTCTGTATAAAATTCGCCGATGATCTATAGGAATAAATGTAGTTCATCTGTAATTTAGGTTTTTATATGCAATTTGGGAGGTTTTAGAATGTCTGACAGTGATGATCTGGATCTTGATGGCGGTGAAGCTCCGGAGTCCGGCGGCTCTTCAAAAAAGAAAAGCGGGGGACTTGGCAATTTATTACCAACTATACTCAAGTTTGTAGCTATTGGTCTTGGCGCGACCGTTTTTATTGTTACTGTCTCACTGATTACTGTTAATGTGGTGAACTCCAGAGGCGCGTCTCAAACAGTAATTAATGATCCGTCTTCTCCGTATGTGGGAACCAGGCCTGTATATGCATATTATGATGGGATTGGTTCTATGTCTGTAAGTACAAGCGATTATCCTTTAAGCGTCTCTGTTACGGTAGATATGATAATCGGTTATGATTTAGATGATACTACAGCAAGTCAGGAGTTAATCAGCCGAAGGTATGAGCTTCGTGATTTTGTACGGCGCTATTTTCGTCAGAAAACTGCCGCAGAACTTGTTCCTGAAAGGGAAGAAACGCTGAAAGCTGAGATTCGCGAAATGCTTAATACACGTTTTTTGGACTCCAGAGGAGCCCGGGTTATTCTATTTAACAGGCTTGATGTGATGGAAAGTAATTTTTAATTAAGTGAAGCTTTTCGAAACTGACCGAGTTTAAAAAAGGTTCGAATTTCTTTTACTATCGCTTTATTTCTTTACTGTACGTGTACTTGCCAAGAATATATGATATGTTTACTATTAGCTGAGGAGTAATAAGGGCTGTTATGACGGAAGTTCTGTCCCAGGATGAGATAGACCAGCTATTAACCGCGATTAATGCAGGGGATACCGAGCCTGAAGATTTTAGACCGGCCGCCGACAGCCGGAAAATTAAAATATATGATTTTAAGCGTCCTGACAAGTTTTCGAAAGAACAAATCCGCACAGTTTCGATCATGCATGAGACATTCGCCCGCCTTACAACAACATCGCTTTCCGCTCAGCTTCGCAGCATGGTTCATGTGCATGTAGCATCCGTTGATCAGCTTACATATGAAGAGTTTATCCGTTCTATACCGACTCCTACAACACTTGCAATTATCAATATGGACCCTCTTAAAGGAAATGCTATTCTGGAAATTGACCCAGCGATTACCTTCTCAATAATAGATCGTCTTTTCGGCGGTACCGGCGAAGGCACAAAATCACAGCATGAATTGACCGATATCGAACAGTCTGTGATGGAAGGAATTATCGTCCGTATACTTGGAAATATGCGCGAAGCGTGGACTACAGTTATAGACCTTCGTCCGCGCCTTGGACAGATTGATACCAATCCGCAGTTCGCGCAAATTGTCCCGCCTACAGAAATGGTTGTTCTTGTAACACTGGAAACTAAAGTAGGCGATGTGGAAGGTATGATGAACTTCTGTATCCCGTACCTGACAATTGAGCCAATTATCGGAAAACTTTCCGCTCAATTCTGGTATTCATCGGTGCGAAGAAACGCTACAACAGAAAATCTTAATGTACTAAAGGACAAGCTCTCAACGGTCGATGTTAATGTAACAGCCGAAATTGGAAAGATAAATGTTCCTGTCCGGGATGTTCTTTCCTTACAGATTGGGGATGTAATAAGGCTTTATAACACGCGCATCGGCGATCCCTATTCATTGAATATCGGCTCTCGAAGAAAGTTTTTGTGCCGCCCCGGCATTATCGGGAAAAAAATCGCGGTGCAGATAACACAAAAGATTGACGAGCTTGTACATGAGGAATTTGAAGAGCTCGTTTCAGAAGGAGAAGAATTATGATACTACGTATCATATTCGATTATACTGTGCAGCCAGCTGACTGCGCTAAGGAGAGGTTATTATGATGAGCGATGGCGCACTTTCACAGGCCGAAATAGATGCATTGTTGGCCGGTGTAGATTCATCTTCCGCGGGCGGATCCAGCGCGTCAGGCGCGTCTGCCGCAACAATGACAGCTCCTGCTGCAAATGTTAACTTTGATCGAAACGCATTGCAAACATTTTTTGCTTCAACTACAAACGCGCTCTCCGCAAATTTAGCGGCTCTGACAGGCGCTTCCGTAACTCTCACTGGACCCCAGGCAAATGCGTTTAATCGTGACAGTTTTATGCCATCTCTTCCGAATATGGTTACCGTTATCTCCGCCAATTACACTTCCGGTTTTCCCGGAGAACATATTTTTATACTTCCAGAAGAATCTGCGCGCGCTATTGCCAGCCTGATGACAAAGGAAGAAAATATCCAGCTTGATGATATGGCAATGTCAGTAATAGGAGAGGTTGTATCCCAGATGGTGGGTACTCAAATAACCGCGCTGACTGACAAAACAAAAAATAAGTCCATAGCCGCGGCATCTCCTGTAGCTGCGAATGTTCCAAAGGCAACCGCCGCTCTTCCCTCCGGGGATTTCGCTGTAATGAACTATAATCTTAATCTGGGTGACGGAAAAGCCCATCAGATGTGGGAGATTCTTGGCCCGGGACCTGCCGCTGATATTTCCAACGGCTTAAACGGCGGCGGTCAGAGTCCAATGGGAACGAGTACTCCAGGTATGCAAATGCCAGGCATGGGAATGCAGATGCCAGGTATGGGAATGCAAATGCCAGGCATGGGAATGCAGATGCCAGGTATGGGAATGCAGATGCCGGGAATGGGAATGCAAATGCCAGGTATGGGAATGGGAGGACTCGGTACAGCCAATGTGCAGCCTGTACAGTTCCCCAATCTTATGCAGCCGCGTCTTGGCGCACACGAAGCGGGTAATATCGGCCTTATTATGGACGTATCAATGGAGATGACCGTAGAACTTGGCCGCACCCGTAAGCTTATAAAGGAAATCCTTGGAATGGGCGAGGGTACAATCATTGAGCTTGATAAGCTCGCGGGCGAACCTGTTGACATTCTTGTAAACCATAAACTGATAGCAAAGGGCGAAGTTGTAGTTATTGATGAAAACTTTGGCGTGCGCGTAACCGAAATTGTTTCCCCGATGGAACGGATAAATGACATGGGGTACAATTAATAACATTGAATTAATTAATTAATTAATCTCTGCGTCCATTTTGCCTTGTAGATTCTGCTGGATATACTTGCGGATTTTAACACGGGTTTCAGGGTCAGTGCGTTGTGTAAACAGCATTACATACATTTTCTCGCCGTTGTTTTCGTGTGAGCCAAGTATTATAACGTCTACTTTTATAAGTGTTGATTGCAACCTGATTTGGATATCTTTATAAAGGGAGTTCTTTTTTAAATCCACGTCACGTTCCAGTTTACAGGAAATACCGACAACGCTGATATCAATAATATTACCGTTAATATATACATCGTTAAACGGCAGGTTCATAGTTGATTTTGAATCGCCTTCTGCGGTTGCGCGAAGATATTTTCGCCGCCCCTTAACATTGGATGCTTCAATGGTTTCAAGTATTTTATTAATAATATAGCTCATGTCGTGTTTCAGCATAATAAATCCGCATGTTATTTTTAATTTATTTAAATATTTATCTTTTATTTCATCGTTTGTAGAGGAAGAAAAAATTCCGAATTTTAAAGTCGGTATATTTTTCATATGGTTTGCAATCCATTTTTCCCATTCAGGTTCTGGTATGCGCTCGTCAATATTAATAAAAATAACTGAAGTTGGATATTTTTTCAGCGCGTATGACAAGCGGCCGTGATCCTTTGCGGTATATGCTTCGTATTCCTGCTGTATCAGTTCGTCTATGATTTGACTCTGTATGGAGTTGGTAGGATACAGGAAAAATATTTTGCTTCCTTCCATACTCGAGGGATTTTCTTTTTTTTCTTCATCGCTCATATGTATTACCTGTTATCTGATATTCACAAGTTCCATCTCAAAAATTAAAAAACTGTTGGCGGGAATAACGCCGCTGATTGTCTGGTTTCCGTATGCAAGTTCCGGTGGTATAATGACAAGGCGCTTTTCTCCCATCTTCATGTCCATAACAGTTTCATCCCATCCTTGAATAACCCTGCCTGTTCCCGCCTGAAATTCGAGCGGCTGGCCTCTTAAACTTGAGTCATCAAAGACAGTGCCGTTTAAGAGCCTTCCTGAATAATGTACGCTGACATTCCTTCCGCGCGCTGGTTTTCCACCGGACCCCTCCTTTAGAACGATATAACGGATTCCCGAAGCGGTCATCTGCGTGTTCGGGTAATCGTTATTGATTTTATCAATGTCCGCCTGCCGCTGTGACTGAAGTCTTCTTTCGTTAGTTGAACCTGCCTGTCTGAGCAATCTGTCAAAGTTCTCCTGATCTGCTTTGAACGCGTTTGCTTCCGCGCCGTTGCGTATAATGGTTATTGATTGAATCCTGTCACCCTGCCGTGTGTTGTTTACTATATTCTGTCCCTGGACAACATAGCCAAATACAGTATGCTGTCCGTCAAGATGCGGAGTCGGAACAATTGTGATATAAAACTGGCTTCCGTTCGTTCCGGGCCCTGCGTTTGCCATTGCAAGGACTCCCGGCCTGTCATGTTTTAATGTTGAATCAAATTCATCTGGAAAACTATAACCTGGTCCGCCTCTTCCATTTCCCAAGGGGCAGCCCCCCTGTATCATAAAATCCTGATTATCTCCGTTCGCAATTGATATGACGCGGTGAAAAGTAAGTCCGTCGTAATAGCCTTTTCCCCTTGATGCATCCATTTTACCTTCGGCAAGAGCCACAAAGTTTGTGACAGTAAGCGGCGCTTTCTGATATTCAAGACGCACAATTATAACTCCGCGGTTCGTAGTAATCCGCGCAAAAAGACCGTCACCCAGCGTCTGGGCGTCAATTGTTTCTACGGCACACAAAATTAATACTGCTCCCATTAGTGTAAAAACAGATAACCTGTTGTTTTTCATTTAATAATTGTATCGGATAGTTTTATTTTATTCAACAGTAAAAGTAATTGCCGCTTCTTCATAACCGTTCTGGATGCGCAGGATATTTGTTCCGGCTTCATACGGAAGAAAAAAAATAAAAGGGCGGCTGACCGTAAACTGCCTGCCGTTGTGTGTTACGTGCAAAATACCGCTCTCTCCGCCTGTTACTTCCACAGGTATTTCATTTATACCTATACCGCTCCCTGAAAGGTATACAAAGCCTCCGCGCGGATTTATTATTTCAAGCGGACTTGATGCGTAATCAAGTGAACCTTCCCTTAAAGAGGAAGTAAGCCACATCTGGTACTCTGCGGGGTATACTGTTTCTATTCTTCCGTTGATTATCTGATGCCATGTACAGTTGCTTTTATTTTCCAGAATATGGATATATTCATTAATAACTGAAATACAGGCATCTGTCGGATTCATCCCCGATACTGCGCAGATTCTTCTTACCTGCCAGTCTTCCGGTATTTTAAAATCCATGGATTGTGCGAACGTGTTTGCCCTGTGTAAAGTACTCAGCGTGTCACGTACAATTGCGGCTGGTATGGAACTGCCTGTCTTGTCCAATACGGTTTCTCCTGTAAAGTTCCCCATCCAAACTCCTGCGGTATATTTCATTGTAGCGCCCAGAGCAACAATGTTCTGATACTGATTGGCAGTTCCTGTTTTAAAAATGGCGGGGAATGTTGTCCTGAAGTTCCTCCCTGCCCCGAAAGCAAGCACCCGCGCGCTTGAATCCGATAAAAAAGAACATATTAATCTTGCGGTATCGGAAGAATAAATCCGCCGTTCCTGACTTTTGATTCCCGGCTCTTGATCCTTACTCCGCTTTTCCCAGGTTAACGGCAAATAAACTCCATCGCGTGGAAAAACGCTGAATGCCCGCACCAGCTCAAAAAGACTTACAGGAGCGTTTCCCAAAGCAAGGCCAAGTCCCGCATCCGCCGCGGAATACTCAATGGAATCAAAACCAAGCGTTAAAAGTTTTTGCGTGTAATTGCGGACGCTTAATCTGTACAGCAGGTATACAGCGGGAATATTCAAACTTGACGCAAGAGATGCCCGCAGCAGCATCGGGCCGTTAAAACGGTTATTGAAATTCTGCGGAAAATAAATTTCCGCTTCCCCGAATGTCATCGGAATATCGGCGATAACATCCGACGGATAAAAACCGTTTTCAAGAGCCATAGCGTAGAGAAAAGGTTTCATACTGCTGCCGGGCTGGTTCAGCGCGAGAACTCCGTCTATCTGCCCCGCGGCGTCATTATTAAAAAAGTCGGCGCTTCCCACCCACGCGAGGATTTCTCCTGTGTCATTATCAATAACAATGGCCGAGCCGTTTGAAAGACGCGATGAATAGTACATCATCACATTGCCCGCGACAGCGTCTTCAAGGTAGCGCTGGAGAGCTAAATCGATTGAAAGATGTATTTTACCTAATCTTTGATTACTGTTATTATCCTGCGATAATAACTGAGAATTGATAAGTCTGATAAGATGCGGCAGCTCAAACGGATACTGAAAACGGCGGGATGACTCAACTGCGAACTTAAAATCCCTTTCGTCAATAGCGGCAAGAAGCGGCCATTTTTCGGCCATTTTTTTATTATTTGCAAATCTTTCATGCAGCATTGACGCGGCCTCCGCGCAGCTTTGCGGATTTTCATGCGGATTGTAAAGGCTTGGGCGGCGCGGGATAACCGCCAGGCAGAAAATTTGCGCAGGAGAGAGCATCGCGAGATCGAGGGCGAAAAAGGTGCGCGCCGCGGAAGCCGCTCCTTCTGCGTTATAGCCAAAAGGGAGCGAGTTTATGTACATTTCAAGTATTTCATCTTTGGAAAAACGCGTTTCAAGACGCAGCGCGTTAAGCGCCTCGCCTGTTTTCTGCCAAAGAGTCTGACCCCGCGCAGGCTGGTATGCGTTATCTGAAATAATGCGGGAAAGCTGCATTGTTATTGTCGACGCTCCGCTTATCCTCCTGCCGCCCGTTATATTCTGATACAGCGCGCGCATTACGGCAAAAACATCAACTCCCGGATGGCTGTAAAATCTTTTATCTTCTGTAAATACAAAAACATCCTTTACCCTTTGCGGTATCTCATCCGGTTTTTCCCTGCGAAGCCCGTCAGCAAGAGGTGTTATCTGCAATAATATCCCGTAACGGTCATAATAGCGTATACTGTAAGGCCTGGATTGAAACTGCTCCAGCTGCGTATACGGAGTAAAGCGCAATAACAACCAAATAAGCAAAATTATAAATAATATTCCGGAAAATAATATTGCTAATTTGTTTTTTTTATTCAATGGTGTAAATCAATCCCTGGGTACGGCCGAAGATTTCACTTTCGTACATACATTCCGCCTGGGCAGGAGGAGTCGGGTATACGCCTCTTCTTGCGGTGCGGAAAAGGAAACTGACCGTTGTCTCTCCCCTGTAAAATTGATCCCAGAAATACTGAATCTCATTGTCAAATATCGCCTGATGGCTCAGCCATGACCCGCTTCGCGCGCTGTCTCCCGCCGTTTCCTCATAGGAGGCGGTTGTAACAAAAGCCATATCCAGTATTTCCGCGCCTGACGGAACAGGCACGCGAAGAGCCAAATATGCGCGATTCCTTGTTGAAGATACCCGTACTGCCGCCCGGTAGGTTTTTCCGCTTTGAAGAGCCACAGTACCCGCGGCGCCTGATTTGATTTCTGCTCCTGTACTTATGTCGGTAATACTAAGAAAGACTCCGATTCCTTCATCGCGGAAAGACTGAAGCTCCGACGGTATCGCGTAACGAAGAGACGCTGTGTAATAAAGACTGCCTGTTCCGCTTCGGTTAATGCTGAGCTGGTGGATTCTGTCTCTTGCGATATTTTCAAGAACAGCGCCGCTAAAATCATGGGAGGCGGTAACAGGCCTGGCTCCAAGCCCTGAAAATGTCCCCTGCAATAATTGCGCTGCACCTAACGTTATTGATCCTCTTGCATTGATATTGGTCATATCTTCCGCTCTTATTAAAGTGTCAACCGCTGAAAGAACGCGGATTGTTACAGCCGTACTCTGCCAGAGACCTGAGCGCGATGACTCCAGAAGCGAATAAAGCAGGCGAGTATTTATATCATCGTAGGGATACTGCTGCGCGAAAAACTGCAATGTAAGGGCAAGCTGTTCGGTATATCCGCCATAATAACTGTAGCGGTTTCTTTCCAACGGATCTGTAAGGTCAGCGCCTCTTGCGGTCAGCCTGATTAAATTGCGAAGGCGCTGCGCGGTATTTTCAGCTTCCGCGCTCCGGTTCAAAAGACGGTATGTCATTCCTGCAAAGGCAAGGACTGACGGATCAACATTATCGCGGCCCAGGATTTCAGCTAACCTTGACGAGTCTACGCGGACAGAGGTTTCCGTTCTTGAAAGAAGCGCGCAGACATACAGCATGTAAGACTGCAGATAAGACTGATAAACATAACCTGAGGAATTGCTTCTCTGGTTTTGCATATTCTGATATTCACGGTTAAGGTATTCAACAAGACCTGTGATGTTAAGAGAAGATGGCACATTGATATTTTTTTCTTTTGCGATTGCGATAACATGCGCGATCCGCAGGCTTACATAAAAATCCGACAATGTGCTTGTAGGCCAGTACGGAAAACCTCCGTTTGACAATTGAATCTGCGCCCAGCTTCTTAATTCGTTTTCTACTACCCGTTGAGGATTGGTAACTTTGGAGTTTAAACTTAAAGCGTCAAGGTATTCGCCGAAAATGACAAGCGGCATAATCGCGGAGCTTCGCTGTTCAAGGCATCCGTACGGATAATGGAAAAGGTACGTTATTGCCGAATCAAGAAGGCTTAAGCGCGTAGCGTCAAGAGTCAGCGTAAGGCTTCCGACACCGTTATCTGCAAATGAAGGGACAGTAATGCCTTCCGCCGCGAAACTTTCGTAACCGGAAACAGTTCCTGTTGTGGTAACTGTTTCCATTACATAGGGATGTTCTATTATCATTTCGCGGACTAATCTTTCATTTAAAATATCGGAGTTAACAGTAAAGTTAAGCGTAATATTCCCCTGTTTTACCGCCGCCACGTCGAAATACACGACTGCGTTATCGCCGCTTCTTACCGTTACGCGCCTTTCCGCTGTTCCGTCAACAAAAGCCTGCCCCGCGGGTTTTGCAAGCCCGCTTGATTCGTCCTGCGCCAAAGGAGAGCCGATATCAAGCTTTACAGTCACTGTATGAGAAGCGGAATCAAGGTTTGTGATCAATACTCCGGCTTCGGCGGTATCGCGCTCGCGAAGGCGGCGCGGAACAACTTCGCGGACATTTATCCTGTTCTGAGCCGCGATCTCACTTTCCTTGAGAGCAAAAAGATCACCGCGCGCTCCAAAAACAGTTACGCGGTATGTTGTAAGATTATCGGGGAGCCTGAATTTGCACGTAACTTTGCCGCTTGCGTCCGTAATCAGCATCGGTTCAAATACGGCGGTAGGATTAAAGTCTGCTCTCTCTTCCGCTTTGCTGTCGTTTGAATCTCCTCCCATCCGATCCATAACGGCGTAGGTAACAGGATCCATAAGCATGGAGCGGGAATCGCCGCCTGAAACAAAAAGCGGAAACTGATATTCAGAATAAAAATGACTAATAGGGTCGGGAACACGGTAATTAATTAAATCAAGCACGCCCCTGTCTACCGCCATAAGCGACAGTTCAGCGTCCGCGAGAGGGCGGCCGTCCCTTGTCGCGGTAAGCGTCATTGTTACCTCTTCTCCCGGACGGTATGTTTTTTTATCGGTTTGTATGTTAACTGAAAACGCTTTTGTTCTTGGATCTATATTTAATTTTATTATACCGAAATAACCTTTCGGCTTGTCCAAATCCGGAGTTCCGTATTCATGGCCGGGAGGCCCTGATCGCACAGAATAGGAAGAAACCGATACATAGACTACAGGCACAAAGTTACGCGCAATGGGTATGTCAAGAACGGTGACGGATTCGCTGATATAACGGACTTCTTCTGTAAAAATGCCTTCTCTTTCAACAGTGATAAGGTAATATCCCGAAGCAAGCGGGCTTTGCAGCAATATTTGCGCGGTATCGCCTGGTTCATACATTTCCCTGTCAGGAACAAGGCGAATCTCTTCAGCGCTGTTCATGTTCCAGTAGCCGCCCGCGCCTGTAACATAAAAACCCATTTCCGTAAGAACTGTTCTTCCTTCGCTGTCCCTTGAAGTTACGCGCAGCACATGATAACCGGCCGCAGAAGGCTTTACATTGATTGTTCCGCTGTTTCGGATATTAATATTCTGCCCGCTGTCCGTTATCTGCTGAAGTATATATTCATCATTTATATAACCGTATACGCCCCTTTGCTGAACGCGCCGCCATTCCTCGCGGATTAGCTCAACTTTTATCTGTCCTGCTCCGTCTCCGCTCTGTAAAAACAAATTATTATTTTCTGTTTTAACGCCCTGAGTGTTTACAGTTATATAATCGCATGTAAACTCCTGTCCTGCGCGGACAAATCCTGTTACGCTGCTTTTAAGCCCGATATAAAAACTTGCAGGATGCGCCATTACAGACCTGTATGCTGTAATCATCTGATTGCCGATATCCGTAACTCTAGCCTCGGCCTGATATAAATAAGGCGCACCTGTTACCTTGCTGCTGCTTGACGTTTTCAGGCTTAGCGCAGCGCTGCCCTGACCGCTTAACGCTCCTGAGTCTGAGCTGATATAGCGCGTACTGTCCCACGCGCGCATCGGGCCGAAAGTAAATCCCCTTGTGTCCGCGTTATTCGGCGAGAAATAGCCCATTCCTTCGAACCATGCGCTTTCCCAGGAAGCGCCTGATAAACTTCCTCCCGCGAGATAACTTGCCCTTAAGTTTAAATTGATATCGCCGCCCAATATGACGGCTTCCGGCGGAGAGGAAAGAGATGCCTGAAACCTGAGCCTTTCAAAAAACGCTATCGTTACGGGAATTACAGCGACAGATTCATCAATTTCAATTGTTTCTGTTACACGCCTGTATACAAGCCTGTATGAGCCCGGCTCAATATCTTCAGGGATGGTTATGCTTCCGTAAAAACTTCCTGATTCCGTTGTCACATCTTCCAATTCCGCAATCCTTGCAGGTCTGTATGAATTTTCTTCAAGGACAACAGAGTAGTTTCCATGATAAATAGCGTACATGCCAAGCACGCGGGAACGATCCACTCCGCGGAATGTAATTGTTTCTCCCGGCTTATAAAGCCCGCGATCGGTAAACATAAATGCAAGCGGTATTATCTCTTCGGCGCGCTGCGGCGAATTTGACCAGATGTCGTAACGCCATGTGTTATGTGAAGACGGATTGAATACCGCCTTGTCTGTGTCTTTTTGAGCCATTATATAAGGTACATACCAGTAACTGTTTACGTTAGTATTGTTCCTGAGCGAGAGCGAGTTTAAAGTAATAACGGCAAGGCCGTTTGAATCTGTTACAGCTTCACCGTAGTCCGGAAAATCAAGATTATCCGAGGTTTCTACATTACCGTTGGAAAGAAGCGTTACCTTCGCGCCTTCTACAGGCTTTCCTGTTGAAAGGCTTGTAACAAGAACCGCGATTTTATTAAAGCCGTAACGAACAGTCATGCCAAGGTCTGTTACCTGAATACTGAAGGCGTTTTCTATTAATCTTGTCCCTGTAAGAAAAGTTCCGTTTTCCTGCATACGGCTTGTCAGAAGTTCAATATTTGATCTGAAAGCGACAAATCCCTTTCCTTCCTTATTCAGATAGGGCGAAAGATCAATCTGCTCAAAATATTTTACGTTTGGCATTTCAGAGAAAACCGCAAAATTTGATATGTTGGAAAAATTTATATTATTATATCTGCGATCCCTTGATATATACGGATTATTTTCAGTTCCCAGCTGATAAAAAGAAGTCCGCGTGACATTGCTGTATTCAAAAATATAGCGCGGAGGAAACTGCGCCTCCAGCATAACATTGTATCTGTATTCGGGAAAATTAAGCGTACCGGAAGGAGGCGGTTCATCAGGCATTATGATATCGGCAATATACGGAGAGCTCAGCCTTCTGCCGTACACGTCTTCAACAAGCGTGCCGATAGTTATCATGAACCGATCCCTGTAGTTAACAGGCAGGTTGAAAATCCGCAGAGTGTTTCCGTATACTTCGAAATTGTCATTAGTAAAATTCATCGCAGGGGATATTCTTATTCCCTGGCGGATTGTGCTTTCATTAATTCCGTGGCTGAAATAAATTTCAACAAGATTGGCGTATCTGCCGTAGC
>WQSQ01000039.1 GCA_009787775.1 Treponema sp.
TTAGTTTTGCTGCGGCTAAGCAGTTTTTCGGGCTAACGCCCTGCAAAACTGCGGTATTTAAAGGAAGCTCTTACAAAACTGAAGTTTTGCAAGAGCCTCTTAATATAAACAGTATCCATTGATATTACTTATATTGCAATATTTCTCTTGACAACAATGTATTTACTGATTATACTGTATATAGTGTTAATACTATAATAAAATAAGGAGGTAAAATGATGAGGGACATAAATGAAAATCATTATCTCTAACCGCTCGGGAGTTTCGATATATGAGCAGATTAAAGAGCAGATAAAACACGCGATTTTTTCAGGTGAATTAAATGAAGACGACCTTCTTCCTTCTATCCGTCAGCTTTCGCGGGATCTTAAAATCAGCGTTATCACAACAACGCGCGCTTATAACGATCTTGAGCAGGAAGGTTTTATTGCGAATGTTCAGGGGAAGGGCTGTTTTGTTCTTGCGCGCAATCAGGAACTTGTAAGGGAAAACGCTCTTCACAGGATGGAAGAAGGATTAAACGCAGCTATAAAAGCCGCGAAAACAGAAGGCATCAGTAAAAAAGATGTTATAAGCAGATTTAATATTTTATGGGAGACAGATGATGAGTAATATTTTGGAAGTGCGGAACGTAAACAAGAAATACGGTTCGTTTTCACTTAACAGCATTAATTTTGATGTGCCAAGCGGCTACATTACGGGTTTTATCGGACCGAACGGAGCGGGTAAAACAACAACAATCAAATCTATTCTGAATTTGATTAATATTGACGGCGGAAATATTAATCTGTTCGGCCGGGTAAATACCGTTATGCAAAACGGGCTGATCGGAGTAGTGATGGACGCTCCGCTTTATATAGATGAGTGGACGTTAACCGACACGGAAAAAGCCCTGTCGCCTTTTTACGCGAACTGGGACAATAATAAATTTTCTCAATTTTTAAAGGAATTTGACCTTGATCCTAAAAAGAAAGTAAAAGATTTATCGCGCGGCATGAAGGTAAAGCTGCAAATAGCCGCCGCTTTATCCCACGACGCGAAGTTTTTGATTCTTGACGAGCCTACATCGGGTCTTGATCCTGTTGCCCGCGATGAGATTTGCGATCTTCTGCGCGGGTTTATCTGCGATGAAGATAAAAGCGTGTTTTTTTCTACTCATATCACTTCTGATTTAGAAAAAACTGCGGACTATATCACATTTATAATGAACGGAAACATAGTGTATTCAGGCGCAAAAGACGCGCTCTTGGAAAAATATATGCGCGTAACGGGCGGACCCGATGATTTAAACAGCGGACAGAAGGAAAACATTATCGGATACCGCGAACACGGCTCAGGCTTTGAGGGAATGATAGAAACCGAGGACGCCGCCTGTATGCCCCGCGGCGTGTTAATCGAAAAAATTTCGCTTGAAGAAATTATCATATTTATGAATAAAGGAGAAAAAATCCATGAACAAGGTTAATAAAATAAAATCTTTTATACAGCTCGATTTTTTAACTATTAAACCGTATTTCACACTCAAGAATGTTTCCATTTATGCGGTGATTGTGCTTATACTCTCGATGTTTTCTGGAAACATCGCATCCGGCATGGGTGTCGGAATGATGCTCGGCACAATGTATATCAGTTATCCGTTCGCGGTCGGTGAAAAAAGCAATATGGACGCGCTTTACGCGGTGCTTTCTATCAGCAGAAAAACAGCAGTGCTTGCAAGATATCTTTATTCGCTTATAACAAATTGCTTCACAATAATATTTTTTTATATTATATCAGCCGCCGGGCTTCTTGTTTCCATGATGACAGGCAATGAAGTTGATTTGAGAATCAGCGCCGCGACAGTATTTATACTTGCCGTTTTAATGGCCGTAGTAGAAGCGTTTCAGCTGCCTGCCTTTTTTAAACATGGCTATTCAAAAGCGAAATTTATCAGCGTTGTTCCTTTCGCGATAATCGCCGCAGGCATTTTCATGATAACGGTAATCGAACGTTTTGGTTTGATAGACAGCGCCTCAGAGGATAATATAATAAACTTTATCATGTCTATTCCCCACGGTTATATTATCGCGGCAGCCTGTCTGCTAATATTCGCTGTTTTGTACGGTTCGTACAGGCTTTCTTTAAAGTATTACAGTAAGCGTGAGTTTTAACGTTTTAACGGTGACTGGCACCTGCCATGTCAGTCACCTTAGAAGTTTTTCGTAACTGTAATTCCCGAATGATCCTCTGAATAACAACACGGCTATCAAAGCTGTTACCGCGCCGAGGATTAAAAATATATGCGGGCCAAGCATCATTATCCCTGTGAACTGCCCTGTTATCAGCAAAATTACAGGCAGTACTAAAAACAAACTGCTCTGCTGCGCTTCTTCGGAAGTCTGCGACTTTGCGGATCCCCGCACAATTAAATTGATTGCTATCAGTGCCATTGCAGGGGATACCAAAAGCATCATTATTAACCAGTTTAAATTAGGAGGTATCATTGTTTTAATAAATATAAAAAGCAGAGTTTCAAAAACAATAATCATTGCGATAAATGATAAAACAGACACAGCCATGCTCAGTAAAAAAGACGCGAGTATTTTAGCGTTAAAAATATCTTTTAAAGAAAGCGGACTGTAAAGGAGGGTTTCAAGGGTTTTCTTTTCTTTTTCGCCTACAAATGAACTTGACGCCATAACAGAGGAAGCCATGATCGGTATTAAAAGGAAAAATAACGGAATAATATAATTTAATATCATATTTACCAGCATATGCTGAATATTTCCGCTTTCTGTTAACGCGGTTGATCCAAGCAGAGTCATCATCTCCATCATATCAGGCGAATCTTCTGGAACAAAAACAACCGTAAAAATAAAAATCGCGGGCATTACAAGCGCCATCATTGCAGGGACTATTATTAAAGCTGTCATCATTCTTTTATTGGCTGTAATGCCTTTTATGTCCTTTTTTATTATTGCGAGCATTTGGTTCGTTATTATATTAATCATACGTCCGTCCTTTTTGTTTTTTCCAGAAGCGTGAAATAAATTTCTTCAAGCGAATGTTTGTGGGCTGAAACATGGTACACCTTTCCGCCTGAATCCACTATCTTTTTTACCAATTCAGGAATTTCCTGTTCCGATTCAATTTCTGTTTTAAACTCTTTCCGTTTCCCGTTCCCGGCTTCACACTCCTTAACTTTACTTTTCCATTCTTCGCTCCACATTTCGCATTCAACATCCAGTTCAACGGTAAGCCCTGTAAAAACTAGGGAATGAAGCTCGTCAAGCGAACCTTCTGCGAGCATGCTTCCTTCGCTTATAAGTCCGTACTTGGTGCATATTTCTTCGGCATACCTTAACTGATGGGTACACAGGAATACGGTTGTCCCTTTTTCGCGGGAAAGACTTTTTATTAAATTGTTTACATTCAACGCGCTTTCGGGATCCAATCCTGAAGTCGGCTCATCCAGAAAAAGTATCTTTGGCTGATGGATTAACGCCCTTGCAAGGGATAATCTCTGGCGCATGCCTGTGGAATATTCGCCCAGTTTCTGATCTTTTGCTTCCAGAAGTTCAAGTCGTTCAAGGTATTTAAGCGCTCTTCTTTTTGATTCCTCTTCGCCGATACCGAAAACAGAACCGAAAAACATAAGGTTAGCAAGGCCTGTCAGATTATTGTACATCTGGGCATGCTCTGTCACAACGCCTGATATCGCATGAACTTTCTCCGGGTTTTCTCCCGGATTAATGCCAAAAACACTGCATGAGCCCTCGGAAGGCTTCAACATACCGTTTAAAAGTTTAACGGCAGTGGTTTTTCCCGCTCCGTTTGGCCCTAAAAAACCGAAAATCTCGCCTTCTTCTATTGACAAATTGATGCGATTCAAAGCTTTCTTGCCGCTTTGGTACACTTTTGTAAGATTATTTGCTGTTAAAACATCCATATTCCCTCTTTTTGAATCTTTCTTTCCATAGCATTATAACACCTCAATTAATTTAATTAATGAGTAATTTTTAACATTTTTATTTTGATTTTTTTCTTTTTTTTCTGTGCGTTTATGGTTATAATTCTAATATTATGAAAACTCGAGTTATATTGATCTTATCGGCGTTCGTAATATGTTTTGTTTTACCGTCTTGTTCAATAAACAAGACGGCAATGAACATGGTAGCCGATATGTTTACAGGTGAAGGCAGCACTGATGTCTTTACAGGAGATTCCGATCCGCGGCTTGTAGGGGACGCTCTTCCGTTTGCGATTAAGTTGTATGAAACTCTGCTATCACAGAATCCCGGGCACGAGGGGTTGATGCTGACCACAGGCTCTCTTTTTATCATGTATGCCAATGTTTATGTACAGGGACCGGCGGAAATGCTTTCGGTTCATGATTGGGAAGAAAGGGAAATGGCTCTGAATCGATCCAAACAGTTGTATCTGCGCGGGTATAAAATTCTTTATGACGCACTGGAATTAAAATTCCCTGGTTTCAGCCGTGCTTCCGTAGATGACGGCAGCCTGCAATCTGTACTAAACAGGTGTAGGAAGGAAGATGTAGGTTTATTATATTGGGCTGTTGCCGGCGGGCTTTCCGCTTATTCCATTGATTTGCTGGACTTTGAATTGAGTTCACAGCTTCCGGAATGGAGAGCTATGCTCCAAAGAGCGTATGAACTTGATCCGGGATTTAACAATGCTGCAATTGATGAATTTTACATCACTTTGTACGCATCTTTACCGGAAACAATGGGCGGAGATATGGAACGCGCGCAGTATCATTTTAACAAAACGCTGGAAAGAACGAATGGAAATTCCGCTGGCGCATATGTATCTTATGCCCAGTTAGTCTGTGTTCATGCTGAAGACTACGATACATTTAAAGATTGTCTTGAAAAAGCGCTTGCTGTCAATCCTGATGATAACCCTTCTACGCGGCTTGTTAATATTGTCAATCAACAGAAAGCGCGCTGGCTTTTGGATAATGCATGGATGTTTTTTTATTTTCTTCCCTTCCCAGATGATTATTGATACATTGTTTTATTTAAGGAGTGTTACTGTATGAAAAAACATTTTATTATCTTTGTTTTTGCGTTATTCTGTCTGTTGTTTTCCCTTGGTTCGGTTTATGCCCAACGCGGCAGCACCAGTACACAGGTAACCAATATCCGTTTTATTTCATCCCTACCGCGGAATTCAGACTGGGGAAGAGAACTGGATAAGCTTGCATCTGACTGGCAGCGTGCAACAAATAATCAGGTTCGCGTAACCATGACTCATGGATCGCAGATGAGCGAATCTACGATGATATCCTCTCTTCTGAGCAATTCCATTCAGGCTGCAGTTTTATCTTCTTCTGGGCTTTATGAAATATGTCCTGCGGTTATAAATCTGAGTGTTCCGTTCATGATCAGAAATGATGCTGAACTGGATCTTGTACTTCGGGATATAAAACCAGTTCTGGAAGACCGTGTTAGGAATGAATTTGTGATTATTGGATGGTCAAAGGGAGGCTGGGTTTATATTTTTTCTAAAGAAGCAGTATTAACCCCGAATGATCTTCGCCGCCAGAAACTGGCATCCAGCAATGAATTGAGGGATATGAATACGGCATTCAAGACTATGGGATTCCAGGTGATTGAAACAGATTGGGTAAATATCGGAACAAGGCTTGCGAGCAATATGGTAACCGCTTTTTATATGATTCCCACTCTGATGGTACCATTAAATCTGCACAGGGGGCTTCAAATGCTTGAGCTGCCGATTGCTCCCGTTATGGGCGCTATTGTTATGAACCGTGTTACATGGAATCAAATCAGCGCAGCTAACCAGCAGGAGATGTTAAGGTTCGCGCGGCAAATGGGTTTAGGTTTTGATGCTTCAATAAACAAAAACGAAACAGCCGCAATTACATCAATGAGCAGAGACAGGCTTACTGTTAACAGGCCAAATCAGGTTCAGCAGGAGATATGGAGAGCGGAGTTACAAAATTCTATTCCTTCTCTTGTTGGATCTGTTTATGATCGTGATTTATATAACCAGATCAACGGTATTCTGCAAAGAGCAAGAAGCGGACGCTGACCGGAAGGTAACATAATGGCAAATTTTATACTGCAGGCATTAATGAAATTTGGGAAAACATTTAAAGTCTCATGGCTGGAAAATGCGATTTGTTTTGGTTCTCTTTCCGTTCTTGCAATTGTGCCTTTTATCGAGTTAATTCTTCGGCAGTTTAGTCTTACGATTTCCAGTTCGTACGCATTGATTACTCATTTTCTTCTTGTAACCGGTTTTTTTGCGGCAATGCTTACAACAAAATCCGGTGAACATATTTCAATTACTGTTACTCATCATATTAAAAATGAAAAGATAAAAAGAATTCTTGTAATTATCTGCACTGTTTTTTCTGTTTTCCTTTTGAGCATCCTTACATGGAACTGCATTACTTATATCAAATACGGTTTTATTAGAAAACAGATAGGCCCTTTTACTGATCAAATGCTGGCGGTTGCCATGCCGCTCGGTTATGCCGTAATTGCGTTGCGTTTTGCGCTTAAACTTAAGGGCTGGCGTGAAAAAACATTGGCCTTTACCGCTATTTTACTTGGTTGTTTTGCGGCGCTCCCTGCAATCGCAAAAATTATTTGGGGTTTTAACCCGCCTGAACCGTTTTTCTCATGGGTAAATTATATATATGACTTTGCGTTGCATTTCGATATTCCCCTTATCATTCTGCTGATTTTAGCCGGATTTGCCGGGATGCCGGTCTTTGCGGTTCTTGGCGGTATCGCTATGGTTATGTTTCAGGCTGCCGGATATGAACCTGAAGAAATCTCCATTAGGGTTTATGAGGCGTTAACCAATACAGATATAATTGCAATCCCGCTTTTTACGTTAACAGGCTTTTTTCTTTCAGAAAGCAAGGCAGGAGAGCGGCTTGTCCGTACATTCAAATGCTATTTTGGCTGGATGCCAGGCGGTATAATAATAGCGACTGTTGTTATCTGCGCATTCTTTACTTCATTTACAGGAGCGTCCGGCGTTACCATTCTTGCTCTTGGAGGAATTCTATTTGTAATTTTAAGCGAGAATAAATATTCAGAAAGATTTTCTATAGGAATGCTGACTTCCGCAGGCGGCATTGGATTAATGTTTCCTCCCAGTCTCCCTATTATATTGGTAGCTTCCACAAGCAATACCATACTGCATTACATGAATGTGCCGACTGAATATAGCATCATTGATTATTTTATCGGGGCTCTTTTTCCAGGCATTATTTTAGTGCTTGCAATGATAGCTACAGGCTTTGCTCTTACCGCAAAAATAAAAATACCGCGTGAAAAATTTGATTCCAAACTTGCTTTTCAATCTCTTAAGGAATCATTTTTTGAAATATTGCTTCCATTGATATTATTAGCAGGTTATTTTACAGGACTTTTATCACTGGTTGAAGTAAGCGCCGTATCAGTAATTTATGTTTTTATCGTTGAGGTTTTAATAAAAAAAGATATTCTTCTTAAGGATATTTCGAAAGTATTTTTTAAAGCTGTTCCGATAATCGGCGGTATTCTCGCGATAATAGCGATGGCAAAGGCTTTATCAGTCGCTTTTATTGATTCCGGCGTTCCTGATAATTTCGCGTTCTGGATGCAAAACGTAGTACAGTCAAAACTTGTTTTTCTGCTTCTTTTAAATCTTACCCTCTTTTTACTTGGTTGCGTAATGGATATTTTTTCCGCGATTCTGGTTCTGCTTCCTTTGATTGTTCCGCTGGGACACGCGTACGGAATAGATCCGCTGCATCTTGGGATCATATTTGTTATTAATCTCGAAGCAGGGTTCCTTACGCCTCCTGTAGGCCTTAACCTGTTCCTTGCAAGTTACCGTTTTGGCAAGCCTTTCCTTGAGATTTGCCGTAACGTGCTTCCGTTCCTGCTTGTCCGCGTAGCAGTTGTATTCTTAGTTACTTATTTGCCGCCTCTCAGCACTTGGCTTGTAGGAATTTTTAAATAAGTGTTTTTGGCAGCCAGTAAAGTTTCCCGATCTTCCATTTGTAACCGATTTCGCCGTTAAGTTTCACCGGTTTCCAGAACATATTCGATATTGCTGCCGCGCGAAATGAAAGTTCTGGTAAAGGCGAAGCTGGTATAATATTTAATTTTAGGGAAGATAGAATTTTTTGCTCGTTTTCTTTTGGAACTAGGCAAAAGCCTATTACCGCAGGTGAAATGAAAGATTTTATTTCTTCAGTTTCAATATCATTAACATGTTTTAAATTAAATTCCAGCTTTGGACCTAACAGGGTTATATCTTCATTATTTATTGACAGCGTGGCAGACGATATTTCAGTAACGCAGAATTTATTCATGCCCTTGGAACATCGTTCTGCGCCTTCACCGCTAATTGCTTCTCTTAACCTGCGGGCAATATGTTTTAATTTCTCATCTGTTAACTGGTGAGAAATAGCTGCTAACGGAACTGCGCACGGGAAAGGGTATACGTCTGCAAGTCCTGCCTTGAATAATATTTCGCAGTATTTTTGCAGCACAATTCTGGTGTCTCTGTGCGGTATAAGAGCTAAAAAAATATTTTGTTTTTGTCTGTTAGTACAATTTTTCTTTTCCAACCTGCTATCCTGCTTTGCCTTGTGTTTTTCAGGAATCTCATGATACAATTATTATACGGAGAACTTTCATGAAATATAAGACTAAAGTATTAGTAGATAGATTTAAAGAGCTTCTTTCATCATGGGATTGCGTTGAATGTATTACATTAAATGAAGCCGCTTTGCCGGATATTCTTGACCCGTATTTTGCGCTCATTCTTGACATATTATATTCATCTCCCATTCCCGAACCGGAAGAGCGGTGCCGTTTATACGGCGATGATGTCGCCGCGTTTGAAAGTTCAAGCCAGGGTGATAAAGACCGTTTTATGATTGGCGAAATTCCGGTCCGGCTTGAGTTTAAGAAAACTGCAAAAATTGATGAGCTTGTAAAAATGGCAAGTTCAAATTATGAATCATTGTGGTTTATTAAAGATTCTGGCACTTATGGTTTTTACCGCATTGTAAATTGCGAAATAATTTATTCCCGTTCCAATTGGATACATAATGTAAGGAAAAAACTCCAGCAGGTAGGAGATCAGTTCTGGGTTCAAATGCGCAGTACGGTTCAGTCAAAAATGGAACATTTTCTGTCCGATTTGGGCGCTTCCTGTTTTCAAGGTGATAAATTTCACTATCTTATAGCATCGGCGGGATTCATTAAAATGGCATGCCTTACTCTTTTCTGCATAAATAAGCGTTTTGAACCATCCCACCGCGCGTATTTTAGACAGGTATGCGAATTGCCTGTATTGCCGGAATCATTTATCGCAGAATTTAAAACTTTTCTTAATAATGATACGGCGGATTTGGAATCACGTTATTACCTTGCAAAACTTATAGGTCAAAAAATTGTAGTGCTTTAAATAATGAGAACCCAAAAGAACATTTAATAAATTCATTGTTATCAGTTTTTACATAATAAACATTATGACGATAGCCGTTTGAAAAGCGTTTTATCTCAATTGGATTTAAGCCTAACTCAGTATTTATTATATTTATTACAATGTCTATTTTTGTGTCAAAACTTTCAATCATAAGATTACACCAAAAATTAACTGTCGTGCCACTTATGCGTCAGTTGCTTTTATTCGCAGGCGGGGCTGGATTAATATTTTAAGATGCCCGTTATAAGTGCAGTTTATCACTGTAACAACATATAACTATGGATTCTGTCTAGTTTCCCCAGGGAGGATTTGAACCCCCACAAGCAGATCCAGAGTCTGCCGTGCTACCATTACACAACCGGGGAGCGTGTTTATAAGTCAATCCTATTAAAAATAAGTAATATTGTCAATGTTTTCTGTATCTACGGCGACAGATTATTACTATCATCCGGTTGTTCTTTATCATTTTCAAGCTCTTTTTTTATTACAGAAAAAATTCTGTCACAAAGCACCTGTTTACGATCTTCCGAAGGTATATTTACTGTAATAATTGGCTCTAAAAAAGCGATTTTTACAGGAGCGCGTATAACACGCATATGCTTTTCAAGTATGTCGTAACTGCCTTTAATAGCGACAGGAATAATCGGAGCTTCAGCGGATGTTGCCAGTTTAAGAGAACCTGAATGGAAGGGAAGAAGCCCGCGGTCTTTGGAACGGTGGCCTTCGGGGAAGATAAGCATGCCGCCGCCTGATTTAATATGCCTTACTCCCTTGTTAATTGTACGGACAGCTTTTCTGATATTACCTCTGTCAATAAACAAGCCGCCAAGCAAATAAATCCAGACATTTAAGAATGGAAAAAAAAGCAGCTCTTTTTTTGCGACAAAACCAAAAGGCCGACCGCAATAAGCAAGCAGTAATACAATATCAAAATACCCGACATGATTGCTGACAAAACAAACGCCGTCTTTTTTAGGTATTTTTTCCAGACCCGTTACAGTTACAGTACATCCTGCTATTTTCATTGATGTCCATGCCCAGACTTTAGCAATAAGGTATGTAAAAAGCGGCATTAATTTTCGTAATCCAAGCAAATAGAAAAAACCTGTAATAAGCCCAAACGGTAATAAAAAAATCATTGAAAATATAAGGTAAATAACAGACAGAATAGTCTTTAGCATATAATTAATTATCCATTAAAAAATAATAAGTGGCTAGTAGTTATCTTGACTAAAATATCCTGTTTCAGTATCCTTAACGAATATCAATATTTAGGAGAAAATCATGGCTCAAGTCAGTAAGAACAGCCGTACAGCCAGCGCGACACAGAAATTTATGTGTTCCTGCGGCGGTGAAATAAAAATGAAAACCCTTTTTGAAAGCGGTAAGGTAAAAAATATGGCCGAATGCGAAAAATGCAAACGGATTGAAAGACGCCCTTCAGATTTTAAATAGGTCATCTTTTAAGTAATAATTTGGAGGTAGTCCTTTGGCAAAGAAAATAAGTTCAGCGGAGAAACGGCACCGCAAGAGTGAAGAACGCCGTTTGCGTAATAAATCAGCCAAAAGCGCAGTAAAGACATGCGTAAAAAGATTTGTTACTCTCGCACAGAAGAAAGATTCAGGGGCAGACGCAGCTTTAAAAGAAATGATTAAAAAACTTGATACGGCTGCAAGAAAAGGAATCATTACGAAAAACTCGGCAGCCAGAAAAAAATCCAGAATGCAGCGGTATTACAACACCATAAAAGCAGCACAGTAATCATTTGGTATGCTGACGAAAAAATTTACAAAGGCTGACATTATTGACGCACTTTATGAAAAAACAGGGATGAACCGGACGGAAATCCACGGCGCCCTTGATTTTTTTATTGATGAGATGAAAGAGGCTCTAATACGCCGTCAGGTCATTGAATTGCGGGGGTTTGGCACTTTTGAAGTTAAAACACGAAAAGCCCGCCCCCGCGCTCGCAATCCCAGAACAGGTGAAAATATCGTTATCCACTCACATGGAGCAGTAGTGTTCCGCTCAGGCCGTGAATTAAAACAGGCTGTATGGGCATTAAATGACGATGGGAAAAAATAACATCTGGCTTAAAAACATTTTTATTCATCTTGGGCTTGTTATTTTAGCGTCAGTACTTTTTTCCGTATCTTTTCCAAATCTTCTTTTTGAAAAAGGCATACCTTTTTTTGCGTGGTTTGCCTACATTCCGCTTTTAACGATTATCCGCAAATATAATATGCCAGCATGTGTTGGCTGGGGAGCGATTTACGGACTAACCTCTTACAGCCTGTTTAATTACTGGCTTGGCGCATTTCATCCGCTTGCAGGGTTGATTGTCTACAGTATCTATCTTGTATTTCTTGCGCTAGTTTTTATGTTCCTGAAACTCGCGGATATTTTTTTTAAAAATAAAGCATACTTGGTTCAATGGGTAATTTGGCTTTCCTATGAATATTTATGCACCAGGGGATTCCTGGGATATCCTTACGGAATAACAGGTTATTCCCAATGGCAAATAATTCCTTTTATCCAAATAGCAAGCGTAACAGGCATTTGGGGAGTTTCAGCGCTTGTTACATTCCCGTCCTTCTGGCTCGGAGCGGCGTTATTAAAAAAAACAGAGTTACACAGAGGAAAAGAAGATTTTTGGATTTCTGCTTTGTGGCATTCCATGTGCTCTGCGGTTAATCTTTTTTTTAAGAAAGAAAAGATTACGGCGATAATTTGGGTGGTATTATTAATAGTATCGCTTGTTTTCGGCTTTATCAATTTGAAAGATTTTTCATCCTATCCGGCTGCGCAGATTGCTCTAATTCAACATAATACTGATCCGTGGGAAGCATCAAAAGCTCCTACAGAATGGGCGATAAACGAAGCATACCGTAAAGATCTTGCGACGTTGACGCGCCTTTCAAATGAAGCGCTCGCATCATATCCAAAGCCGCAATTGGTTGTATGGTCAGAAACCGCGTTTATCCCAAGGATTTACTGGCACACAACATACCGCGATGATCAAAATTCATGGAGACTGGTAAGAGAACTGCTTGATTATTTAGCTTCAAAGGATGTGCCTTTTTTAATCGGAAATGATGACGCACGCATGGATCCGTCATTGAATCCCAGCCAATATGAAAATTACAGAGTTGATTACAACGCAGCCATGTATTTTGAAAAAGGTGAAAATACAGCAGTATACAGAAAACTCCATTTAGTGCCGTTTACAGAACATTTCCCGTATCAGAAACAGCTTCCGTGGATACACCGGATGCTGAAGGAAGCGGATACGCATTTTTGGGAAAAAGGAGATGAACAGACAGTCTTTAAAGGGCCGGGATTTAATTTTTCCACTCCGATATGTTTCGAAGATATTTTCGGTTATCTTTCAAGGAATTTTGTAAAGAACGGTGCTGATGTTATTGTTAATATTTCCAATGACGCATGGTCAAACAGCCTTCCAGCACAGAACCAGCATCTTTCAATGGCTATTTTCAGAGCTGTGGAGAACAGCAGATCTATGGTGCGCGCCACAGCTTCCGGTCAGACAAGCGCAATTGATCCAAATGGCAGAGTTATAGCAGAATCCGCTCCATTTGCAGAAAATTGGCTTAATGTGGCTGTGCCTTTGGTTACAAATACAACAATATACACGCTTTATGGTGATTACCTTGGAGTGTTCTTTGCTTTCTCATCTGTAATATTATTGCTATTCGGCGCTTTATGGTATACAATGAGGAAACAAAAAAGTTCACAAAGAGCAGAGGACATGCCATGAACACACAGAAAAAAATACTTATAGCTGATGACGAAACCATTAATCTGGATTTTTTCGAGGTAATGCTGTCCAAGCTTGGGTTTGTAGTGGAAAAGTGCGACGACGGAGCTGAGGTAGTTGAAAAAGTAAGGAAATTCCTGCCTGATTTAATTATTCTTGATAATATTATGCCTGGTATGACAGGCCGTGAAATAACCAAAATCCTTAAAAACGATCCGAATTTCATGAATATTTCCATAATTATGCTGTCAGCGCTTGATGATGTAAAGGATAAAGTCGCCGGATTTGAAGCCGGAGCCGATGATTATATAACAAAGCCTTTCAATTTTACCGAAGTACTGGCGCGCATAAACGCGGTTTTACGTAATCGCGCATTATTTGACCAAATAAAAAAAAGGGAAGCGCGGCTTGTCCTGGCTGAAGAGCTGAATGTTGATCTTCGGGAGAAACTTTCTGTTTTTATCGGAAGCATTGACGAGCTTGACAAGGCAATATCTACCATCTGTGAAAACGCCGCTGCCAACAATGTGAATATTAGCGGTGAAACTTTAGCTGGCCAGATTAAACCCATAAGTGAGAAAATTCTATCAGTACGCAAACACATAGCGGCTCTTGACGCAAGGATCGAAAAGACCATCAATGAATGGGATAATTTAAAGAAAGATGAAATCGGGCTTTCTGTTCTTGAGAATCATATACGGAAATTTTTACATCAGGACGGGGCAGGGGATAAGGGATAAATGCCTAAGCGGGACAGGAAAAACAAGACAGAGATAGTAATACTGGGTAAAACAACCAGTTTTACAGGTTTTTTAAAGTTCGCGACAACCTTGCGCGTCCAGGGAAGTTTCAGGGGAACCATAGAAGCTACGGGAGATCTTATTGTCGATAAAGATGCGGTTGTGGATGCAGATCACATAATGGTCAGCTCGCTTACTGTTTTCGGCAGTATTTCAGGGACTGTGCATGCGCAGGATAAGGTTGATATGATGAGCGGCGCAATTGTTCACGGAGATGTAAGCGCGGCAAGACTGCGAATCGCGGACGGAGTCTTATTTGAAGGGAAATGCAAGATGACCAATGTAGAAAAAGATGTGGAAATCTTCCACCGTCCGGCAGAAGAAATTAAAGCCGACTTGCAGCGGTCAAATGTCAGAATCTGAAAAAGAAGAAAACACAAGTGAATTTCGAGCTGGATGTTTATGAGAAGACAGCTGAAGAAAAAGCGCAAGAGGTATTAAAAGGGCTAAAAAAGAAATCATTAAAACTGGTGTTAGCTGAATCATGCACAGCAGGATTAATTTCAGGTTTAATCGCAAATACTGAAGGCGCGTCCTCATGTCTTTGGGGTTCATTTGTGTGTTATACGCAGGAAGCAAAAGTTTTCATGCTTGGCCTTGATAACGAAAAACTTTGCGTTTGCGGTCTTGTCAGCAGCGAAACTGCAGACGCAATGGCAGCAAACGCATTAAAAAAAAGCGGAGCAAATATAGCAGCTTCCATAACAGGATTGGCAGGGCCATCAGGCGATGGCAGCAATGTTCCTGTGGGGACTGTCTGGGTGTCAGTTGCTTCAGATAACGGAAGAACGGAAACAAATGCGTTTCATTTTACCGGATGCCGTAATTCAATCCGTTATCAGGCAGCTATTGCTGTTTTGGATGGATTAATTAAAGTCCTGTCATAATTAAGATTGTTTCAAAACCTGGTTTGTTTTGTAACAGCTTAGTTGACAGTTTAAAAAAATATGACTATACTGGGGGTATCCAATCAAGTCATGTTGCATGAAATAACATATAATTTATGTCTCGTCTTGTCCCGGACCTGATAAATTTCATTTATGCCGGGAACGGCAGTCTTTAGGTGGTAAATATGGCTATATTACGAAAAGGCAGAAAGCCTACAGCAGAAAAAGAAAATTCACAGGAAACTAATAATTCACAGCGAAGTGAATCCGATAATGGCGAAAGGAATGAGAATTCAGGGCGCATAGTAGTCCGCGGGAAAAAGTCTTTCAGGACAAATTCTTCGGAGAGAACGTTTCATGAAGAAGGTTCATCAGCAGATTCAAATATGTCCGATAACAGGCAAAACAATGAACTGTCAGAGAATTCTCATCCCAAGGATGCGCCGCGACCTTTAGGACACTCTTCGGAAGCTTCACAGGATTCTTTTAACAGAAAACCCGAAGCTCTGCCCGCAATACCAAAATTACCTTCCATGCCTGATCTTTACGGTAAACCAATTCCGCGCCAGGATCAGGACAACAGCAAGCCCCGGCTCACAATAAACGAGCTAATCAGGCTTAACATGAAGGACCTTCGCGAACTGGCCGCCTGTTATAATATTACACATGATGACATGGTTGTATTAAAAAAACAAGAAATTGTCTTTGCTCTTCTTAAAGCTCATACGGAAAGAGGCGGCATAATTTATGCATACGGCTCTCTTGAAATATTACCCGACAGTTACGGCTTTTTGCGCAGCCCGCAGAATTCCTACCTACCCGGTCCTGATGACATTTATATCAGCCCAAGCCAGATTCGGCTTTTTGCATTGAAAACAGGAGACACTGTTTACGGCCAGATTCGAAGTCCCAAGGAAGGAGAGCGTTTCTTCGCGATGCTGAGGGTAGAAACTGTCAATTATGATGATCCTACAATTGCCCAGAACCGTATTCCTTTTGATAATCTGACGCCGTTATATCCAAACCGCAAGCTTGACCTGGAAACCTCTACAGAAGGTGTCAGTGAAAGAATCATCAACCTGTTCTGCCCAATCGGTAAAGGCCAGCGCTCGTTAATCGTCGCACCGCCAAGGACAGGCAAAACAATCATGATGCAGAAGATAGCTAACGCCATCACAAAAAATCATCCGGAAGTATACCTGATTGTCCTTTTAATTGACGAGCGCCCCGAGGAAGTAACCGACATGGAACGCACTGTTCGCGCGGAAGTTATATCATCAACTTTTGATGAACAGGCAACCCGCCACGTTCAGGTAACAGAGATGGTTCTGGAAAAAGCCAAGCGCCTTGTTGAGCATAAAAGGGATGTAGTCATTCTTTTGGACTCAATCACGCGCCTGGCGCGCGCTTATAACCAGACAGTCCCCACGTCGGGTAAAATTCTCTCAGGCGGCGTTGATTCAAACGCACTGCACAAACCAAAACGGTTTTTCGGTGCGGCGCGCAACATAGAGGAAGGCGGAAGCCTGACCATCATTTCCACAGCGCTTGTAGAAACTGGCAGCCGCATGGACGAAGTAATTTTTGAAGAGTTCAAAGGGACGGGCAATATGGAAATTAACCTTGACAGGCGTATTTCCGACCGCCGTCTTTTCCCGGCAATCAATATTAAGAAATCTGGCACCCGTAAGGAAGAACTCCTTCTTACAGAAGAAGAACTCCAGAAAATCTGGGTTTTACGAAAAGTCATCAACCCGATGGACGATATCGAAATAATCGAACTGCTGGTTGACAGGATGAAGAAAAGCAAGAATAATGAAGCGTTCCTGAGATCCATGAACACCGGAACCGGCGGAATTGATTAATAAATCACTTTAATGGATAAGTCCTTAAACCCCGGATATTAAAAGGGATGTTGGACAATTTTTGGAGGATTAAATGAAAGACGGGATTCACCCCAGGTATGAAATGACAAAAATTACCTGCGCATGCGGAAATGTAATAGAGACACGTTCCACAGTAAAAAATATCAAGGTTGAAATTTGCTCATCCTGCCATCCATTCTTTACCGGAAAGCAAAAACTTGTAGACACGGCCGGCCGCATAGAAAGATTCAGGAAGAAATACAATATCAAAGAGTAATTGTAAAAGCCTTCGGTATTTTCCTTCCCTTAAAATCTTCATCTTCCATTTTCCCTCCCAAATATATTACGCGGGTGTTCTTTGTCTGTGTGTGACTGCGCAGGTTTTCCTCCAGTTCGTGTGCAGAGGGAGCTTTGCGATGCAAATTAACACTAAGAAATATTTTACCGTCAGGAACAAGCAGCTTCAGGCAGTCATTAAGCAGCTTTGTTAAATCCCTGTTCAAATCAAAATAGTCCGTCATCTTTTTTGAATTCGAAAATACCGGCGGATCAACTACAATTATATCCCATTGCGATTTTCTTTTAACCGCATTATTTATAAATTCAATCGAATCAGTCCTGATTAACCTATGTGCGTTCATTGTTTGTGCTGTAAACCCGTTCAGCGAGAAATTCTCCCCGGCCCAATTCAAATAAGTATTGGAAATGTCTACAGAGTCTGTCGACAGAGCTCCTCCTGCCGCGGCATAAACAGAAAATGATCCTGTATATGAAAATAGATTAAGGACTTTTTTTCCCTTTGATTCTGAGCGGACCATTTCGCGCAATAAACGTCTGTCAGCGAACAGGCCTGTGTCAAGATAATCCGACAGATTAACTTTAAAAAGCAGATTGCCTTCTTTAATGATTTTTTCATAACGCGCATGAGATATTCTCTCATATTGAGACATCCCTTTTTGCCTCTTCCGCTGTTTAATAAATATATTTTCATGTTTAATCCCGAGCGTATCTGCGGCGCAATTCTTCATTATTGACAACCATTGTATTTCATCACTTTCATCTTTATCATAAGGACGCTTGTAAAGAGCGCCGCAAATAGCCGCATCTTCAGGCGCATTGCAAGCGCCGTAAAAATCCAGAACAAGCGGGATTTCAGGAATATCACGATCGTAAAGCCTGAACGCTTCAATTTCTTTTCTTTGCGCCCATTTTTTAAGATGGTGAAAGCGTTTCTGCAGGCGGTTAGCCAGCATTTGAGCCTGTACAGCGGTTTTTTCCAGCATGATCGAATGGTAGCATAATTTATATTATTTATTTACACTAAGCCATGCCAATTAATATCACTCCCGTTACAAACCACCGTGAAAGAGAAAAAGGATTGATCGTATATCCCGTATACTCGCGCCGTTCCGCAGGGCTTTCTATTGGTATAAATCTTTTTACGGATAAGAAAACATGCTTATTCGACTGCCCGTACTGCGAAGTGTTTCCATTTGCAGATAACGCCGTGTTCTCTCTTGAACAGATGGAAGCCGGTTTAAAATGTGCAATTGCATCCGCGCAGGAACAGAATGTGCCGGTTAAGGATATCTGCTTTTCCGGCAACGGAGAGCCTACTCTCTCCCCTCATTTTAAAGATGCGTTGAAGTTGGCGCAATCCATTCGCGCAGAAACAGCTTCAGATGCGAAACTTGTAGTCATAACAAACGGCACCGGGTTATTACAGAGCGATATTTTCTCTCTGTTAAAAGACGCTGCAATAAGCCCCCTCGTCGACATCTGGTTAAAACTCGACGCGGGAACGCCTGACTGGTATCAGAGGATGAACAGGTGCGCTGTACCTTATGATAATTTAATTAATATTTTTAAAGATTTTACATCCTGTGCTGTTGTAACAATACAGACAATGCTCTGCGCGGTAAAAGGTGACGTTCCGGCTGAAACAGAAGAGCGCGCATGGGAAGCGCTTATCTGTAAATTAGCTGCAAATTCAGAAAACAACGCAGGCGGTATCCGCAAGGTGCAGCTTTATGGTAAAGCCCGTCCCGCTCCCGAAGACCCGTCAGCGTCCCGGCTCCCTGATGAATACCTTGAAAAGCGGGCAGCTTCATTACGACGCAGATTCGCGGAGAAAAATATAACAACGCCTGTGGAAATATTCATATAATTGAGCTTGTTCCAAAACACGGTTGGTTTCGGAACAAGCTCTAGAAAAAGTGGTCTAAAGCCCACTTTTTCATATAAATCTAAGGTAGCTGTTCCAAAAACTGAAGTTTTGGAACAGCTTCAGTTATATCTCTTTGCGAATATTATTATTACTGTTATAATGATATTAAAAGGAGCAGACATGAACGCTTTGAATAAAAACCCCGCATGGAAAGGACGCAGGGGCCCTGTCGTTTTAGTTATAATGGACGGCGTCGGCTACGGAAAATACAGGGAAGGAGACGCGGTCGCAGCTTCAAAAATGGATAATCTTACCGCGCTGACAAATGAAAACCCGCATACAAAACTAAAAGCGCACGGAAAGGCTGTCGGGCTTCCTTCTGATGAGGATATGGGTAACAGCGAAGTAGGACACAATGCTATGGGATGCGGGCGCGTATTCAATCAGGGCGCGGCGCTGGTTTCCAAATCCATAGAAACGGGCGCAATGTTTAAAGGCGGCGCGTGGAAGGAGATAATTGAAAACATAAAAAAAACAAAGGAAAGCGCTCTACACTTTATAGGCCTTTTTTCTGACGGTAATGTACACAGCCATCTTGATCATCTAAAAGCGATGATAACGCAGGCAAAAAAAGAAAATATTAAACGGGTAAGAATACATACGCTCTTTGACGGGCGCGATGTCGGAGAAACAAGCGCGCTTGAATATATCGATCCTTTTGAGGACTTTTTAAAGGGACTTAATGACAGTAACTTTGACGCGAGAATCGGCTCAGGCGGCGGGCGAATGTGGATCACTATGGATCGTTACGGGGCGGACTGGTCTATGGTAGACCGCGGCTGGCAGACTCATGTACTGGGAACCGCACGTCAATTCAAATCCGCGCGCGAAGCGGTCGAAACATACCGGAAGGAAATACCCGGCATAATAGATCAGGACTTAAAAGAATTTGTTATAGCAGAGAACGGAGAGCCAATCGGTACAATCGAAAACGGCGACTCTGTCATTTATTTTAATTTCAGGGGCGACCGTTCTCTGGAAATTACCGCGGCTTTTGAGAATGAGAACTTTGATAAGTTTGACCGTCTCAGCTGTCCAAAAATATGCTACGCAGGCATGATGGAATACGACGGCGATTTACATGTGCCGTCCCGCTATCTTGTAAGCCCTCCTTCCATCGACAAAACAATGGGAGAATACCTTGCAGCAAGCGGAGTAAGCACTCTCGCGATATCCGAAACGCAGAAGTACGGGCATGTCACCTACTTCTTTAACGGAAACCGCACCGGTAAGTTCGATGAAAAACTGGAAGACTATGTTGAAATAAAGAGCGATGTAATTCCCTTTGAGCAAAAACCATTGATGAAGTGCGCCGAAATTACAGACAAGGTTGTCGAGGCGGTTGGCAGCGGAAAATATGATTATATAAGGCTTAATTATCCCAACGGAGACATGGTAGGCCACACAGGCGTGTATGATGCCGTTATAAAGTCAATGGAAGGCATGGATGTTCAGCTTGGAAGGCTTAAAAAAGCGGTAAAGGACGCCGGAGCCGTAATGGTAATCACAGCGGATCACGGCAACAGCGACGATATGTTTGAGCATGACAAGAAGACCGGAGCCGTCATTCATAAGGAAGACGGAAAGCCGAAAGCTAAAACAAGCCACAGCCTGAACCCTGTTCCGTGTATAATTTACGACCCTGAGTACAAGGGCGAATATACAAATGAACCGAAAGATAATAGCCTTAATGAAGGATTGGGGATAAGTTCCATAGCCGCAGCCTGTATTCACCTGTTGGGCTTTATTCCGCCTGAGGATTACGATAAATCTGTCTTAAAGATGAATTGAGCAGACTGGTATGCAGATGTAAAACTGTACAACATTTTGTACAAGGCTGGTACAGTGCGCTGTACAAGACTAGTACAAACCGTTGTACAAGGCTAATACAATGAGCTGTACACGGCTAGTACAACATGCTGTAACAGCAAACCCGCGCCTTGATGAGAAAAGTACACACAAACGGCGTTTGTGTGTACCGCTCCGGAACAAGATGATATTGTAATATAGCCCGATAAACTAGAGCCTGAAGCCGATTCCGACTTTGATTCTGGGGCCCATACCCATGGTTGTACTTACTCTAGAATCAATTACTTTTCCAATATCTACAACGTCTCTCATCGACTTGCTAGCCAAACGGAAATTAAATAACGCTTCTGCTCTAAAGAATAAATTACCACTGAATGGGACATCAATTCCTACGCCGCCTAAAATACTAAACTGGCTTAACTCTGCTAAAGCGGTAGATTCTTTGAGGTTTTTTAAATCATAGAACTTTTCAACTTTTTTACCGTCTTTATCTTTCTGTGAGAGAACCATGTTATAGCTTGCTCCTATAAGAGGGAAAACGGTAAAGGAACCCATATGGATTGGGTATTTTCCCAATACGCTGAAACCTAGCTGCAGTACGCTTCCTGCATTGGCTTCATTTCCCGTGAACACCATATTCGTGCCATCTGCTTTCTTTCCGGACATTTTAAGCGATCCATACGCGAAGCTGACATCAACCTCTACATAATTGGCATCCAGGAAAACAAATCCGCCAAAACTTGTATTGTTAGCATTTTCTACATACTTATCGAGTTTCATGCCATTACCAAAGCTCATATCAAAAAGCGCGCCGACACCAAGGCTGATCTGAGCAAAAGCTCCGCCTGCAACAAGCGCGGCAAGAACCATAAAAATTACAATTTTCTTCATCTTGTTTCTCCTGAAAAATAATAAAGACTTATTTTTGAACTATATAAACCAACGGTCTATACTGCTAGTTTCCCAATAAGCCCATTTTAATACAATCCAGCTTTTTATAAAGAGACATCTGAGCCTTTTGCAAAATGCAGACCCTCCGTTTAAAAGTTTTGCTAGAACTTCATTCGATTACTCTTTATAAACCACCGCCGCATCGAGGGACAATTGTATTATTGTTATATTTATCTAAATACAGAACAAGTTTCCCTTATCATGCTTTTGTACCCATTATTTATATTTTCGGCATTTTTGTCAATATAACGCTGTTTTTTTTAAAAGAATATTGAAAATATTTATTATCTACTGAAGATATCAATCCTGCATACCTTTACACGTTATTTCATTTCTATTAGTATAAAAAAGGGATATTTCCTCTATCGGGCAATAGCGCAGTTGGTTTAGCGTACAAGTCTGGGGGACTTGGGGTCCCCGGTTCAAATCCGGGTTGCCCGATAACTTAACAATTAAACAGTAATGTTCAGGAATGTTAAGAATTGATTTAACAAAGCAGTTCGGATTTGAAACGAAGCGTTCCTTGAACAATGCTAAGGCGTAAGCCTTAATAATAATATCGGTGCACGGATGCGCCGGGAACGCGTAGTCGGGGGTGGAAAGAGTTGACAGGATGTCAACGATTGGAACCCCAAATCCGGGTTGCCCGATAACTTAACAATTAAACAGTAATTAAGGCATTTCTACTATTGGTTCGGCGTGAGGGCTGCGAAGCTGGTTTACGGCGCGGCTGTACCATTCTCCTGCCCGAGGCTGGGAGGCAAGAAAGCTCCATATGTTCAGCGCAGTTGTTGTTTTGCCGTTGCGGTAGAGGCTCGCTGCAAGATAATACGCGGTTTTATAGTACTCAACTTCGTCAATATATGAGACAAGAACATGGTTTTTGTTTAAAGCTTCAGATAATTCTATAAGGCTGCGCGCCTGATTTTCGCGTATCTCTGTGATAGTCGTAAACCTGAAATCAAATTGCCGTCTCATTAATTCTTCTATAATGACAGTGTTTTGAATAAGGAACGCGAACATCAGATGATCCTG